>NZ_CP104395.1:0-316117 GCF_029207735.1 Candidatus Nanohalococcus occultus
ATAGAAATCAGGGGGTGGGTGGGTCGGACCCTTGTTTCATCTGCGGAGGTATTATAAGCCTTGGTTTCAAGTAGAAACTTTACAGTGGCTCCAGACAACTCGAGTAAAGAAGTAAGTTTGAAAGGCGATCTCAAGTCGCGTTTCTCTAACTACATGGAAAAAGACTCCGTGTTCGAAAACAAAGATGCTTTAACTACTAACTGGAGACCTGAACGCATTCTTCACAGGGATGAAAAAATCAACAACTTAGCATCTATATTAGCGCCTTCGCTGAAAGGAGAGGATCCTTCAAACGTCTTTATCTATGGCAGCGTTGGCACAGGGAAGACGTTAATTACAAAACACGTCACCTCGGAGCTTCAGGATGTAGCAGAGGAACAGGAAGTCGATCTTAACATTGTATACATTAACTGTAAGATGAAGAAGGTCGCAGACACCGAGTACAGACTACTCGCAAAGCTATGTGAGCAGTTAGGTAAGGAGGTTCCTTCAACAGGCCTGCCAACCGATGAGGTCTACAACAGGTTCTTCGAAGCACTTCAGAACCAGAAAGGAGTTGTCATTATCGCACTGGATGAGATCGATGCTCTGGTAAAGAAGGTCGGCGATGAGTTCCTTTATAACTTAACAAGAATCAACGATGATCTTAGAGAGACAAAGGTCTCTATTTTAGGGATTTCAAACGATCTTAACTTCACAGAATACATGGACTCGCGTGTAAAATCATCGCTGAGTGAGGAAGAGATTATTTTCTCGCCTTATAACGCGATCGAGTTAAGAGAGATACTACAGGAACGGACGGAGAGAGGCTTCGTAGAAGACGCTCTAGTTGATGGAGTTATTTCCAAGTGTTCGGCTCTAGCAGCTCAGGAACACGGAGATGCCCGCCGCGCACTGGATCTTATCCGTGTGGCAGGTGAGCTGGCTGAGAGAAGCTCGGAAGAGGAGGTAAGGAAAAAACACGTCGATAAGGCCCAGGAGAAAATCGAGCGCGATAGAGTGGTCGAGACCGTAGAGTCCCAGCCTAAACACTCCAAGATCGTACTTTACACCATCTTGGATATGGCAGAGGACGATGAGGAGGTCGCTACAGGCGATGTCTACTCCGAGTACAAACAGTGGTGTGGGGAGATAGATGTTTCACCGCTCACTCAGAGAAGGGTAAGTGGTTTGATCTCCGAGCTGGATATGCTTGGAGTTATCAACGCTAATGTTATCTCGAAGGGGCGTTACGGGAGGACGCGCCAGATATCTGTGGACTTATCCGAATCGATTAGAGCGCAGATCGAGAACATGATAGAAAACAAGTTTTACATTTAGAAGGTTCCTCTTAGGGGGAGGGAGATCGATTGATGAACGAAAAGGCAGTAAAGAAACTTACACAGAAAGGATGTATCGTAGAGAAAGATGCGGCAGAATCGCTGACGGAAAATGACTTAGAGGCTATTGAAAGACTTGATACGCCTCCAATGGTTCTATCCGAGAAAATGCTTGATTCTCTAAGAACTACAAATGGGTCGTCTAATAAGACTGAAGTAGAAGACACTCAACAGATGGAAGAAACCGAAGAGGAGCCTGAAGAACTAAATTATACTGGGGAAGGCTCCGAGGAGACCGAAAAAGACCAGGGAGCACCTGAAAGCTTGGAGGACGATGAGGAGAATGGCACGGATGAATCAGATGAATCTGGCTCCGGATCGAAGTTCTCAGCTTCCAAAACGGTCACCATCAAGGACTCCGGTCGCAGAGACCGGTTGAAAACCAAGGTAGAGGTCCTTGATCGCGCAGATGTGTCCAAGGAGGAAAAGGACGTACCAGAGTTTCTGGCAAACTATAATGACCGCTACAAGAAGCTCAAAAAGCTTTTGATGAGACGCAGAGAGCTTCAAAGCGCTGTAAGCATAAAGAACTTAGAGCGCAGAGATGAAGGCGATCAAGTCGCGTTCATAGGAATGGTAAACCGCAAGTATTCGACGAAAAGCGGGAAGTACATGGTCTCGCTTGAGGATAAGACCGGAGAGTACCGTGCCTTAGTTGACGAGAGAGACGGAGAACGTATCGTCCCGGACGAGATTATAGGCATCCGTGGCTCGATGGGCGATGGAATCGTCTTTGCGAACTCGGTTATCCGGCCGGACCTACCGATCCCTGACGGTGTAAACACGACTGAACAGGAGGTAAAAGCAGCTTATATCTCCGATCTACACCTTGGATCGGAAGATACGCTTTACGAGCGTTTTGATCGTTTCGCTGAATGGTTAAACTCCGAGGATGCCTCGAAGATCGGATATCTTGTGATCGCAGGGGATGTTGTTGAAGGAGTAGGAACGTATCCGGGTCAGGAAGATGAACTCGAGGTAACAGATATCTACAAGCAGTATAACCTCTTCGAGGACTGGGTCGATAAGCTCCCTGATGACATCCAGGTGATCGTAGGCCCTGGAAACCACGATATTGTCAGGTTAGCGGAACCGCAGCCGGCTTTTGACGGCGATGCCTTCGATAGAATACATACTTACGATAACGTACACTTGGTTCAGAACCCGCAGAAAGTACGGCTTCACGGGATCGAGTCCAAGGGGATACTTAACCTGATGTACCATGGTTACTCGTTCGACGATCACGTCGATCAGATCCAGGACTTGCGTGAGAAGGCATACGATGAGCCTTACCACGTCATGATCGATCTTTTGAAACGCAGACATCTCGCACCAACCTATGGATCGAATCTGATGAGTCCTGAAGGAAAAGACACCTTGGTGATCGATGAGAAGCCGGATATCATGGTCAGCGGGCATTTCCACAGCCATTCGGCTGAATCCTACAAGGGAACTAACGTGATTGCCTCCTCGAGCTTCCAGGCGCAGACTGATTTCCAGAGAAGAGTTGGTCACGTACCGGATCCGGGTAAGGTAACGGTTGTAAACTACAAGACACGCGATACACGGGTGATCCAGTTTTGAAAGTCGAAGAATACTTCAATAACATACAGAAAGAGACGGATAAAGCATTTGAAATCGCAGAAAAGGCCCGTGATCAGAACAAGGACCCTGAATCAAAGGTCGATATCCCTGTAGCAACGAACCTGCCGGAAAAGGCTTCTTCTCTCGTTATAGCAGCGATGTTCCCGGAGCTAGAAGATCAAGGCGTTGCTCCAAGGATCAAAGAGCTTGAAGACGAGTACGGGAAAAACGATGAACGTGTATCCTTCGAGATAGGAAAGGAAATCGCGGAAGGAAAGTTCTACGACTTTGATACCAAGGAAAAGGCTTGTAACGCAGGAATCCGTGTCGGAGTCAGCTACATGACAGGAGGAATCACGACAGCACCTCTCGAAGGTATCGGCGACATCAAGGTCCGGGAAAACAACGATGGGACAAAATACCTAGCTGTCTACTACTCAGGACCTATCAGATCGGCCGGAGGAACCGCTTCAGCAATGTCTGTGCTTCTAGCTGATTACGTCCGGAAAAACGTTGGTCTAGAAGAGTTCAAACCAAGCGATAAGGTTGTAAAACGTTATGCCGCCGAGGTAGACGATTACTACAACAGGGTTACCGCAAAACAGTACGAACCGGAACGGGAGGAAACGGAGTTCATCGCATCACATGTACCGGTTGAAGTAACAGGAAGTCCAACCGAGTCTCTTGAGGTAACTAACTACAAGGATCTTGAGAGGGTTGAGACCAATCAGATCCGTGGAGGAATGTGTCTAGTATACCTCGATGGACTGCCATTGAAGGCTCCGAAGATCAAAAAGAGAATTGAAAAATGGGGAGCAGAGTTCGGCTTGGAACACTGGGAATGGGTAAAAGAATACTTAGAGCTACAGGAAGAGCTACACAGCTCCGGAGACGATGAAGGAGACGGAGAGGAAACTAAAAAGTACACGCCGAGCGATAAGTACCTTGGATCGCTTACAGCAGGAAGACCGATCTTCTCGCATCCCGGTCGCAAAGGAGGGTTCCGACTGCGTTACGGACACTCCCGTACAAACGGTTTGGCTGCCACATCTTTCCATCCGGCCACAATGGAGATAACTGAGCGTTTCCTGGCTATAGGAACTCAGATGAAAACAGAGTACCCGGGAAAGGCAACTATAGGTACTCCTTGTGATACGATTCATCCTCCTATAGTCAGATTGGACTCCGGAGAAGTCAGAAAAGTCGAGACTAGAGAGGACGCCAAGGAACTTGAAGATGATATTGATCAGATTCTATTCCTCGGAGATATCCTGGTTCCTTACGGAGAGTTCGTGGAAAACGGGAAAAACCTTCTGCCGTCGCCGTATGTAGCCGAATGGTGGGAAAAAGAGCTGGAAAGAACCTTGGAGGAAAAGGAGATGAAGCTTGGAAGAGACTTTTCGAACCGCACTCCGACACCGGAAGAGGCTTTCCGTATATCGGAAGCAGCGGGCGTACCGCTTTACCCTAAATGGACACATCACTGGCGTGAGACAACCCCGGAAAAGTTCAAAGCGCTTTACAAAGCCGTTAGAGCAAGAAAAATAGATGATAACACAAAAGCCAAAGAGTGTCTCGAGGATATACTGGCTCAGCACAGAGTAGAGGACGGAGAGGTCAAAGTCGAGGAAAACGAGCTTAAAGCAATAAACAAGCTTCTCGAACCGGATGAGGACAACTCCGAGAAGGTAGAATCTCTCGAATCGTCAAGTGAAATCCCTGAGGTAATTGAGGAAATCTCAGGTATCGAGGTCAGGCCTCAGGCACCACATTACATCGGCGGACGTATGGGCCGACCGGAAAAAGCAGAGAGACGTACTATCAAAGGTAAACCGCAGCTGCTCTTCCCTTGCGGGAAAAAGGAAGGCGGACGCATGCGTAACCTGACGGCTTCGTACAGCAACAAGGTTCACAGCAAGAAAGGGATTGTAAGACAGTCGATTATCCACAACCGCTGTCCTGAATGCGGAGAGTACTCGTTTTTCTCCTACTGTAGGGACTGTGGGGTTGGAACGGAAAAGATCTGGTTCTGTACCGACTGTAAACACGAACACGACGAGGAGCCGGAAAGATGTGAAAAATGCGGGGAGGAACGTTTCTCTCGCTACAAGAGAGCGAATATCAACGTCCGTGAGATGATGGACGATGCGATGGAGGATCTGGGAATGAGAAATCCTCCAAAGCTTCTGAAATCGGTCAGAGGGATGAGCGCCAAGCACAAGCACGTAGAGCCTATAGAAAAAGGATTGCTGAGAGAAAAACACGACCTGTATGTTAACAAGGACGGTACGGTTCGTTACGACGCATCGGATCTACCTATGTCGCATTTCAAGCCGAGAGAGATCAACGTAAGCGTTGAGAAGCTCAAGGAAATGGGTTATACTCACGATGTTGATGGAAACGAGCTTGAAGACGATGATCAAGTCTTAGCGATGAAGCCTCAGGACATAGTGATTCCTGATGGGGAAAACACGTTGGCCGCATCCGATTACTTCGTCCGCGTCGCTAACTTCATCGATGACCTGCTTGAAGAGTTTTACGGGCTTGATCCTTACTACAACGTAGAGGAAAAAGAAGATCTGGTAGGTTCTCTAATTATCGGGCTGGCGCCTCACACATCCGGAGGAACGGTTGGCCGGATCATCGGTTTCACAAAAGCTAAAGGAATCTATGCTCATCCTTACTGGCATGCGGCGAAAAGACGTAACGCTGACGGGGATGAGGATGCGATCTTGCTTTTGATGGATGGCCTGCTGAACTTTTCACGTCAGTTCCTACCTGATATGACGGGTGCGCGTACCATGGATGCTCCGCTGATTTTGTCTACGGTTTTGAACCCTGATGAGATCGACGATGAGGCCTGGGCTATTGAAACAGTCGATGAGTACCCACTAGAGTTCTACGAGGAAACCAAAGATTACAAGCCGCCATGGGAGCTAGATACCGACATCGAGATCGGAGAAGACATTGTATACGGTAAAGAGCCTTTCAACCATGGCTATACTCACGAGACGACCGATGTTGAAGACGGTCCGAACCAGAGTGAGTACGTAACGCTTGGAGAGATGAGTGAAAAGACGGGCAGCCAGCTAAACCTCGGTAGAAAGCTCAAGGCTGTTGATGAGAACGCAACAGCAGAGCTTCTTTTGAAAAAACACTTCATACCGGATATCAAAGGAAATCTCAGGTCGTTTTCGTCTCAGAAGATGCGGTGTGTTGACTGTAACGAGAAGTTCCGGAGGGTTCCTTTGAGAAGCCAGACGATCGCTCCGACTGGTAAAACTACCGCAGAGTGTCCGGAGTGTGGCGGGAAGGTTTTGCTGACGATTTCGGAGGGTACGATCAAAAAGTACATGCAGCCGAGTGAGGAGATCATCGATGAGTACGAGATCTCGCCGTACGTCCGACAGCAGATCTTGATCCTGAAAAAGACGTTACAGTCGCTTTTCGGCAAAGAGCAGCGTCAAAGCGGTTTGAAACAGTTCACCTAGACAATCGTTAACTTAATTAGCTTTCCAAGGCCGTAAAGACCTATGGAATCCGAAGCCACTATCAAAGAAGTCATGACCGATGGAGTTATCGCGGTCGAAAAGGACAAATCCGTAGTAGATGCGGCCAAGATACTCAGAGAGGAAGGGATCAGAGGTCTTGTAGTAGTAGATCAGGGAGAAGCTGTAGGCGTAATTGTATGTAGAGACTTGGTCTATGAAGTTGTCTCTAAGGGCAAGAATCCGAAGCAGACTTCTGTAGAGGAAGTAATGAGTAAGGATCTGATAGTGGCGGAAGAACAGGAGCTTCTAAACGATGTAGCTATGGCGATGATTAAAAACGATATTTCAAGAGTGCCGGTTGTACGTCAGGACATGCTTGTCGGGATTGTAACTCAGAGCGATATTCTGCGCGCATGGCCAGGATTCGCAGAGATCATGGAGGAAAAAGGCGAGCTTGAACAGGCAGCTACGCCTAGAGAGACAATGACTTCAGGGGTATGTGAGGACTGTGAGAACTACTCTGAGGATGTCAGAGAGGTAAACGGGATGCAGCTCTGTCCGGAGTGCCGGGACTCTCCTGACCAGTAGGGCCAAACTGTTTATACCGGCCGCCGACAATTAGTTTTTATGAAGATAGTCGAGGAAGTAGGTCGGCGCCGCCAAACACTGGTCCTGGATGATCCAGGCCGAGCATATGCGGAGATCAGAGATCTTTTAGAGCGGCGGATGAGCTTCGATGAGGTCAGAGAAGAACAGTACTTCAACGACGTCGATGAAGGAACTATTCGCTCGAAGATAACGACTGTCGAAGGATATGATAAAAGAACAGTAGAGCAGCTCGACATCACGCTTTACATCTCCAAGCAACAACGCGAGCTGGAGATACAGATCAGGGCCAAGATGGTGACAGAATACAATACTAACGGCCCCTGGGGAACTCTCTGGTGGTACGCATACCTAGCGCTTTACGATAAGTTCCTTTACGGTAAGAATCGTCATCACTGGGAAGGTGCGATGGAGGAAAAAGCCGATGAACTACTTCACAGAGTAAGAGAGAACGTGGAGGCGACATAGCGTGGTTGTGTTCGAACACACTGGTCATGTCATTGAAGACAACTTTTTCGTCCATCAGGATGCGGCACGTATCTACAGAGGGCTTAAAGACATGCTGGTCAACGAGTTCGACATTGACCGGATTGAAGAAGGCCACATGGAGTTTAACGTCAGCAAGCCAAAGGATAGAATCCGTATGTATGCCTTCAAGGAAAAATCCATACATACTGTGATTGTTTACAACCTAAGCTTTAAGGCGGCCAGTCCTAAAAGCATTTACAAGCAGGAACGTGAGGAAGGTATACTTAGAGCGCATGTCAAGATAAAGCCGACTATCAAAAGTGTTTACCCTGGTTCGGAGCCTATGAAATGGCTGCCGAAAGCTATTGAAACCGATCCTAATACGCGTATAAGCCAGCCAGGTCTTGCCGCAGAGGAAAGAACTGCGTGGCATAAGTCAAAACTGTATAAGATCTGTGCGGGTCTCTGGCACAAGAAGCTTCACGCAAAGGAGATAGAAGAGTATGAGGAGGAAGCTGAAGAGTCTGCGGTTCGAATGCAGAACCTGCTTCGTGAGAAGTTCGGAGTTGAGGAAACTATTGCTAGAACAGGTGCGAGCCAGTACGAGGCGCCTTGGAAATGAGCGATGACGGTAAGGGGTTTTTCGAAAATTTAATGGATAGTCTGCCAGACAGTGTAAAGTACTGGGTTAGTCTGCCGGATCCCGGAGGAGAGGACAATATCTGGGAGCATTTCCACGTTTTCAACAATGAATGGATCGACGTACAGAACCGTATGGAGTGGTATGAGTCTCCTAACGTCCCTACGATCTACACTGATCACAAGTATATTTTCAAGCAGAATATGGGGATGGGTCGGCCTGAAGAGACGTATTACGAGGAAAACGTCGACAACGGAGGCTTCGCATCTAACATGGAGGTCACGGAAGATCTTCCAAGTGGTATAGGCGGAGGAGAGATGAAGATTTCCGTGGAGATGGGTACAAAGTATCCGCCTTCCGGAGAGAACAATTTCTGTATGGTTTCGTATGTTGTAGACACTCAGATAAAGTATGATGTAACTCAGGGGGTCAAGTTTCTGCCGAGATTTCTTGCGAATCCGTTAAACCGGTTTTTCAAGTGGGCGTTTATGCTTTACATTGCCGAGGATATGGTTGATCGGGACGGCGAGTACGCCGTAGAGCGCACCAGAGAGTACTTCCAGTACCTCCGTAAGTACCATGGCGAGGAACCATCTCAGACCAAGTCCCGTCAGACCGAGTTCACGCCTCTTCCGGAAGAAGGGGTTTTCTTCCAGTGACATATAAGAATGGCTGGTAACTACTGGATGTGCTGTCCGCGGTCAGCAGGCATGACGTTTAAGGGACTCGGATGAGTGCCTGTGTTACGGACAGCCGTTCTACCAGCACATCATGACAGAGTTCTACGTCAAAGTAAATCCTGGCTCCGAAGAGTTCAAGATAGAAAACGGTCTTATGCCGGAAATATATCTCATCTCAGAGCCTGAAAACGGCCGAGCCAACAGCGAACTCACTGAAAAACTAAGTCAGGTCCTGGATTCGCGTGTAGGTATTGTCTCCGGGGCGAAATCCCGGAGAAAGAAACTTGTGACTGATTTAACGGAAAAAGAGCTTGAAAAACGGCTTAGTTCGATTCAATAGCGTCGATCAAAACCGTTGCCGCAATAATCATCCGTGGATCAAGTACGTCGTCGATATCTTCGGAGAGGGTTATCTCGTAAGTATCTCTCAGAGATAGCTTGCCGTTGATCGAACCTAGCTGTCCGTTCTCCGTTCCTATGCGGTAGCTGAAAGGAACGAGCGTGGTTACAAATCTGCGGACGAGCGCAAGCGCAATATTGTCTTCTATAATATCTGCTATGACCTTTCCTTCGGTATCTAAGACCTTCCATTTGTGCTGGAAAAACGATAGCTCTTCTTTAATACCTCCTATCGGCTCGCCGGTTCTTTCGTCTTCTACTGTGTAGGATGCGGCTATATCAAGCATTTTGTCTGTTGTAACCTTTAGAACTGGCTCTCCATCCATATCCTTGAAACGGAAGTCCTCTTTCAGCCTCAGCTTTTTCTGCGCGGAGTCAAGGATCTGCTCTCCGTTCTCATAGACCAGGTACTTGTTTCCTATACTCAAGGCTTTCTGTTTGACTTTGTACTGGTTGGATTCGAACATAGTAACTCGTTGGAGAACCGAAGCTATTAATCGCTCCCCATGGCCATAGAAAACATGGAGTTCCTTAACCCGTTTTTCACCAGCTCCGAGATGATATTCCGGCTGGTAAGATTTGCCACAGCCTTCGCTATAGGGATAATACTGACGCGTCTAACCGCTACCACGCTATCCAAGCGAGTACTGGATCTGAAAAAGTACTCAACACATAGAATCAGCAATATAATACAGCTAATCGGTTTCTCGGTCTCATTGGTTGTAGCACTGGAAGCAGGACAGTTCGGAAATCTTCTGACAGTTGTAGGTACTCTGGCGGCCGCACTTACAGTAGCTATAGGTTTCGGGATGCGAGAAGAGGTCGCAAACTATGTGGCAGGAATCTTCATCCACATGCAAAACCCTTATGTCAAAGGCGATTACATTAAGATCGGAGAAGAACAGGGTAGAGTCAAGGAGATCGGGATGCGAGCTACGGTGCTTAACGAATCGACGAGAAGTGATGTGATCGTTCCTAACTCGAAGATTGATTCGAATCCGGTTAGAAATTACACTAGAGGCACGAAAAACTATGCGTCAATAATCGTGTCTGTTGACAATGAAGATGTACAGCAGGCAGAAGAGATCTTACTTGAATCAGCTTCCAGCATGGAGAAAATACTGGAGAGACCGGAACCAGAGGTCAAGTACCTGGAGATAGAGGAAAAGGTAAAGATAAAGCTTAACTACACAGTTAAAGGCTCTCCGGTCGATACTCGCTCACGGATAATATCCGAGTTCAACAGGAAAGCTGTGGAAGCTGAGATCTACGGAAAAGACGAGGAAGAAAAATAAAGGCTTCCGTCCAACCGTTTTCTTACAGGACACCGCCTCGGTGGCTCAGTCTGGCTAGAGCGGTCCCCTCGTAGCGCCTGCCGATGCGCAGTGCGGCGCGCATTAAGCCATTCGCAGAATGGCGTCCGGCAAACAGTTGGTCGCGAGACAGGGACAGATCTCGGGTTCAAATCCCGATCGGGGCTCTATAATCTAAGTTAACAGTTTAGGGATTTAGATAGCGGCAGAAATTTCTTTTATATGAATAGCTAGTGAAAATTTGTTTTATGGTATCGGTAAGAGCGAAAACTGTAGAAAATATTTTCAGGCCGCCTAGAAGAAGTAAAGTCGGTCTTGTTTATTTTGGGGGTGCCGCCGTATTTCTGAGCATGTACCTCTTTATGGACGATAGTTTATTCGTCCTATCTATGTTTTCTGGTTTTCTTTTGACTGGTGCTGCGGAATTTCTTCCCGAAGAACGAAATGTTTTAGCTGGTGTTCTAAGAATAATGGCGATAACCGTCTATATTGTAGTTCTGGCTCTGACTTTCTTACGGCCTGAAGCGATAATCTGACTTCTAAACTTATTTCCCTCTTGTCTGTATCCTCTGCCTCTTCTGAATGCTTCTACTATCCAGACTTTGTCGTCTTCTACGAAGTATTCGAATCGATGGTCGCCGACTCTTAATCTGTACATCTCTTTGTCTTTTCCTTTCAGTTTCTTAATATCGCATTTCGGTCTGCTTCGATAAGGCTCATCAGCAAGTCTTTTGAGCGAATCTTCACATCTTCCAGTGCCAGAGTCTTCGAGATCATCAAGGTAGGTTCTAACATCTGGATGTAGTCTTACTTCCATTCAAAAATTGCCTCTGAATTTTCTGTATCTCCAGAAAATTCTTTGATTTTCGAACACGGTATTCACTCAAGTGCTTCAAATTCTTCCTTGTCTTCTTCCAGTTTCTGGTAACGGCTCTCGATATACTGGTCTATAAGTTGCTTCACAATGTCATCGTAGCTTTCGCCTTTTTCACCCAGTTTTTTCAACTGGTCGCGGGTGTCCTCATCTACAGATATAGTAGTTGCCATAACAACTATAAGTTCTATAAAAATTATAAGTCTTATGGGCGGGTTCTGAAACCAGCACTACATCTTGGATTCTTAGGTCAGTGACCGATCGGGGCTTGTGTTTTTAATATCTAGAGGTGTTTAACTCCGATATGGACCTAAAGGAAATCGCCCGAAACCTTTTCAGACGTTCTCGGAGGGATCTAGCCCTTTTCTATTTGTTAATTTCTGTTTGGTTTGCGGGTCTTTATTTTGTCATCTATAATCTGTTCCCTATTTTCATGTCTTCAGGCTTTCTCGCAATGGGGATAGCGGAACTGTTCTCCGAGGAAAGAGGCAGTATGAAGGCAGCGTTGAGAGTTGTCGCAATACTGGTTTTCTTGGCTCTATTGGTCCTGACCTTTATTCGTCCAGAGTTTATAATGTGAATTTACAGGGGAGATCGAGCTATACTTCTAGCATGTATTTCCAAAAAATCCTGTGTTCAAACTCCACTCCATGTTTACAGTGTAGATGAGACTTCTTCATAGATCTCATACAGCTCTTGGTTGCTGAGGTCCTCGTTTGTTGATATCCGTCCGTCCTCGCTCAAAACTATTTGCGTGGTTAACGACCGGTAACGGTAGTCTATATACAGCGTAGTGGTTGCGGTGAACTTTTCTTTCGATATCTCTTGGTCTATATCCTCTCCGAACTTGGCCACTTTTCTGACTGCGCCTTCCGAGTCCTCCCACATTCCTCTGGCAGAAATCAGATTCTCTAGCTCCGTTATCTTCTCGAACTCGAAGTGTACTTCGCTGGTTGAAGTCCAGTTTTCCTTCTCCAGCCGTTTTACGAAGGTCTTTGCCAGCTGTTTCGGAGCGAAAACATACAACTCGGTCTGGTTATTGGAAATCCAGCATCTAAACTCTTTGATCTTCTGGTAGCCGCTATCAATCACTCTAGGTCGGCCGTCGTTGACGTAGATAGAGTCTTTTTTCGTCTCAGTGGTGAGCTTTACGTTGAAAACCTTGTTGTCTCTTTTCTCTCCAAGAAAACTCATGAATGTTCTAGGATTTCCTATACGGGTCTTTTCTAGTTTCTTGAATGCGGAGAGGTCGCTTTGACGGTTTAAACGAACTCTATCTGTATCCCGGAGACTGTTTTCAAGCTCCTCTATCTCCAGAATGGTCAGGCTGCATCCCACCGGTACAGGATAGAATGCCTCGTTTTAATTGACTCATTCGCTTCAGGCAACACTTTGCAGTCCGATGAATTGACTAGAGAAAAAGTGCTTGGATCCCGAAGTTGAACAAGGCTCTTTTTTCCTGATAGCTCATCTGATTTGACCTCTACGATTCCTAAAACTTATCAACTAACAATGGTTTTTTCTATTTATGGCGTCTATTGAGGTCCGCAAGCCGGAAAACATGTCGGATGAGGAAGCTCGCAGAGTCGCTGAACGAGCTCTAAAAAATAAAAATATGGTTTCAAGAGCTGTTGAAACTGCTAAAAACTCCGAGCCTCCAAATCCAGGTAACAAGGAAGGCTCTGAACTTTGCCGGGATCTTCTGAACGATTCCAGTTCTATTTCGGAGCTATCGAATGCTCTGGAATCAACTCTGAAAGCCTTAAACCAGCATGCGAATGTGCGCGGCGCTATACATACCTCTAAGAGCGAGCTTGAAGAAAAGATATCTGAGTTAATATCTGTGTGCGAACAGCTTGAGAAGCCGGTAGCGCAGGTAATAGTCTCACAACTTGAAAGACAGGAAGAGCAGATTGAGTCTGAAACGAGTTACGCTGAACACTTCATGGCTGAGAAGAGGGTTGTTCTTCTCGAAAACGTGGTCTATGGTTTGAAAGACCAAAATGTCTCGGAAGCTGAGGAGGTTGTTGCGGAACATAAGGCATGTGTGAGAGAGTTAAATGACTTCAGAGATAAGTTCGTAAACAGCTCCCGTAGAGATAACTATAATATGCAAATACCTATTCATTTTGTATCTGTCACAAGTTCTCTTCTAGACGAGTCCAAGGAATTGGCGAAACAGGGTGATGAAGAACGCGCTAGAGGGGTTATAGGTTCTTCGGAACAGTTTATAGAGGCGATAGAAGGCTTGTTTACGGACAGGAGACTTCAAGAGCAGCTGAGCGACCTCAATAAACTTCGGTCTTCTAACTACAAGTTAGTAAAGAAGTAAAAGCACGAATTCTGTGGTCGAGCGCGGTAGATACAAACCTTTTTCCAACCCATTTACTGATGTGAACAGTTTCCGTAATTCGGTTATTGAAGATGCCCGGGTCTTGACTGCGGATTATTTGCCGAATGAGATGGTTGCCCGGGACTCTGAGCGTCAGGAGATCGCCCGGAACTTACGTCCGATGACAGAAGATCAGCCGCCTATTGACATGCTGATCTACGGTCCGCCGGGAACAGGAAAGACCTCTATGGCGCGTTACGTGGTCGAAGAGCTGAAATCGAAGATGTTTGCGAACTCGGCTTATGTCAACTGTTTTTCCCATAAATCCAAGTTCGAGATTTTCTACGAGATGCTGGATAAGAAGCTGACAGTTCCCAGAGACGGGACCTCAACGGAGAAGGTGATACAGCTGTTCCGGGAAAAGGTCAGAGACTCTCCGACCGTTATAATCGTCGATGAGGCCGATCAGGTTGTAGATGATGAGGTCATGTTCGAGCTAAGTAAGCTCAACAACACAGGTTTGATCATGATTGCTAATGACTCGAATGTATTCGGCCATTTCGATAGCAGGGTTAGAAGCCGGCTTTCCGGTGTCCGGAAGATCCATTTCAGAAGCTACAGCGTCGATCAGATAGTGGAGATCCTGAAAAGACGCAGAGAACACGGTCTAAGGACAGACTCGGTCTCAGATAAACAGCTGAAGGCTATAGCAAAAGCCGCTGATGGAGATGCCAGGGTAGGTCTTAACTCTCTTCGTACTGCGGCCCAGGAATCTGAAAAGCAAGGAAACGAAAATATAACTGATAAAATAATCGAACAGTCTGTTGAAGTTTCGAAAAGCCGTACAAGGATTAGCTCGCTAGAAAGGCTGAACAAGCATCAGAAAACAGTGTATGAAATACTTGAAGAAAACGGCAGAATGAAAATGGGTAACATATATCAGAGCTACTGCGAGCAGATAGATGATAACAAGTCGAAGAGAACTATAAGGCGTTATATGAACAAGATGGAGGCTTACGAGGTTATAGATTCTGAAGGAGCTAAAAAGGCTAAACGTTATGCGTTAGCTGATTAGGATTTTTTCGGACATATCGGACAGCCGAGAGATTGTTTAAAAACCAAGCGGAGGGAATAATCGAATACGAGTCCGAGATGGCTCGGATCACATGACTCGCCGCATGCTACACAATCGGAGGGGAAGGGAAAGATGAATATATTCACGGAAACGGAGAGAAAAGAGATTGAAGATATTCTGCCTGGCATAAGGCTTAAGGCGGATGAGAAACTGCTTTGATCTCTGAGAAGGGTCTTTCAGGCCCTACCGCTTCTATATTTTCCACAACTGTTAACTTCTGTCTTCAGCAAACTAATCTATGCTGGAGAAAGGAGCGGAAACTATAGTCGAACAGTGTCTGAAAATAAAGGAGGGCGAAGACGTTGTCGTTGTAAATGACGGGAACGACCAGGAGTTAATCGATACATTGGTCCAGAAGATATCGGAAGTAACCGACAGCTACGAACTTATCGAGTACGAGGAACCTTCAGAACACGGAGAGGAGCCGCCGGGGAAGATAGCTGAGAAGCTAAAACAGGCAGATGTTTTTCTCGCACCAACAAAGAAATCGATCTCACATACAGATGCCAGACGGAACGCGAATGAAAACGGCGCCCGAGGGGCCAACTCTTCCAGGCATAACCCAAGAGATCTGGAATACGTCTCTTCAGGCCGACTACGGAAGGGTCGAGAGACTGTCCGAGAAGGTTTACTCGCTGCTTGAAGATACCGACACGGTACATATAGAGACTTCAACAGGTACCGATCTGAAGATAGATGTTGATATAGATTACTTCGAGGTTGATACTGGTATGATTCATGAAAGCGGGGAGTTCGGAAACCTGCCGGCCGGAGAAGCAGATGGAGCATCCTTGAATGCCAGAGGCACGCTGGTGATCGATCATTTTCCTATAGTTGATGGAAGTGAGGGTGCGAAGATAAGGATTGAAGACAACGAGGTCGTTGAAATCGAAGGCGGTGAAGAGTTCAGAGAAGCCTTGTTTTCAACAGATGGCGGAAGGAACGTCGCTGAGTTCGGATTCGGAACCAATGAGGAGGCAACCTTGATAGGGAATATTTTACAGGATGAAAAAGTGCTAGGTACGGTTCATATCGCATTTGGAGATAACTCTTCTTACGTCCCGAAAGGCGATGATAACCGGGTTAACTGCCCGCTTCACTGGGATGTTATCTGTGAGAAGCCGACCGTCAGGTTCGACGATCAGCTGATCCTGGACCAGGGAGAGCCAGTCTTCCTCAAGGATTTATAAGAATGCGGTAGAATATCGATATTAGAATGTCTAGTTTAGAGGCTGTCAACAACGTATCTGAATTTTCGTGGACAGCTTTCACTATGCCTAAGCGCTTTTTTACTGGAGCCAAGCTACTGAATATTATCAGATAAGGCTCCAGAACCAACAAACGTTTCCCAAGGTTTTCTCATGGTTCTGGAACAACTCAAAGACGGCGCCCAACGGCAGTTACAGGTCTTCGACGAAGGAACACGTCAGCTAACACTTTTACTCTGCCTTCCGCTTATCGACGGAGTTTTCGCCACCTTGCTTGTAACAGGAGCGGTACAGAACCTCACAGATTATCTGCTGATTGCCCTGACAGTTTTCTCAGGCGCAGGCTCTCTAGCGGTACTTTACTCGTACGCTGAGTCTATAGAAGAGGCCAAATCAATGGTGTTAAAAGCAGCACCGGTCCTAGTTGTCGGAGCCTCATTAATCGGTCTTGTTGCCCCGGTATACGATCAGCTATTTAGCTCACAGACTTTGAGTTATACTGCGGCTTTGGTTCTGATGGTTATAGCTGGAAAACTCGCTGAAATCGATCCTGCCGAGAAAGTATCTACGACAACGGTCCTGGTAACAGGTCTTGTCTTATCTCTCCAAAGTCCTGGTGCTTTGACACTTTCACTTGGATACTTGGCGCCTGCGGCTCTGACAGCGCTTACAGCCACCTTTTTCCTTTATGTGGCTACTTATCTGACGAACATGGATATGGAGCTTGGATACATAAGGAAGGGAAGCGCTCTAGTTGTCATACTGATCGGACTTTCCGTCGCAGGTCTTAGCATACCTTCAGAGCTAGGCTTGGTTGTTTTCGGCGTATCTCTTATGGCTTCGCTGGCTTAAAAGGTCTGGACGGTGAAGTTTGCGTTTGATTCGAGCTTTTTCTCTATTCTAAGCATTATTCGCTGCCGTGTCGGGCTGAGAACCATGAGAAAGCCCACTAGGTCTGTGATAAAACCGGGTGTTAAAAGCGCCAGTCCTCCGAAAACAAGTAAAGCTGCTTCTATCAGATTCCGAGATGCTTCCTTTGCGGTTACTGCGGTTGTCAGTCTCCTGAAAACAGTTCTGCCTTCTCTACGAACAAGCTCTGCTCCTATTAGTCCTGTAAGTAGTATTAAGGCGAGTGTGTAAAGTATTCCGAGGAACTCAGTTGCCTGTAACAGCAGAAAGAAATCAAGGAATGGAAGAGTCAACGCGATTATCAGCAGATAGGCGAACATATTCTACAATGTTGTATCTAGCTTCAAATGGGCTACTGACGAACTCATTAAAGATTTCAGCTAGCAATCTTTTACATGAACAAGCTCTTGAAGAAGCTGGTAGAGACTCCGTCCGTATCTGGCGATGAGTCCGAGATAAGAGAACTGATTAAAAACGAGATTGAAGACGAGGCTGACTCGATTGAAACAGATAACTTCGGCAACCTAGTTGCCAGAAAAGGCAAGGGCGATAAAACGCTGATGCTGATGGCGCACATGGACCAGATAGGTTTAACGGTCAAAAATATTACAGAAGACGGATTTATCAAGTTCTCCAAGGTAGGAGGGGTTACAACACAGTCATTGATGAACCAGAGGGTTGATGTTCACGGCGAGGAAGACATTAAAGGCGTAATAGGTATGAAGCCGCCGCATCTGATGGATAAGGAAGAGCGCGATAAGCTGCCTGAGAAGAAAACATTGTTCATAGATATCGGCGCAGAGGACAAAGAGGAGGCTCAAGAACTTGTAAGCGTTGGAGACTTCATTACTTTCGAAAGAGAGCTTGAGAACCTTCAGAACGATTACTACACTTCGCTGGCGATGGATAACCGTGTTGGGTGCCTAGTTGGGATTAAAGCGCTGGAAAGATTTGATGAGGACTTCGAGCTAGCGGTTGTCTTCTCCACGCAGGAAGAAGTAGGTCTGAAAGGAGCGAAAACTTCGACTTTCTCAGTTAACCCTGATGCCGCACTTGCTGTCGATGTCTCGATCGCAGGAGACGTCCCCGGCGTCCAGGACGATGAGTCCACACTCAAAATGGGTGGCGGGGTCGAGATAACGCTCGTCCAGAGCAACGGCCGCGGGCTGATCACCCCGGAGAGTGTAAAGACCTGGCTTCTTGATACGGCTGAAGACTACGAACATGAACACCAGCCAGGAGTATGGGAGGGCGGTGCCACGGACGCTGCATCCATCGAACTTGAGCGCTCAGGCGTACCGACCGGCTCTATAGGAGTTCCATTGAGGAATATGCACTCTTCGACGGAGATAGTCAAGCTCAGTGATATAGAAGACACTGTAGCATTCCTCGAGGACTCGTTCGCAGAGTTCGAAAACCACTTCTAAAGCTCTACGTTGTAGAGCGTCCCATATTTTTCCTTTACATATTCTATGAAGTAATCAGCTGTCAGAGCTTCTCCCGTGACGTTTTCGATCAGTTCATCTGTCTCAAGTCTTTGACCCTCGGAGTGGATGTTTTCTCTCAGCCAGCCGAGTAGTGGCTTGAACTCTCCGTTTTCAAATCCTTCTTCCAGACTGTCTAACTCGTTTTCCGCAGTGTTGTATAGCTGGGCTGCTAGTACAGTTCCCATTGTATAGGTTGGGAAGTATCCGAAGTTACCCCAGCCCCAGTGAATATCCTGTAAAACACCTTCAGAAGCAGATTCTACTTCGACGTTGAGAAGCTCCTCCATGCGCTGATTCCAGAGACCGGGCAGCTCTTCGACCTCTATGTCTCCGTTGATAAGTTTTCGCCCCAGTTCAAAACGTAGAGCAATATGTAAGTGATAGGATAGCTCATCAGCCTCCGTCCTTATCTTATTGTCGAAATCTATCGAGTTGACCGCTTCATAGCACTCTTCAGGTTCAACGTCCTCGAACTTCCCGGATACCTCTTCCATCTCTTTTACGAAGTAGTTCCAGAAGCTCTTTGACCGTCCTACGTGGTTCTCCCAGAGTCTTGACTGGGATTCGTGGACGGAAAGCTCTCTTGGCTCTCCTAAAGGCGTACCGTACTCTTCCTGTGGCACGCCAAGGTTGTAAAGTGCGTGACCGGTCTCATGCATTGTGATCGCGATGTTTTCCGCGACTGAATCGTCCTGGAAACGGGTTGTGATCCGTGTATCGAACTGGTTTCCGGAGGTAAACGGATGGGTCGAGGTATCGACACGTCCGTGTTCGAAGTCAAAGCCTATCAGCTCGGCGGCTTTACGAGCCAGCTCCATGTTTTTCTCATCGGAGAGTTCGACCTCCAGAGGTGAGGTATCAAGCTCTTTATCTGCGTTCTCTAGTTTTTCCAGCATCTCCGGTAACTCCGATTTCAACTGGTCGATCACCTGCTCAACTCTTTCGAAGCTGATGTATGGTTCGTAATCCTCGAAAAGCACTTTGTAGGCTTCTTTGTCCGGATCGATGTGTTCAGCGTACTCTCGTTTTAACTCAACCATTTCCTGTAAGCTTTGTGCGAAAATCTCGAAGTCATCTTCTTCACGCGCTTTCTTCCATGATTCTACGTTTTCACTGCTTTTCTTCGAGATCTTCTCCGTCAGACTTTCAGGAACTTTTTTCGCACGTTCATGGCTTCTTCTAACCTCTCTCAACACAGCAGACTGATCTTCATCCAGTTTTTCTTCGGAAAGCTCTTCGATATAGCTCTCTAACTCTTCGGAGGTAATTTTCTGATGTCTGACCTTGGATAGGACAGAGTTCTGTAGTGAACGAGCCTGGATGCCTTTTTCCGGCATCATTACCTCTTGATCCCAGCTTAAGACTCCTTGAGCGTCGCCTAGTATGTGTATTTCCTTTACTTTGTCTTCGAAATTCTCGTAACTCATGTTCAGAAAATGGTGGCTGAGCGGTTAAACGTCTATTCAACTCTGTCGGCGATTATCTCCATACTGCCTTCATAGAGCTTTACGGTCCCGGTGACCTCTACGGTCTGACTGTCATTTACACGGGACGAGGATTCGAACTCCGCGACTTTAACCGCGCCTTCGGAGTCTTCTAGATCGAAGAACAGCGTGTCGTTAACTCTGTAGCTGTTTCGAACCGTTCCATCCACGGTTACTTTCTTCCCGATCCAGCCCGGTTTTATTTCATCTGTCTCTGCTTTTTCCGGGGTGATATAGGTAGAGGAAAGATGTATTAGCCCAAGACCGATTACTGATAAGACCAGGGCGTGTCTGTAGTGGTCTTTCAAACTGCCACTTCGTCAGAGAGGTACTCGAGTTCGGTTTCAATTTTCGCCATGGCAAACGCCCGGAGCATACAGTTGGTTTTTAACGTTCGACTGGTAAAAATCCTGTGTAAGGTGCTGAAAACAATGGAGAAGCCTAGAGGAAAACAGTTGATTGGGAAAACAATAGTTTCTGAAGAACACGGCAAGAAGTTCGGAGAGGTCGACGATCTTTCATACGTCGCCGATACCGGAGAGCTGATGAACCTGCTTGTTAGAAATACTACAGAACACATCGATGAAGTCAAGCTACAGGAAGACAAGCAAGGAAGGAACATAGTGCCTTTCAGCGCAGTAAGAAGCATTGGAGACTTCGTGATCGTAAGCGAAGACGATATACTGTAAGTAATGAAACCAAGTCTTGGGGAAGTCAAAGACTTTCTTCAGGACAAGTTTCTTCTCTCAATATTCTTAGTTGGAGCCTCAGGTTATCTCATCATATTTCTGGAGAATTTTTCAGATCCTTTCGATATTTTACTGAGGTTAGCAGGGATATCGTTTACAGTAGGCTCTGTGCTTTTTCTAGTATGGAGTGAGATCAGGAGAAATCTTGAGAATTCAAGTAGGACGTTAGATGCCTCGCTTGATTTTCTGAAAAGCGGCGTCTACTTTATTATTCTGGCTCCTGCTACACGTATGGTGAAATCTGATCCTCTTAGTCGTGCCTTCGGACGCTCTGTACCAAGTTTTATCTCAGAACTCGGCATTATTTTTGTAGGCATAGTTTTTGTGATTTCTGCGGTTCTGTCGTTCTTGTACTTCGGTATGGGGCTGGAGAAGCTCTTTGAAGAAATAGAAAGAGTAAAGAAATGGAACGAGTAGGATCTAGTCGTTGACGATCCCTGCGTCCTCGATTCTGAAGACTGCTTCTGCTTCAGGCATGTAAGGGCTGTCGACGAGTCGTGCGACTCTTTTGTCTTTTTTCCCTTTTCTCAGGTATATTCTTACTGCTGAGTTGTGTGCCACGATGTGCCCTCCGATTGCTTTTGTTGGGTCTCCAAACATCTGATCAGGGTTGGACATAACCTGGTTGGTTACGACCACTGCGATGTTGTGGGAGTTAGCGATACGCAAAAGTGTGTTCATGTGCTTGTTGAGCTTCTGCTGTCTTGGTGCTAGCTCTCCACGTCCAACGTAATCAGATCTGAACTGTGCTGTCAACGAGTCGACGATGATCAGTCCGATGTCTTCCTTCTGTGCGATGTCCTGTGCTTCATCCGCCAGTAGTACTTGGTGGTCGGAGTTGAATGCCCGTGCGACGTGGATGTTGTTCAGTACTTCTTCAGGGTCCTGTCCGTTGGCTTCTGCCATCTGTTCGATACGGTCCGGGATGAATGTGTCTTCGGTATCGATGTAGATAGCTCCTTTTCCAAGTCCGCCTTCTCCTTCCGGTAGCTGGACGTTGGTTGCGAGCTGGTGGGAAAGCTGTGTCTTTGCGCTTCCGTACTCTCCGTAGAACTCGGTGATTGCCTGGGTTTCTACTCCGCCGCCAAGGATCTCGTCTAGATCATCGCAGTTTGTGAGAATTCTTTTCATCTCCTTGCGCTGATCGTACTTTTCCTTACCGGTCTGGAATCCGCCGATGTCGGCCTGTCGCCGCGCCGATGAAATTATCTTCTGCGCGCTGCTTTCACCTACATCCGCTTTCTCCGCTAGCTCTCCCGAGCTAAGTGTCGCAATCGACATCAGGTCGTCTAGACCTGCTTCCTGTAGTTTCTCCGCGGTTTTGCCTCCTACGCCTTTCAAGTCAGTTAAGTCTTTGTCTTCTTCAGCCACTGTTTAACATCTCCTTAATACTGTTTTTACGCTTCTAGAACGTCCAGCAGTTCGTTGATCTCTTCGCTGGCATCGAACTCGTCTAATTCGTTGACGATGATCTCGAGCTGTCCGAAGTAATCGTTGTAACGTGTACGTCCTGTGATTGTGATTTCCTTGCCTAAAGCGTTTTCCGCTGAGGCCTCGATCTTCTTCTGTTTGCCGGACTTTTCGGTTTCCTCATCGACGTCCAGAAGTTTCCGTGCCTGCTCTCTGAAGAACACGCATCGGGTGTTTCCTGTGCCGTCGTCGATTACCGCTGATACTGCTAGCCGGGTCTCCGGTTCGTCTACGACTTCGCCCTCATCTGTTTCGTAGTCTCCATCGTCGTTTGCCCTGACGGTATCGCCTGTATCAGGATCTACGCGGTAGAAAGGATTTGAAGTGTATACTGCGACTACGATCCCGTTTGTTATGTAGTTTGCGTTCTCGTCTTTGATGTCTTTGATCTCTGCTTTCTCTGCGTCTCCGCCGCTTCCACCGGTTTCGACTTCCGGTACTTCATCGTCGTCGGCCATGGCTACTTGAGCTTCGTCTCCAAGTCTTAGCTCTGCGTTCCCGCGGTTGTCCTCTACGGTGTAGCATCCGCTGATCTTTACGGCATCGCCCTCGTTTACTTTTTCTGCGATCTGTGTCTGTTCATCCCAGAGGGTTACCCGGATTGATCCGGTTTCATCTGCGATTACAATGTTCTGTACTTTTCCTTCCTCACCGTCGTCTCTGTCGAATGTGTTAGGGTCCAGTACTGCGGTGACTCGGCCTTTGATGCTTACCTTCCGCATCTCAGGTACTATGTTTTCGATCTTCAGGTCGTTGCTGGCTTCGCTTAGCTGTACTCCGTGTTCTTTAGCTACTAAGTGTACTGCTCCTTCTTCACTTACCATTCCGGAGAACTCTTCCATCTTCTCCTCTACTTTTTCTTTAATATCGTCTTCTGAAAGGTCGGATTCCTCCGCTGTTTTCTCGATTAAACCGTCAACGTCCATGTTCTCGAAAGGGTATGAAATCCTTAAATCAGTGGTTGAAGTCCGGTACTTAGGTGTAGAAAAACCGGGTTCAAAATAAAAATGAGTAAGTCGGAGAACGACTTACCTGAGAGCGTTTCTTACGTCTTCGCCCCTGACTGTCTTCCGGTCGTCGTCTTTTGCGACCGAGATTGCCTGCTCAGAGATGTCTCCGGCGTAAGTTTCTAGTACTTCACGCAGTTCTTCTGCCGCGCCTTTGGAAACTCTCTTGCTTGTCTCCGACTTGATTAAATCCTTCATCTTGGATGTTGAGAACTCCATTATCCTATTAGTAGAACCCTCTCAGAACTATTATAAACCGAACGTATATGTGAAACTGTGTTAAGACTCCTCCGTCCTCAAAAAATCTTCAGAGACCTAGTTGGTGTATTTCGGCTGTTATACTCGTAAAAATACCTTTCAGATACCTCAACTGTTAACTTCGGCTCAACAATACTAATAAACTGAAATGCCTTCAAAACTCACATAGATGAAGGATCACGATCTCGAAAAGCTATTTCTGAACAAGAAGCCGGTAGATCTGCTCATACAGCTGGAAAAACACGATAATAGAAACTATGCCTCGGCTCTCTCGACCGACGCTGATGTAACTTACTCTCACACAGTCAAATGTCTCCAGAGAATGGAGCGGTATGGCCTGGTTGAGTTCGAACGCAAGGGCAGGAAAAAGGAGATCAAGCTCACAGATCAAGGCGACCAGATCGCAGAGAATCTCTTCGACCTCATGAAAGCTATGACAGGAGACGAAGAAACCGAGGACGAAGACTCTGTTATAGAAGATTCCTCGCTGTAAACTCTCTGCCTGCTTCAAAACCTTCTTTTTCTTTCCACATACCTCTCATTTTCTAGTTCCAGGCTGTTTGTGCGCCATGCGTTCTCACATTCTCACAACACATGTTGTTCTTATCTTGTGAACATTCTTTCCTTTTAACATCCTTTTGTTTTCATTGACGGGTTAATAGAACTACAAAAGAGTGTTCTTTCCTGGTGAACAACGCCCTTATGTTTGTTAATATACGTACCTAGAGCCTTTGATGTGAGAGTAACCAGGATTCAAGACGACGGCAAGAAGTTCATTCTACATGGCGAAGAGGCTCTCTACGGTCGTCTAGAGGAGGTATTTGACCAGATAGGTCTAGGTATTTCTGTCACTGAGTCCGATACAGGTGTCGCAAACATAATCTATACGGAGAACAACCGGGATATCGTCCTCAGCCTGCTTAGAGATCATACTGAAGGCGTTATGAGAAACAAGTCGTGAGTGTTCGACCAATTTACACACTCTTCTGACTCAGGGGCCTCTGAACAAGGTGTGAGGAAGCCTGCTCGAAAAACTCTCATAACAAACCTTCTTTATCGGAAAATACTGAAGTTGTGGTTTCTGGATACTTCTTGGGGAATTGGCTTGGGGTCGCGGCAGAGATCTACTCTATAATAAAGGAGGTTTAACTTCGGTCTGTGAAACTACCTGATCGATTTTCCCTAGTTGGGATAAACCTTCTTTGTTATGGCTGTTTTTCGGTATTTGGCCTCAATCTCTATGAGTGTTCGACTGTTTTGAACACTCTTGGTGTGGTGGGGTCGGTCTCCTAGCGAAGGACTCTCTCAGGAAGAGGCCAGATTGGTTCTATTCGCCAAGCTGGGGCTGGCTTTCCGTCCAATTTAACTGTCACAGAGAGCAAGACGGCGCCAATATCTGAAAGCAAGATTATGTGTCTCTAGAGGCGCTGTTCGTAGAGTGTTCGGTAAGCTTTAACACTCGTTAGTTTTCTTTATCATCGCTTGGTGAAATCATAAGGTACTAAAAACAGTAGAGTGTTCAATAGTTGTGAACACTATAATGTTCGGTAGGGTCGAACAGTCTCAGTTCGTATGTGAGCAACAGCAGGTCTAAATGAGGTATTTGGCTCCAGAATCTTAGAGAGATACTTCTCGAGATCGATCCTACGGCCTGGCTGGGCATGTAAGTTAAATCCTCGGAGCCAAGCTGTGTGTATGGAGAGAATCAAAGCAATCAGGAAGGCTGCTGATATAGCTAGCCAGACAATGGGTTTTGCGAGAGAGCAAGAGGCGGTTGGGATGACGGAAAAAGAGCTGGCGGAAATGATAGATGAGAGGATGAGAGAGTTAGGGGCTAGCCGGAACGCCTTCGATACCATCGTCGGGGCGGGAGAGAACGGAGCCGAGATACACCATGTGCCTGACGATCGAGTGATATGTGAGGGCGAGCCTGTGGTTATCGACCTGGGTTGTGTGTACAACGAGTACTGTAGTGACATGACGAGAACTGTTGTCTTCGGAGGCTCGCCAGGTGAGAAGTACCGGGAAGTTTTCGAAGCGGTAAAGGAATCCCAGCGTAAGGCTATCTCGGCTGTTAGGGCAGGGGTAAACGCCCGGGATGTCGATGCCGCTGCCAGAGACTATCTCGAGGAGAAAGGATGGGGCAAAAACTTCGTTCACTCGACAGGACACGGAGTTGGGAAAAAAGTTCACGAAAAGCCAAGCCTCTCGCCAGGAAGTGAGGATAAACTCGAGGAAGGAAATGTGGTCACAATCGAACCGGGAGTCTACATCGAAGGAGAGTTCGGTGTGAGGATAGAAGATCTGATGGTTGTGAGGGAGGAAGATTATGAGATACTGGGGCGGTAATCTATGGCCACAAACATAGACCTAATTTAAGTGTTACTATATAATGACAACTTTGTGAACTTCCGTAAATCGTTGTATAAAAAGAGAGACGGTCAGGCTAAGGGGACTTCTGTCTTCATGGGGACTCGGTTTACCGGCTTTCCGAAAAAAGACTGGTATGGGGAGACCAACACCATAGGGGGCGGAAGCCCGCTTAACTACAGAAGCTCGTTTATGCTCAATAAAGGTCTAACAAACCTGCTCAGGGCGGGCAAAGAAGACTTCGAGATAGAGGAAGGGTCTTTACACATAAACAACCGGAGTATCGAGGAGATAAACGACTTTCTAAACGGCGAAGGTAACGGCGATCTAACTTTGATCAACACTGGGCCGTTTAACAGCGAAATAGAAGACAAGGCCGGCGGAGACAGAGAATCACATCTTAACTACTTCGAGTTAATGATGGATCAAGGCATGAAGGTCGTAAACACGCCTAAGATCGCGAAAGCTTGTGGAGACAAGCGTATAACATACAGTTTGTTTGAGGAACAGAAGGAAAACAGTCTTCCATGGTACAACCTTGATCACTATCTTTCCGGTCCAGGGATCGCAGGGCTAAAAAATGACTTCAAACGTTTCAAAGACAAATATAACTTCGAGGACGGAGAGAACGGAGATGTACCGGTTGTGGCCAAGCCGGCTAATGGCAGTGGCGGAGATGAAATACTTTTCACAACGATGGATTCGTTTATCAGCGGTGCTGAAAGGAAAGGCTCGATACGGAAACTTTTCGCATCTGAAGGCTATAATCCGAATGGAAGAGTTCTACAGATGTCAGTTCCTGCGGTATATGATCAGCGGATAATTGCGACCGACGGCGTAATTGAGACTGCCGAAACGCGTATTGGCGAAGGAGATCTCCACAACTTACAGGGAGGAGGTAGAGCAATACCTGTCAAGAGAGATGAACTACAGGAGGGGGCTGTAAATATGGTGCAGGATTACTCGAAAGCTCTCTTACAGGGACTCGGTGTTCATGAAAACGCAGGGTCGTTCATAGGATGGGATGCTCTGGGATTCGACCTTGAAAGCGAGAAGCTCGATGGCTTCCCGGATTACAAACGTTTTTTGCGGGAAAATGTAGCTCATGAAGATTACGCCGTCGAGCATGAAGGCCAAACAGTTTATCTGGTTCCTGGAGAGGCCAATGATTCGCCGGGATCAAAGATTGACGGTGTTAACTCGGCTCACCCTGAACAAAACTCAGCTCTAGCTTTGATGAAGTTTGCCGATGATCTCAGCAGAGGTCAGGTTCACGACCCTTACGAGGCTGAACAACTAGCTCCAGTTTACAGACATATTGTGAACGATCATTTCAGAGACATGTAGGGTTGTGGTCACTAAAAGGTAACATATATAATAGTGTGTCATGGTATTGTCACTGTGAGATAATCAAATGACAGAAGATTCAATAAACCGCGACGGTTCAATAGAGGACGTCTCGGCAATGTTAGGTGGGGATGGAAGCGCAAAAACGGAAGACGGAACTATCGCAGCTGATGATAGCTCGATGTCATCCGACGACTCAGTGTTCACTCCTGGTTTCCCAGAGGGTTCTGGAGGATCGACAGGACGTGGAGGTCTTGGACCGAACAGCGACGATTTACCGGTGCCTGCTCCCAGTGGCGACGAACCTGAAAGAGAGTTCGTTTCTCCTGAGAACTCGGACGAGTTCAGTCTAGGGTACAAAGTTGTCGGAGACAAGTCTGACTCACGACTTCCTAACTTCCTTACTGTAACTTACGAACAGGCGAACAGCTGGTTCGATGAAGGATTAGGTTCTGATGCCTCCTACGATATAGGAATAGGGGACAAAATTAAATCTGCTGTAGCACACTTCCCGGGCGTCGGATCCGCCTCTAACTCGTCCACAGATAGAGGCATTGGGGAAACTGATAGACAAGGAAAACTAACACGCAGAGCCTTCGTTCACGGAGGTCTGGCGGCTTTAGCGGGAGCTTCCGCAGGCGTAGCATCTCAGCAGACAGGAGGTTCTCAGAATGGTCCTGAGGCACGCGATTCTGGGGGAGGAGCATCTGAAGCCGCGGGCAGCACAGCTGACGATATTTACAGGCTCCAAGATGGGGAATCCACGATCGATCTGGATATTTCTCCGAGACAGGACTACAATGAGCTTACATGGGGGATCCAGGAAGATGGAGACCTGATTGTAATGGATGAATCCGACCGTCAAATCTGGGAGTATGAGGCAGAAGACGTTGAAGGACTTGACGTCCTTAAGGCGCTGTATCAGGGCGAGTCTAAGACGCTCCCTGAAGGCGCAGCAAAACAGATCAGCTCTGGAGAAAACTGGGAGGAAAACGACCAGTATGTTGAAGCCAGTTACTCGGAGGTCAAAGATACTCTCGTAAAAAATGGCCAGAAAAGAACAGCTGCCAACGTCTTATATGACTTCAGTGAATCAAGACTAGATGATCAACCAGTCTACGAAGACGAAATCGAACATCTTCTTGAGTAGGTCTTGGGACGATGGGAAATACAAAAATGTTGGCTCTGACAGCACTGCTCTCACTTGCGCTTATAGCGCCAGCGGCATCGATTGTGGCAGGTCCGGGCGGAGATCCATACGACTGCGGGGACTGCGATAGCGCTTACCCTACAGGCGATGACGGTTCGGATGATGGTTCGTGGTCTGGTGGCGATACCGAGACCAATGATGGGACGGATAGTGGTGGAGCTGACACATCTGATGGTTCGGATGATGGTTCGTGGTCTGGTGATGATTCGGAGACTAATGATGGGACTGACAGTTCCGACGACGACACTGACAGTTCAACGGAGACGGAACAAGACTGGTCTGGTGATGATTCGGAGACTAATGATGGGACAGATACTTCTAGCCCTGATTCTGGTTCGGAGGATGATGGTTCGTGGTCTGGTGATGATTCGGAGACTAATGATGGAACGGATACCTCTGATTCCGATTCAACGGATACAGATGAAGACATAGGAACAGATGACGGCGGTTCGGACTCTACAGACGATACTTCTGAGGAAGATAGCACTGACACTTCCGGAGAGTCCGATACTGACGATGAAGCCGGCGGCAGCTCTGGAGGAGGTTCCACTGGCGGCGGATCAACTGGTGGAGGCACCGGTGACGGCGATGGAGATTCTGGTTCCGGCGACTCTGGTTCTGGAGATGGATCGACTGGAGGAGGCGATTCAGGTGATTCCAACGATGATCCGGCTGTAAGCTTTACTTTCAGCCCTTCGAATCCGGAGCCAGGCCAGGAGGTTACGTTCACGGCTGATGCTTCGGACTCGGATGGTTCTATTCAGTCGATTGAATGGGATCTTGACGATGATGGTGCCTTCGACGATGCGACAGGTGAGACCGCTAAGAGAAGCTTTAGCTCTGAAGGTGACTACAAGGTCACTGTCCGTGCTACCGACGATGACGGTGCGGAAAATACAATCTCTGATACAGTCATGGTTAGAGCTGACAGCGGTTCAGATAGCGATGACGACGATGAAGATGACGGTGATTCCAGCGGAGGATCCGGTGGCGGCTCAGTTGGCGGCGGCGAGATTATAATCGGCAGCCCCGAGCCGTCCATGAATGTGGCTCTCTCAAGTGATACGGTTGAGTACAACCAGCCTGTAACTGTCTCAGGTAGCTTCGAGAACGTTGATTCGCCTAGACAGGTAACAGTCTACTTCGGCGGGCAGCAGGTCTCGACACTTAGCTCGGCGGATACTTTTTCAACCAGCTTCGAGGCCAACATTGTTGGAGAAAACGAGGTCCGGGTTGTATCCGGCGAACTAGAAAAGACAATGGTTCTAAATGTCAATCCAGCCGTAAGAATTGACGGAATCAACGCTCAGACATTTCTCCGACCTTCGGAAAGACATGAGGTGTGTGTGGAGATAACAGCTCCATCAAGCACCGAAGTACAGCTTTACGAGAACGATGAACTAGTAGGAACCAGAAACACCGGCGATGTCGCATGTTTCACACGGATCGCACCCGAAGACAGTAACTCAGTTACATACCGAGCTGTAGCAACTTCAGGCTCGGCAAGGGATGTGGAGGAAAAAACTATCTCGGTCATACCTGAGGAAACAGGGACTCAGCCGAGCAACACGCCAACTGGAGGTTTCTTCTCGGAGACGTCCAATATCGCGCTCTCAATAGCCGCCATACTGCTAGCTATCTTAGCAGCAGTCGGCTACAGGAAAAGAGAGCAACTCAAAACTTACGTTTCAGGCATCAGAGCCTGAAACAACTTTTCTCTATCTTTCTATACGAGAATAACAGTAGAAGGTGCCTAAACCGGTTGCGAGCGCCCCTCCGAGTTCTCCGAATCCGCTGGCCGCATCAATAACTTTCGGCGCGTACTCAATTAGTTTTTGAGCGTCTTGCTGTAGGTAAGGAGCTGCTTTAGATGCGTCGGTAACTGTGGCGGCGAAACCTGTGGAAAAAGCAAGTGTGGCGGCTTTGTAGCCTAGGTTCTTCTGGTAATTGCTTTCTGTGCTTTGGCTGTGTTTGCTGGTTTCGTTTTCATCACTTAGAAGGCTGTTTATCGATTCTTCGTTGCCTTCGAGAGTCACTGAGAGTTCGTTGTTTTCAGGTTCTTCGTCTTCATCGAGGTAGGATAGTATATCAGAACTCATTACAGGTCGTTGTATTATTTTTTCAATACGTTTCTCAATTTAAACCCGGTATACGGAATATTACATGTTGAAGAATATATTTGGGGTGCTGTCGGTTTGTCTAGAGGTAAAATTCGAATCCTCCGTCCCGGACAGCTTCTTCTTCCAGATCGCTTTCAAGGGCGGAAAGTTTCCCTTCCGCGTATTTTTTGATCTCGGATGTGTTGAAGTATCGGCCGGCCTTACTTCCGCTGTTACCCAGGACGTACAGCTCCATGCCGATAAACTGGTCGTCACGTTCATCTGCTCCGCCTATATCGAAGACTGGTTCTCCGAGATCGTAGGCTATCTCGAAGCTGTTTTTGAACGGCTGGCTGATGTTGTTGATGTACTCTGCGCGCAGATCCTTGGCAAGGTATTGTCTGATATCCCGGGTTTCTCCTGAGGCTTTTATTCCCATGCGCATCGTCGCATAATGGTTGTTTCCGATCAGTCGAGATATCTCGTCTTCATCTCCGACTAGCCTAGGGTTTCTTTCCATCGCCGACAGTATCTCATCGTCTCTGAAGTAAAAAGTATCCATCAAAACCTTGTTCTGGGTTTCCCGGACGGTCGGGCCTGAAAGCTCCTGTTCGGCCTGATCGTGGATTGCCTGTGCGGTTTCTTCAAGCAGAGGCGCCGAATACGTCACGAACGGCAGATCCTCTTCGAGCTGGAAAGGAAGCCCGCCAGGTGCTTTTATCCGAAATCGTCCCCAGTCAGTGTAATCTGGGTCCGGTGCGCTACATCCTGCCAGCGCTGTCAGCCCTAAAGCGCCTGCGCCAGCAAGTAGTTTTCTTCGCGTGGTTTCTTTACCTTCAAGGTAGTCAGATATGTCTTCGAGTCTTTCCATTTTTCTTCGGTTCCAATTATTTGTTTCTGGTTTTTCGGGTTCGGTTTTCTAATAAGTAAAAAAAGAATATGTGAAGCGCCTATCTACACGATAGGCACTAATTGGACGATGAATGCTACCATTGCTGTTAGCATGTTGATCATCGACTGGAAGATTCCAGCGGATGTTCGTGGGTTGTCCGATAGGTCGCCAGCTGTTGAGTCAGTTCCATCGCCTGTTACGGTGATGATGCCTGTCTGAACATCTCTGTCGCCCTCCACGTTAGCTACGACGTTGACTGTGTGTGTTCCCTGAGATAGGTCTACCTCGAAACATACACGGCCTGTGCCGGTCTGGCTAGCTACTTCTACGCCATCAACTGTCAGGATTACGTCTGGGTTTGCTGCTGATGATACATCAGCGCAGATATCGACGTTTCTTCCCGAGTCAACGGTCGCTGGTAGGTCCAGGTTGCTTACCTCTACTGAGGTTGTTACGTACAGCTGTCTTTCAACAGATGCTTCGCGCGTTCTGATCTCAACTGTGTGTTCTCCTGCTGTTTCCGCGGTGAACTGTGTGCTGAAATCGTATGCGTCGTTCAGTCGTGTGGTCTGTACAAGTTCTCCATCGACGTAGATGTCAATGTCTCGTACTCGTGGGTATTCTACATGACCTGTTACATCGACTGTCTGCCCTACTGCTACTGTTTCAGGTATGTCAACGCTGATCACAGGTTCTAGTACCTGTACGTCGGCTCTGTGGATTTCTCCGCCGCCGCTACCGCCTCTTGACGAGCTGCTATCTGTTTCTGATGAGCTGTCAGAGGTATCTCGGTCGTCATCGTTGGTTGCGGACTCTCCGTCCCACGTGCTGGCTGTAGATCCGCCGTCATCGTTGTTCGTGGCTGATCCACCGTCCCACTTGGTGGCTGATCCGTCATTGTCGTTCGTAGCACTTCCGCCATCCCATCCATTGGTGGATGAGGTGCTGGTGTCAGTGTTGGAATCGGATCCGCCGTCATCGTTGTTTGTAGCGGATGCTCCGTCCCAGTCCTGCGCCATCCCTGTCCCTGTGACAACGAGTAGCGATACCAGTATGACGAAAAGTGAGCTGATGAGATTTTTCTTCATCATTTATTCACCTTTAGTCTCTCAACGCGTGAGAGGGGTTTAGTTCCCTCCACTGTACGTTGGGTTGCTATCGAAGATCAGATCCCATTCTGCTTCGTCAGCCATATCGTCGTATGCTGATGAGCTGTGTCCGAAAAGCTCCTGCTGTGTTACTTCGATACCAGATACTCCTGGAGCAGGTTCCATGGTTTCTCTCGAACCTGAAAGATCTGTGTGGAGTTCTGCGTAGTCAGCGTTCATAGGGAACTCATCTACTTCGAAGCTTCTCCATTCACGGTCTCCGTGGTCAAGAGCGTAAACAGTCCCGTCTTCCTGTAGGTATAGCTCGTCAGATACGTCTCCGACAACTCCAATTCCTTCAGGTGTGTCTGCGGTTTCTCCTGCTGTAGGGTCTGTTACCGCTGCTCCGCCTGCTGCCCAGTCGATTGCGTATCCGTCGCCGTCTAGGGCTTCAGCTGCTGCGTAACCTACTACTGCTGTTTGTCCGACAAGAGATAGGAATCCTCTTCGGCTTAGATCTCCTGCTGCAGGTTTGTTAAGGAAATCTGCTTCTTCGAAATCTGTTTCTTTGTCCTCGTCAGTTACCTTGTGGAAATTGACGTAGGAATCTTTGATGTTTGATAATCTTTCTCTTATTGAGAGTCTTTCTTCTTCGCTTACAGCTTCTAGACTTCGTTCGACGTCGTCCATTCCGCTGCGGTCTTCTGTTGACATTGTATTTTAGTCACCAAGTTGGTAGATGCCGCTGGCGCCTTAATATAAGAATTACGAACAGAAATAGGCTTTCAGAAAGCGTTATTCGAATAGATGTGATCTAGTAGATACTTTGGGGTTGTATAGAAAACAAGGGTTTTAGCACAGTGTCTTTAGCGTTTTCAGTTGCTAAAGCCTGCGCTTAAAATCCTTTTCAGGGCGTCTTCAAGCGTTTCATCTGTCTTTACAAGCTGGTCTTCGGTTACTTCAACTACGAATCCGGAGGTGATGTTTGGAGCTGTAGGTACGAAGACGACTTTCCGTCCGTCCTTGCTACAGTTACCTGTCTGGAAACCGGTGAACTGAACGCCGTTGAAATCGATTTTCACAGGGTGTTTGAAGTCATCTTTCTTCCGGAAGACGGTATCTGCCGCGGTCTTCGTAATTGTATAGACCGAGGATATCAAAGGTATCTGTAGAAAGATCAGATCCATTCTGCTCTCCAGCATCGAACCCTTACGGGTGGAGAAAAGCTTGCCGGTGCCTATGATCAGTACGCTTCCTAATACTACTATAAGGCTGCCTTTGATCAGGTGGTTCAGTACGGGGTAGGGTGTGATCTGGAAGAACTCGTTTCCAGGGATCGAGCCCACAATCTGTAGAAGCCAGGATGCTAAAAGAAAGTTCGCAGCTAAAGGAGTAAGAACAATTATTCCTACCACTGCTAGACGTTTGAAATTTCCAACAGAGCTTACTGTATGGCTTGAAGTATCTATACTGGTTTTTAAAGAGTTAAAGCTGTTTTTCATGTTTATATACGACCTCGTCCTTTACAAAAATAATTCAGCTAATTAAAACAGTTAGCTATAGCGAATAGTACAGGTAACAGGATATATGATGCCATATATTTGACAGCAGACAGGGGTTTCTGCTAGTCCAGTTTGTTCTCTGAAAGACGTTTTCTCTTCGCGTCAGGTCCTAAGATCTCACCGATCAGCTTCAAATGTGCGGCCTGTAAGTGCTGGAAGAGCGTTGAGTCACTTATCCCTATTTTTGAGGAAAGCTCCTTGGCGGTTACTTTTCGCGGGTTGTCATAGTAGCCAGATGTGTAGGCGGATTTTAAGGCTGAAAACTGTTTTTCCGTTAGCCCCCAGTCTCTGCTTTCTGTGGTGGATATAATCTTTTTCGAGCTAAGGAACTCTTTTTTCAAAACTTTCCAGTCCTCTGAAATGCCGTTTAAAACGTCGTAAAGTGCTTGTTTTTCGGCATCACTTGCTATCTGGATGGTCATTCGAAGCTTTCTATCGTCTATATCTATTCCGCATATCATTCCGCCCGCATCCAGTATGCCTCGTAGCCGGTCGTTCGTTGTCGTGATTTCGAAGTAACCTGTCTCGGTTATAGAGTAGTTTTCCACGATTTCAAGTTTATCTAGAGCGCTAGAAAGCTTCTCAGAGTCCTCATACTTTAACATATATTTGTTACTGTTTTCTTCTAGAGGCACGAACTTCTCGACCTTTATCCCGCCGTCAAGGCCTCCAAGTGAAGAAAGCAACACTCTCTGTGTCGGAACATTTACGGTAAGCTCCAGGATTTTCTCCGCATAAACCAAAGCTTCCTGTCTTTCATCCTTGATCAAAACTCCTAGAACTTCTGCTAGGATCTCCAAGGAGTTTAACTCCTTTTCGGAGATTTCTTTGCCCTCTCCAGGAAAGATCATCAGAACTCTGTAAACCAGGTTATTGTAGTTTATAGGGATAGCTATGAAACGCTCTCCCAGTGGATTTTCTCGGCTATCTACGATCTCTGATTCGCGCCAGGCTTTTTCTATCCCAAGCTCCTCGGGTCTCGGCGACTCGAAAATCTCTTTCTGTCTGGCTTCCATCTCTCCTGCCAGATGTCTAAGGCTGTTTTCAGATGTTTTCCTACATATACAGACATTCTCGTATGTATCGTTGTCTAGAAGTTCACACAGCTCGACTTCAAGCTGTCTCGTGTCTCTCCCGGCATTTGAACTTAGATGGGATATCGCTTTACACACTTTTTCTGTCCGTTTTACGGCGTCAAAGTCTCTTTTTGTCCTTTTCATGATTTCCTATCGTTGCCTGTAACTCTCTGTACGATATTAAAGGCAGTTCCAACTATAACTCTGAACACGCAGCTTTATCTTTGTTTCGATAACTCTTAATTTGGAGTTAAGGCGCTGCTAACCGGGTTTAGGAGTGCTTTCATACCTAAGAGCGTTTATAAGATGAGCTTTATGTTCCCTGGATATCGAGGTAGTTTGTATAATAGTTATAACGGGTAATATAGGGTTGAAGGCGATAGTAGAATGATAGACAATAGTTCGGAAATACAGAAACTTTTCCTGAAAGAAAAACCTGCGCGAGCTTTAGTAGCTCTCAGACAGTCCCGTGAGGAAATGTATCTCAGACTGGTCTCGAAGAAAATCGACTGTACCTACGCTCACACTGTAAAGATAATAGCTATGATGAAAGAGCATGGACTTGTAAAAGTGCGAAAACAGGGCAGAAAAAAGATCTTAGAGCTGACTGAAGACGGAGAGCGTTATGCCGACTGCCTCGTAAGCATGCAGGATATCGAGCGAGGAATGCGCTTCGACATCAACGTCGATAGAGAACTCGCACAAAACGCTTAACTTCTTTCTCAAGTCGTGGCAACGTTCCGCCACGCTATCTTATATTATTTCGCTTCTAGAATTGTTCTCACAGTCCTGTATTAATGTATACGTTCTATAATCTCTATTTGTATTGTTATCTTTGTTCTACTGCCTTATATGCGGGGCAATGAGTATACATGGAGGTATTTCCATTAGTGTACCTGAGGTCAGTGACCATGGAGCCAACGCACAAGACGCCTACAGAAATTTTCGTCAAAGAAAAGCCTGTTATGGCGCTTTTAGTGATTTATGAAGCAGAATCCGAGATATACCCGAGTAAAGTCTCCAAAGCTATAGACTCAACTTACTCTCACACTGTGAAGATAATTTCAAAGATGGAAGAGCAAGGAATAGTTGAGACTGAAAAACAAGGCAGAAAACGACTTTTGAAGCTCACAGAGCTGGGCAACTCGTACGCAGAGATACTTCTGAAACTAGTGGACTTAGAAGACGGTTTTCCTTACAGAACACAGCTAGGGAGATCGTACGGGTTTTTCAGCAAGAAAGATTCTGGATCAGAGAACTTTGCGGGATAGCCAAAAAACATAAAGAACACATAATTAGAAGTTTCTAAGAGTCCTAAGAGCTACAGCTACATTTATATGAACTGTGTCTATTTTTAGTACGCTCGTATTTGTTATACTGTGTCGAATATCTTTTATCGTAACTATGGGTTTATATTAGAGACGGTATTTGGTTCTTAGAGGAATCAAAAAAATGTCAACTGAATATGAAAACGATAGTAGATCAAACTCTTCTAGAGGCTCGAACAAAGGATCGGCAACACGTAGAGCATTCCTACAGATGGGAGCAGGAGCCTTAGGTGTTTACGGTCTGCTTGATTTTACAGATAACGGTAAGCTAGATTTAAGCCCGGTGAGAGGGCAGGGCGCTACTTACTCCAGCAGCGGCGGAGATGACTTCATAGGAGGGAGCGCATCAAACAGTAACAACCAGTCCGACGGCGAGGCCTCGGATCCTACGGGAGGGGTTGTTGAGCCTACAGAAACACCGGAGGACAGTTCTCAGACTACTTCTACGCCCGAACCAACCCCGGAGCCAACCCCGACATCCGAGCCGCGGACAACTTCGGAACCGGCCTACAGCTCCGATCTGCCTGATTCTTGTGATAGAATGTACTTACAGGAGGATGGAACGGTTGTAGGAGTGGATATAGAGGACAGACAGTACAGAGTGTTTGAACCGGAAGATTTCCCTGCTAACAGCGGTCTCTCGGCGCTCTACGATGAACTGGAGGACTCGCGTCCACAGACCAATCTACCGGCTGATGTAGGCACGGGTGTAAGAACCACTAGACAGGAAGTCTTCGGGTTCTCAACGGAGGCATACGACGATATGGCCGACGAACTGGAGTGGGATGAGATATGGGATCCATCATCCAGCTCAACCTGCGATTACTAATCACGCAGAGTCAAGGATCTCGACTTCGTATCCTTCCGGATCCTTGACAAAACCGTAGTCGCCAGGACACTCGGCCGGCGGACGGTAATCCTCTCCGCCAGCCTCTACAGCTTTCTCGTAAACCTCTTGAAGCTCTTGATCTTCATCAATTCTGATCGCTATGTGGCCGAAACCATCGCCTTTCTCGTAGTTTTCATCTTCTCCGTGATTGTAAGTTAACTCTATCTCTGCTTCCTGACCTGGAATTCTCAAAAAGTAGAGTGTGAACGTCTCCATCTCCTTTTCTCTCCGTAGCTCGAAGCCGAATGCTTCTCGGTAGAACTCGATTACTTTTTCAGGATCGGAAACTCTCAGCATCGTGTGTGCTAGTTCCATAACATGCTTTTCTCAGATAAACTCTTTGACCTTTTCGAAGAACGATTTTTCCGTTTTTTCATCTCTCCGTAGTTCTTCCAGAACATCTCTCTGCTTGTCCGATAGTTCTTGAGGTATCCCGACATCGATCTTGATGTAGAAGTCTCCGCTCCCTCTCCGAGCCTTCATACCTTTCCCACGAAGCCTCAATACGTCTCCGGGCTGTGTGCCTTCCGGGATCTCGACCTGTAGGTCCCCGTCAGGGTGAGGCACCGTTGATTTGGAGCCAAGGGCGGCATCGCCGACACCGATCTTCAACACGGTGAACAGATCAGAGTTCCGTCTCTCAATCGAGTCGTGTTCTTCTAGTTGAACCATTACGTACAGATCGCCAGCTCTGCCTTTCCGATCCTCATGGCCTTTACCTTGAAGTCTTAGACGCTGGCCGCTGCTGACGCCGGCAGGTATATCGAAAGTAATCTTCTCGTCTTCCTCTACAGTTCCTTTGCCGTTACAATTTTTACAGTCGGTCTCAGGGATTTCTCCCCGGCCATCACAGTTTGGGCATTCGCCAACCGTCTGACTTATGCCGAAAGGAGTTCTCTGCTGTTTTCTGACCTGACCTTGTCCATCGCACTTTCTACAGGTTGAGGTGTTTCCGTCCTCAGCGCCCGAACCATCGCAATCCGAGCATTTTCTCTTCCTGGTAACGTTGTAGGTCTTTTCCACGCCGTTGTAGGCATCTTTAAGCGTGATGGTCGCACTGATCTTCATGTCCTGTCCGCGACTACGGCGCTGACGTCCTCCGCCACCGCCGAACATCTGCTCGAAAAGATCCTGGAAGCTTGAAGCAGCCTGTCTCTGACCTCTACGGGCGTTACCTTCAACACCTTGTTTTCCGAACCTATCGTACTTTCTTTTCTTCTCCTCATCGCTTAGAACATCGTAGGCCTTGTTAATCTTCTTGAACTTCTCCTCGTCGGCAGTATCCTTATTTGAGTCAGGATGGTACTTCTTCGCTTTCTTACGGTAAGCTTTCTTAATCTCTTCCTGAGAAGCGTCTTCACTTACTCCTAGAAGTTCGTAGTATTCTTTCGCCATGAAACTTCTGGAAGTTTCATCACCAGAGAGCGTTCAAGCGAGTTGAACGCACCTCAGTGATCTCGAGATTTTGAAGAACGGGGAGGAGAGGTCTCACTCCTCTTTTTCCTCGTCTACTTCTTCGTAGTCGGCATCGACTACATCATCGCCGCCCTGATTTCCGGGTGCGCCACCGCCCATGTTCATGTTCTGGGCTGCCTGCTGGATCTCCTCTTGGCTCATGTTGCTAGGATCGATTCCTCCAGGTCCTCCGGCTTGATCGCCGTAGATTTCTTTGCCGATCTCCTGAAGCTGGGATTCCACGTCCTCGATCGCTTCCTCAAGGGTTTCCGTTGCTTGTTCGAGGTCTTCGATTTCCTCGACGTCTTCCTTGGTTTCTTCTAGGTCTTCGATTGCCTCCTCGATCTCTGAAACTACGGAATCATCTATCTTCTCACCGTGTTCCTCGATCTGTTCTTCGGCCTGGCTGATCATCTGATCGGCCTTGTTCTTGGCTTCGATAAACTCACGTCTCTTCTTGTCTTCTTCGGCGTGTTTTTCGGCTTCTTCTTTCATCTCCTCGATCTCATCGTCATCAAGCCGTGCCTGATCTTCAATCGTAATTGAAGCTTCCTCGCCGCTTTGCTGTTCTTCAGCGCTTACCTGTAGAATTCCATCGGCGTTGATCTCGAAGGTTACCTCGATCCTTGGCTGACCTGCCGGTGCGGAAGGGATTCCTTCAAGGTTGAACTGTCCGAGAGACTTGTTGTCCGAAGCCATCTCGCGCTCTCCCTGAACAACGTGGACGGTTACAACGCTCTGGTTGTCCTGTGCGGTTGTAAACGTCTTCGATTCTTCTGCTGGAACCGTGGTGTTTTCCTCGATCAGTGTCTCGGTTAGACCGCCCTGAACCTCCACTCCGAGGCTTAGCGGTGCTACGTCTAAGAGAAGAATGTCGTCCATCTCTCCGCTCAGAGAACCTGCCTGGACAGCTGCTCCCTGTGCGACCGCTTCGTCCGGAGAAACGCTTTGATCCGGCTTCTGACCGGTGATCGCCTGTACGTGTTCCTTGACGGCCGGAATCCGGGTTGTACCTCCTACGAGAATTACTTCGTCGATATCGTTCGTCGATACTCCGGCATCGTCCATGGCTTTTTTCGTCGGCTTTGTGGTTCGCTGAATCAGCTCTTCTACGAGTTCCTCGAACTTGCTTCTGGTCAGCTCCTGTTCTAGGTTGTAGGTTTCTCCATCTTCCTGGTGGATGAAAGGTATCTGGATCTTGGTTGATTTCCGGCTTGAAAGCTCTTTTTTGGCTTCCTCGGCGCTTTCCCGGATGCGCTGCATTGCTTCATCGCTCTTGGATAGATCGATCCCGTTCTCCTCTTCGAATTTCTCGAGTACGTATTCGATAATCTTTTGATCGAAGTCGTCTCCTCCAAGCTCGTTGTCTCCCTCGGTTGATTGGACCTCGTAGATGTCGTCTCCGATCTCGAGAACGGTTACATCGAAGGTTCCTCCTCCGAAGTCGTATACGAGAACTGTCTGATCCTTCTGTTCGTCCAGTCCGTAGGCTAGGGATGCTGCGGTCGGTTCGTTAAGTATTCTTTCTACTTCAAGACCTGCGATCTCTCCTGCGTCCTTTGTCGCCTGTCTCTGGGTGTCATCGAAGTGAGCAGGCACTGTGATAACTGCCTTTTCCACTTCCTCGCCGAGCTTGTCTTCCGCATCGGTCTTTAGCTTCTGAAGAATCATCGAGGAAATCTCCTGCGGCGTGTAATCTTCTCCTTCAAGCTCCACGTTGTAGTCTTCGCCCATGTGGCGCTTGATGGATTTAACTGTGTTTTTCTCGTTTGTTAACATCTGGTTTTTCGCTGGCTTCCCTACAAGACGTTCTCCGTCGTCGAACGCAACAATCGAAGGCGTGACTCGTTCACCCTCTGCGTTCTCAAGTATCTGCGGTTCTCCGTCTTTTACAGCTGCTACAGCGCTTCTGGTTGTACCTAGATCGATTCCGATAATTCTTCCCATTTAGTTTGACACCTACTGTTTTTGTGGAAGTAATCAAAACTTTTTAAGCCGACCGGAAGCCCTTGAATACGTAACTGGTCATTCCTCTTCTTTCTTTCCTACAACCACTTCTGACGGTCTCAGAACCTTCTCGCCGAAGTAGTATCCGTTCCGCTTTTCCTCAAGAACCAGGTTGTGTTCCTCGTGTTCCCTGGTCTCAACGGCCTTGTGGTGGTTTGGATCGAACTCTTCACCTTTGGCTTCTATCTTCTCCAAGCCTCTCTTGTTCAGTTTATCGTGTATCTGGTCCGCTACCATTTCTACGCCTTTAACGACCGCTGAGTCTTCATCAGCTGACTGTATCGCCATCTCCAGGTTGTCGATAACTTCCAAGAGGTCTTCAGCCAGATCTTCTTCGGCTTTTTCCTGCCAGCGGTCTTTCCGTTCGTCCTGTTTGGACTTGTAGTTTTCGAAATCGGCCTTGAACTTCTTGGCTTTGGTTTCCCACTCATCGCGGCTTTCCTCCAGCTCTTTGGCCTGTTTTTCCAGCTGTTCGAGGGCTTCTTCTAGTTGTTCTCGGCTTAGTTCTTCGTAGCTCATAATCCAACCAAGAGGCCTCGAAGTTTTTTACCGTGCCTGTGTAAGCTCAAAAATTCTGTAACAAAGGAGTTTTATTCCGGCGGCGCTCAGATGGTTATATGGTCGAAGTAGACGATGAGGTCCGGAAGTCTTCAACAGTGGTCACAAAACATTCTATAGCAATCCCGCTCGATGAATCAAAGTACCGTAAAAGCGATCGAGCCTGGAACTGGGAGAAGATAGTCGATCTTTTCTTCCCTCAGGAACAGTCACCGAAAAGGAACAAGTATGCGAAAATATTTCTCCGTGAACTCAAAGAAGAAGGCGAGATAGACTCGGAGAAGCTAAATGCCTTCGATCAGTGGGGTCATGAGAAAGGAAAGAGTAACCTGAAAAACAACATTCTTCCAAAGCTCCGCAGAGTCGGGATCATAAAGTACGATTACGTCGAGTACAGAAGCCAGAGGGAGGGAAAACAGGGAAGAGAGAAGATCATAAAACCCTGTTCGTCTTTCACCTCGGTTCTGGACTCGATGGCCAATGGCTGGGCGGCCTACGAATCAGCTTCAAGGAACAACTGAAGGTAAAGTAAACGGGAGCGGAGGCCCTGCCTCCGCGGATAAAACTATTATTTTCGTCTCTTCTTCTAGTTTAAAGTGTCGTTGCTGCTGTGACTATTGCTTCTGAGTGAAGCGTTACCTGTTCTGACCGTTCCTGATCTTGGGCGGCAAGTTCTGCTTCGAACTGTCGTGTGTTCGCATCCATTGTTTGATCATCCTCTTTTTGTGTTTGTACGTGGTGTTGAGCGTCTTGAAATTTTCCAGCGCCGGCCCATACCTTGCAAGCATGAACCGGCGTTAATTCGGAGCCTGTATCGATGCAAGGACGACAGGTTAAGCTCCGAGTCCAGTTTTGTTGAGTTTCGCGGTCGGCGCGTTGGTCCAAGTCAGGACCAAGGCTTCATCCCACTCTACTCTAGGATAATATTGTAGAAAGCCTTGGCCTTGTGGTTATAGGTAAATCTCCCCAGATCCACGGACATCCAAACGTTTCTAGGGAATGCGGTTTGAGTAACCAAGGCCATGTTTTCAGGTCAATATTAACGCGGCCGGTTTAAAAATGTTCGTGTTGATTAAAGATGTGGCTCGTAGATCTCCTTACGTAAAGCTGTGTGAACATGCTCTAAAAGCCGTTTGAGGTTCTCCGCATCGTACTGGTTGTACTTTACAAGTTTCTCAAGAGCAGCTTCGTTCCCGTTTTTCTCGTATTTTTTCCACAGCCGGACGGCTTCCCGGCCGTTAACGTCTTCGACGTCTTCTCTTGCTATACCGACCTGTTTTTCAATCGGCTTCAGTCCTCCGGAAAGCCCGATCCTTTTACAGGCATACATCAAATCGATATGCGGTTTGTCAAATGAGACATCGAAGTTATGCTCTAGGAATGGCTGGTCGAAACGTTTGCCGTTGAACGATACGAATATGTCGGATTCGAATATTTCCTGACGCAGGTTTTCTGCGGTCAGATCGTCTCCGCGCACTAGGGTCTTTGACTCGCCGTTCCGGTAGAAACTTACTGTGGTGACCTTGTTCCTGTTTTTATCCAGTCCTGTGGTCTCAATGTCGTAGAAACAGGCGTTTTCACTGAAATTATTGTATAGGCGCCAGAAGTACTTCGAGTCGATCTGGTTGTTGAAAAATGGAGTGTTGTTTACTTCGAGATTCTTTTTGGCCTTTTGTATGAACTCGGTGGCTTTCGTGCGCTGACCTGCTGTAACATGGTCGGTCTCCTCTATCTGATCCCAGTGGTTTACTCCGTTTTTCCAGAGTTTTCTTTCGGTTTTCTCTCCGAAACCAGGTATCACGATAAAGCTGTTTTCTAACTTCACTAAAGAAAAATAGAAAGAGGAAAAGTTAAGACTATGGCCTCCCTTACTGGGAAGCTCTTACGTCTTCTGCCTGGACTGTCTTTCGACCAGCGTGTCCAGCGAATTCCTTAGCTTCTCGCGCTCTGTCTTCAGCGTGACTTTCTAGCTCATCTCTAAGCTCTCTAACTGCGTCTTCTGAAACTCTGTGTGCGCCTGCCTGCTTGATAATTCGCTTTACTGGTGCGAGTGGTAGTTCTGCCATTGTAATCTCACCTCGTAGTGTTGTATCCAACTATCTAACATTAGTCTTACTCCCTATAAAAATCTTTGCTGTTTTCGGGTCTTTTTCAGCTTATGAAGGTTTCTCAGCCCGTGGATTTTCGATCAAAGTCTTTCGAAAGCCCTGAACACTCAGAAGTCTGATGAAGACACACAGGATCATTTCAGTCGAACGTATATTTGCTGGTTGAGTTAGAAACTGGTTGAGTTCCCGGACCGGAAGGTTTCAAGGATTCAAACAGCGCTTCGAACTTCACTGGATCTTCATGTCATCTACTTAACAGTCAGCAGGCAAAGTTTGGGTATGCGGAAAACTGCGCGTGTAGTCGATGCCGATTACAGGATAGATGGCGATAAACCGGTTGTAAGGCTTTTCTGTGAGTCCTCGGAAGGCAGTTTCGTAGCGGTTGATAGAGATATCAGGCCCTACTTTTACGCGCTAGGAGATGACTTAGAAGAGATAAAGAAAGAAATCTCAGGTGGATTCGAAGAGGAAGACGAAGAGCTTCCGGTAATTGATACAGAGATAGTAGAGCGAACGGATCTCAACCAGGAGATTGAGGCGCTGAAAGTATACACAACGGTTCCGCCGAAAATACCGAAGCTGCGCAGACAGGTCGCACAGCTCAAAGAGGTCTCGGATACCCGAGAGTTCGATATACCGTTCTACAAGAGATACCTGATAGACAACGAGATCACGCCCGCGAGAACTTTGGAACTAGAGCTTTCAGACGATGAAGAGTACGATTACGCGCTGGAAAAAGTACGTGGACTGGTTGAAGAGGAGCTAGAACATTCGACAGCGGCTTTCGATCTTGAAGTAATTGATGATGAGATAATAATGGCGGCTTTCCGGACGGACACAGAGGAAAAACTGTTTACTACCGCAGATATCGAACTGGGGTTTGTTGAAACCTTGGAATCCGAAGAGCAGCTACTAAAGCGATTCAAGGAATACATCAAAGACGAAGACTTCGAGATAATAACTGGTTATAACACCGACGAGTACGACTTCAAGAGGCTTAGAGAACGGTTTGAAAAATATAATTTGACTCTTGATATCGGCCGACTGGACGAGAGAATGAAGTTCGATCGCAGAGGTCGTTTTTCCAGCGCTAGGGTCAAAGGCAGAATGCATCTAGATCTTTACCCGTTTATATCTCATGTGATGGCGCCCGGACTTGAATCCGAGACATTAGACCTTGATTCGGTCGCTGAAGAGCTTCTTGGACGGAAAAAAGATGATGTGTCCTTCGAGCAGATGAAAGACTGGTGGCGCAACCAGCAAAATCTTGAGGAGTTTGCTAAATACGCTTTGAAGGATGCGGATCTGGCCTACGAGCTTGCTGAGGAAATAGTGCCGCAGATAATGGAGCTTTCGCGTATAACGGGTTTGATACCGTTCGATGCCTCTCGGCTAACATATGGTCAGCTGACTGAGAACTATCTTCTGCGTGAGGCCTTCAACCGGGACATGATCTCGCCTAACCGTCCTTTCCGAGATGAGCGTCAGAAACGGCGGCGACAGGGTGCGTACTCCGGAGGATTTGTTTACTCGCCGGAACCTGGGCTTTACGATGAGATAGCTCTTTTGGACTTCAAATCCCTGTATCCTACGGTTATGGTCTCGCACAACATTTCCCCGGATACTTTGGATGTTGAAGGCTGTGAGGAAAGCTTCGAGCTTGAGGAGTTCGATTACGAGTTCTGTCAGGATGAACAGGGCTTTTTCCCGGAGCTGATAGAGAGCTTGATAGAGGAAAGGACCGAAATCAAGAACAAGCTTGAGAATATTGAAAACGGCGGTAAAAAACATAAATCGCTTGATAGCCGTCAGCGCGCACTGAAAATTTTGGCAAACTCGTTTTACGGTTATCTCGGCTATGAAGGCGCACGCTGGTACTCCAGAGAGGCCGCTGAAGCAACAACTTATCTTGGCCGTGAGTACATACAGGATGCGGTAAAACACTCTGAGGAGGAAGGATTCGAGGTTGTTTATGGAGACACTGACTCGGTGTTTTTGCGCAAGCAGGATCTGAAAAACGAGATCGAAGGATTCCTGGAGAATGTAAACGCCGAGTTACCATCGTTCATGGAATTAGAGCTTGAAGGATACTTCAAGAGAGGGTTTTTCACCTCAACTGACTCCGGAGAAGGAGCGAAAAAGAAGTACGCATTGCTCGGAGAGGATGGCTCGATGAAGATAACAGGCTTCGAGCAGGTAAGACGTGACTGGAGTCCTATAGCCAAAGAGACCCAAGAGAAGGTTTTGAGAAAGGTTCTGGAAAACGAGCCAGAGGCCGCAGCTGAGATCGTCAAAGAGACGATAGAGGAGTTAAATGACGGCAAGGTCGATGTGGAGAAACTGAAGATATATACTACCTTGACCAAGGAGCCGGAAGAGTACGGCTCTACAGCGCCGCACGTTGAAGCCGTTAAAAAAGCACGGAAGAGAGGAGAGGAGATAAAACCGGAGACAACAGTTGCCTACGTAATAACGCGGGGCGGCGGAACAATATCCTCGAGAGCTGAGCTTGTAAAATACGCCGATAGCTACGATGCCGAATACTATATTGACAACCAGATAATACCGGTATCTCTCAGGGCTTTGAAGGTCTTTGGATACACGGAAGACCAGCTCAAGGGAAAGGGCAAGCAAAGCGGTCTAGGCCGGTTCGGCGGATGAACTTTTAATCGACAGTCTGAAAATACGTGTTATGGTTCTCGGGTTCACAGGCACACTACCGGTCGCACTGATAGGTCTGCTATCAATAATACTGCTGGTATACGGTGCGGAGATAGTTGTCTCCAAGATGGAAGGTGTCGCAAAATACTACGGAGTCTCCGAGGTAGTGATCGCCATGACGATTGTCGCTATCGGAACATCGCTTCCAGAACTTGCCTTACATCTTATAGGATCGGCGAACATACTTTTAAGCTCTCAGAGTCCTTTACAGCTCTTTTTAGTTGATCCCGGAGTGTTGATGTTTGGGAATCATACTGAGGCGGCGAACCTACTTGTTCAGCAAGGAAAAATCACTGGAGCGGCTGCCGCAAATAGCTCAGAGGTTTTCATGGGGACATCAGGAGCAGTTCTGGGAGCAAACATCGGTAGCGATGTTGTCCAGCAAACACTGGTTTTAGGCCTTGTAATAATGTCTTCAGCGCTTTTAGCTGACAAACATAGCTTCAAATTTTCGGAAAAATTCCTGATCAGAGACTACGCTCCGATGATGGGAACTACATTGATGACCTTAATACTTGCTCTTAACTGGAGAGGCGTGATCAGCTTTCTGACGGGCGGCCCGCTAACAGTTTCAGGGACCTTGACGCGTTTAGATGGATTGGTTCTTGTCGGCAGCTTTATCGCATACATGCTGTATCTTTATACTACTAGAACAGAAGAGTTAGCGAGCCAGGGAGATGTAGAAGCATCTCAGCGACCGCTAGCTGACTTTTTAATTGGCATAGCGGCGATGGGTCTTGTAATTGGATCTGCTGAAGTATTTTTACGTGTTGTAGAGGTTGCGGTAGCTCAGACCGGTCTATCTGAATCGATGATCGGTGTGGCAACTGTAGGGATTGTTTCTGCGTTCCCGGAGATGATAACAGCTATTTCCGGGCTTAGACATGGCAGTGAAGGAGTATCTCTCGGAACTTTAATAGGCAGCAATATAACCAATCCTTTGCTCGCTATCGGCTCAGGCGCCATAATATCGACCTATGCGGTCCCACGGCCGCTTGTTCTCTGGGATTTGCCTATGGAGACTGTTACAGCAGGATTGTTGCTCGCATACATGTTCTCGAAGGAGAAAGCAGGTACGAAGCTCGCAAAACCTTTCAAAATAATAGGGCTAGATTCAGTAGCACGTAGACTTGAGAATACGGAAAACAGAAAGCTCTCGATCGCAGGAGCGTTCTTACTGGTCTTGCTCTACTTTGTCTACATCTACGTCCGGTTTACGTACTTCCAGTACGACTTCGCACACTGATAAAAAATGAAACTAGACAAAACACTCTTCCAGAACATTATAGCCATCGAAATAGGGTTTTTAGCGGGTTTGCTTGGAACCGCGGCTTATTTGAGTTCGGAGACGGCTTCAGCGCTGTATGTGTTTGAATTCCTCGGCGCAGCAATGGCAACGCTCATAACTTCTTATGGTATATACAAGATGAACGATATTACATAGTATGTGTTATAAAACTCATCAACACTCCTGTATCTGATGAGTTACGAAGGAAACACAGATTATCTGGAAACTGCTTACGACCGAGAACAGGAAAGACAGCGGACGGCTGAAACAGCACTAAATGAGTTTGTTGAAGAGTCCTCTGGAATTATGGGTCTTGTCCTAGGAAATAAGAATAATAACGAAAGATAGTTTTTACCGGAATACTTTTCCGGTTTTCATCGACCATAGAACCAGGTCGATGGCTCCGACCGGTATACCAAGTTCTTCTCCCAGTTCTCTCATGGCCTCTTCCATCTTCCCGTACTCTTCGATGTTCGAAGGCGGAGAAGCATCTTCTAAGAAACCAAGTTCGTCTAAAACAGCCAGTGTGTGTCTGGATGCTATGCCGAGGTCTTCTCCGTAGCCGATGTTTCTCAGGAAGTGTGATGCGCCTTTCAAGCCTATCCCTGGGATGTTTTCCACGAGCCATTTGCGTGCTTTCTCCGGGTTTTCCAGCGGTAAACGTCCTTTGATCGTCAGTTCGTTTGTAGGGTTGGTCAGGGTTGGCTGGGACAGCTCGTTTCGAGCCTTCAGTATCTGTCCGGCTTTCTTTCGCTCGTACTGGATGTCGTACTGTTCGAGTATCTCGACTATCTCGGCTTCTGTTCCGCGCAACAGGTTTAGCTCCTCGAGTTTGGCTGCTGCGTTCCATGCCTGTTCGGCATCGGTCTGGGAGCTAAGGATTACGAATACTAGTTCCTGGAAAAGACGTTCGTTCGAGGAATCGCGCAGCGAATGGAACTGATCCATCCGCTGTGCTACTGTGTCTTTAACTTCCTCGTACTGGCTTTCTACGTCACTCAGATCGATCATTGTCTGAGTTCTTCTTCGATCGCTCGGGCTACTGTGTTGTATCCCCAGCTTGAGAGCTTGTCTCCGTTGACATAGATCGATGGTGTTCCGGTAACGCCTGAGCTACGGCCCATCCGAGTGTCCTGTCTGACCTCCTGGAGGGTTTGCTTGTTCGCCACACATGTTTGGAACTGGTTGTGATCGAGTCCGCTGGTTGACTGGTTGAATAGTTCTGACATGAAATCTTCGGTCGCCCAGTCTTCGTTTTCCGATCCCTGGTTGTTGTAAAGTGCATCGTAGAAGTCCCAGAACTGTTCTTCATCCTGGTTGTATACACACTCTGATGCCACTGCCGCGGTCTCGCTGGTATCGCCCGGGAAGTTCTGATCCAGGAACGCGAAGTTGATGAAGTAGAACTTCACATCGCCGGTGTTGATGTATTCTTCCTCAAGTCTTGGATAGACCCGGCTATGGAACTGCTCACATACAGGGCAGCGGTAGTCTCCGAACTCGACAACGGTGACGTTCGCGTCCTCACTTCCCTGGTAAGGCTCTCCTTCAAGATCGAACTCGTATACCTGATCTCCGCTACCGCTCGAGTTCAACAACGGCATTAACTGGGCGCCGACCACACCGATAAACGCCAGTCCGAGAACAGCTGCGAACCCGTAACCCGCATAACGCTTCCGTTTACGCATCTTGTTCTCTTTGCTTTCCTCGTACTTTCTTTCTGCTTTTTTGACCTTCTCTTTCTGATGGGAGTTAAGCTCGTCTTCATGTTCTCTCCAGTGTCTATGAAGCTCTTCCTCTGAATCGAACTCATCTCCACAAAAATCACATTCTTTCATACCTATGAACGGCGTCTCCAGATTTAAATTTGAAACCTGACAACTGCTTACATGGCAGTAACCTACAATCCTATAGGCGCAGAGAACCCGGTTGTAGCCGGACTTGCGGTCCTAACCTTGGTTTTGAACGCCGCACTAATCTCAACTCTTGTATACTACATACTACAGAAAACAGGTTTATCCGACAGTCTTGCCGACAAATGGCACGGGTTCATGGGCGAAGCCAGTACACCGATAAAAGACACTAAAGACTTCCTGAGTTCTAACTACAAAACGCTGTCTTTGATTGTGGCAGCGGGAGCGACCTCTGGCTCGCTTTACATGTCGAACGTTCTTGGATGGGAGCCATGTCTACTGTGCTGGTACCAGAGAATACTGGTTTATCCAATAGTCGTCTTAACTGCTGTAGCGGTCTTATTTGAGAAAGACGATGTCCGTGAATACGTAATGCCGCTGGCGATGATAGGTCTGCCTATCTCGGTTTATCACTCGCTGGTTCAGAGATACAGCCAGTTCCACTCGGCAGGATGTTCGATCGTTGAAGTTTCCTGTTCAACCTCGTATACGTTCTGGTTCGGATACATCACGATCCCGGTCATGGCCGCTACCGCACTTGCCACGGTACTCGTGCTTATGTGGAGGTTCAGTGAGAACTAAAGGGTTCATAACTGAGCCTCTATAACTTATCCTTTATGAGAAAGAGTTTCATCTTTCTGACTGCCCTTTTACTTATTGGAGTGATCTCAGCACATACAGACAATCACTCGGCACATGAAAACCAGACTCAGCAACCTGCCGATGACGGAGCATGGAACAGTCTGATGGATGCGTATCCTTCCCAGACGCTCTCAATTGTTTTAATAGAAATAGTTGTTGTATCTGCGATAACTATAGCAGCTGTCCGCCACAGATATCAGTTAAGATCTAAATGAGTCCTATACATTATACAGACATCGTCGTTCAGCCGTCCTAGAATACTTTCGATCTTTGATTCTATCTCCGAGGTCGTAACTACATCGTCTTCATGATCGTGTATCCATGCCTTTACCTCGTAGATCACTTTCTCCGCCAGTGCGTCCGCTCGCTCCTCAGGGATCTCTACTTCGCGGGCAGGATAGTAAACCGAACAGTAGAGTTTCTCGTCCTCGAACTCCTCTTTTTCGTGATCGCGGTTGATTACTTTCATAGTTGGGAGTTCTCCGGTCTTCCGGGCGCTGAAACTCGATTTTCCTTCATTATCCGAACCTCACGATTCCTGTCGCCAGCAACAGTAGGATCCATCCGAGGAAGATCATCAGCAATCCTGCTCCTAGCCGCATCTTGGCTTTGTTCATGTGTTTCCACTCTTTCATCTCCGAGACCTTGTAAGATCCAAGGTAGGAGGCTGCTACGATCAGTATCAGCGGCATTACAAAGATCAAGTTGTAAAGCGCCATCAAACCGTATGCGGTCAGATTGATTCCTTGCTGGGAAAGCACGGTCAGTATTGCCAGGTAAGGTCCTCCTGTACAAGGCAGCTCCACGGCTGCTACGAATATTCCCAGTCCAATCGCTGACAGCAGTGTCAGTGAATCCATCTTGTCTGCGATCTTCTCGGCGTACTCTTCCGGTATCATCAAGGACGTTCCCTTACCGTACCAGAAGAAGTCCTTGATCTCCAGCAGACCTCCTGCTATCACCAACATCGCCACGCCTGTCGTGATGTAGTTCGCTAGCTGTACAGGCAATCCGACCAAAAAGTGTAGTATTCCAAGTCCTGCGAAAAAGTAGGTCAGGTAAACCGTTGCGACGTAGATTCCACCGACCTTCAGTATGTCTCGTTTCCGGTCCTGTTTGATCAGAGTTGCTACAAGAAGTAAGATCACTCCGATAGCACATGGATTGATCGAGTCAACAGCTGCGGTAACCAGTACTGCGCCAAACGTTGGAAGGGTTGCCTCAACCATTTGTTTTCACCTTCAGAGTTGCTTCACGTAGCATTCGTCTGTGAATGCTGCTCGAGCATGCTTTCTCTGCTGAGAAAGATGCGTTAACCATCGTATCCCTCTCCTGACTTTTTCAGGCCGAAACCTTCGTATTTGTCGTCCTCTCTAATATCTTCCCAGGCCTGTTGTGCTGTCTTCGAATCGTACACTATGAATATCTTGTCCAGGATCTCGCTGTTCGAAGGATTCTGGGTGTAAGGCGAAACAACGTAGTTTTCAGGTGAAGTAGCCAGTTCGCCGTAGGATTTACAGGTCCATTCCTTGGCTGCGTTGTTTCCTACAACACACCATTCTCTTGAGCCTCCGACTCCTTTCTTTACAAGTATCTTGATCTCCTTTCCGCCGTCTTCTGTCACGTTAACAAGTCCTTCGGTTGTCGGATAAACTAGCTCTTCGTTAGTGATCTTGCCTCCGAACGTCTCGAAGAAAGCAGCCAGCGACGCGCTTTCACGGGTCTTGAAAGTACCTTCGAGGTGGATTCGCTGATCGTTATGCTCGTGGTACTTTGTAGAGCCTGTTCTATCATTTATTTTACACATGTAGCTTGATTCATGGCTTGTATCCTTACAAAACTCTTCAGGGTTAACAAGATTTGTTCTGACAAGCTCTCCGTTTTCCTCGACCAGTACCTCGTAGTCTGCGTGGTAATGTACCTCTCCGTTTGTCCAAGAAGTCATTGTTTCGTGCATGAAGCTCCCTGAGGCATAAACTGTTGGAACCATGACTGCTAAGAGAAACCCGTTCATCAAAACAGCTTTTTCCGCGCTGGTGAGCGATCCTTCTAAGTATACAGAGATCCCTGTCAGGGTCGCGAGTGTTCCAATGCCCAGTCCTATAACTGTCGGGACCTTCGAAACGAAGTCAGCGCCTGGAAATAGCTCCACGGCTAAAGCTGTGAATGCTGCTCCAGCTACGAGTATATAGATTATCCTTCTAAGCGTGTTCATCTTTAGCAGAACCTACAGACATCGTTTTCCTCTTCATCGTCGTCTGAATCCGATGTCTCTGGTTCGTCTTCAATTCCTTTGAGCTTGTGGACCAAGCTGTGGATTGGATTCATCAACAACTAGTTTTCGAAGTTCGTATTAAAACCTAGTGCTGAACAGCCGGTCGAACCACGCACTCATTCCGAACGAAAGCACCATGAATCCGACTGTTCCGGCCAAGACCGCGCCCCACGTCCCTATGCCGAGAGAAGCCACCTCAAAGAGGCTTGAGATCGGAGTGTAAAGCACAGCTAACTGTAGCAGGATTGAGCCTGAAAGTGCGCCGACAAGCCACTTATTTGAGCTAAGAGGCTGGTTGTAACGTCTTCTGATAACTTGTATTCTCGCCATCTCTGCCAGTACAAGGAATGTGAACAGAACTGTCTGAGCTGCTATCAGTCCGTAGTTCTGTAGAGTGTAGAAGAATGCTGGCAGACCGGTTGCTGCCATTAGTCCTCCCATGCCTACAATTGAGGCCATCATGCGTTTGTTGATCACTGATTCTTCGCTTCCACGTGGCGCTCTGTCCATGATGCCGTCTGACTTTGGATCGGCGCCTAGAGCAAGCGCCGGCATGCCGTCGGTAACGAAGTTGATCCAGAGCAACATTACAGGTGTAAGGATCAGTGCCTCGGCGTTTCCGGTGAACTGTTCCGGGTAGAGGAAGGCTCCTAGCATAACCCCGAGGAAGACTACCAGTACCTCTCCTGCGTTCGCGCTCAGTAGATAGTTGACGAACTTCCGGATGTTATCGAATATTCCGCGGCCTTCTGCGATCGCATCCCGGATGGTTACGAAGTTATCGTCCTGTAAAACCATGTCCGCACTCTGTTTTGCCACGTCAGTGCCTCTTTGCCCCATCGCAACACCGACATCTGAGGCTTTTAGCGCAGGGGCGTCGTTGACACCGTCCCCGGTCATCGCCACGTTATGTCCATTGGCTTTCAACGCCTTTGCGATACGTACCTTATGCTCTGGGCTGACTCTCGCAAACACTTCAACATCTTCAACTGCTTTCTGTAGCTGCTCGTCGCTCATCTCCTCGACTTCCGGTCCGGTGATCGCACCTTCCGGATTGAACCCGATCTGCTCTCCGATTGCTTTCGCTGTCTCAACGTTATCGCCTGTCGCCATAACTACGCGGATGCCTGCGCTTCTCGAGTCCTCGATAGCTTCCTTTACCTCTGCTCGTGGAGGATCGATCATTCCCTGAAGCCCGAGGAACACCATTTCCGATTCCAAATCATCGGGGTTCTCGTAGTCGCCGGCGTCCTTTCTTGCGAAGCCAAGGACTCTGAGAGCCTCCGAGGCGAACTCCTGGTTTTTCTCAAGTATTTTTTCGCGTTTTTCATCGGTCAGCTCGACTTCTTTGCCGTCTTCCAGAATCCTATCGCATCTTTCAAGAACGGTTTCCGGTGCGCCCTTCATGTAGGCCGTTCCCTGGTCTGTGACGACCGTCATTCTTTTCCTGTCCGATGAGAAAGGCACAGAATCAACTCGTTCGACTTCCGGTGTTGCTCCAGCCTTTTCCGCGCTTACAAGCAACGCTACCTCGGTAGGGTCTCCGAAGTATCCTTCTTCGTTGTTCTTCTTCGCGTTATTACATATGTAGCCGCATTCAACCAGTGGCGTGATTTCTTCGCGTCCCACTGTTTTTCCATCGGTCTTGAACTCTCCGACGGTTTCCAGTCCTTGACCCGTGACTTCGAAGTTTTTGCCGTCAAAAAAGGCTTTCTTGACGGTCATAGAGTCTTCGGTTAGAGTGCCTGTCTTGTCTGTGACAATTACATCGACGCTTCCAAGCGACTCGACTACGGGGAGTGAGCGCACTAACGCATCTTTTTTCAACATCTTCTTGGAGCCTAGAGCGAGAGTAAGTGTAACTACAGCAGGCAAACCTTCCGGCACTGCTGCTACTGCGAGCGTTACGGCAACTAAAAGTATCGATACCGGGCTTGTGGAGGTAAATATTAACTGGGTAAGAGCTACGACCATGATTATGGCTGAAATGCCGTATCCAATCTGCTGACCTAGCTCGTTGACTTCTTTCTGGAACGGCGTTTCCGTATCCTCTGCTTCGTTTATCTGTTCTGCGATGTCCCCAACTTCGGTAGCCATCCCTGTTTCGACTACAACGGCTTTAGCCCGGCCTTTCACCGCCGTGGTATTCATAAAAGCCATGTTTTTCCTGTCTGCGAGTGCGGCATCTTCTCCAACCGGTTCTACAGACTTTGATACGGTTGTCGACTCTCCTGTAAGGGATGATTCGTCGGTCTCCAAGTTACTCTGTTCGATCAGACGGCAGTCTGCCGGTATGGCATCTCCCTGCTCTATAACGACGATATCTCCGGGAACAACTTTTCTCGAATCGATCTCCATCTGCTCGCCGCCACGTATCACGGTTGCATTCGGATTCGACATGTCTTTCAAGGCTTCAATCGATTTTTCGGCCTTGTAGTCCTGTATAAATCCGAAAACACCGTTCGCAATAAGTATAAGCATTATTAATCCGGCATCAACGTATTCTGGTTCGTGTCCGGGCAGAAGTCCGATTCCCAGCGATACAAACATCGCAGCTATCAGCAAGTAGATCAAAAAGTCTGTGAACTGGTCGATAAGGATACTGAGTACGGAAACGGATTCGCTGTCTTCAATTACGTTTTCTCCGTTTTCTTCAAGTCGTTTGTCTGCCTGTTCGTCTGTCAGACCGTCTTTATCGGTATCCAGTTGCGTGTATACTTCCTGGATGGAGCTGCTGTGCCAGTTCACAGCTTAGGCTTGTCACTCCTGGATTTAAACAGTTGTGGATTTTTGTACGTTTCAGGCTTTGTGGATTGATTTATCCATTGCGTCTTCGCACGCTTCGGAGAAAACCTCCGGGAAAGTTGGGTGAGCATGGATGGTGTTAGCCACGTCGTCCAGATATCCTTGCATTTCAAGGGCTAAAGTAGCTTCTGCGATAATATCGGATGCGTGAGGTCCGACTATCTGGACGCCTTCCAGTTTTCCGGATTCTCTGGCAACTACACGGACGAATCCGTCGGGTTTGTTGGCGGTAAGCGCTCTGCCGGATGCTGAGAACTTGAACTTTCCGACCTTGGTTGATTCAAACTGTTTTTCGGCTTCCATCGGAGTCATGCCGACGGCTGCGATCTCGGGGTCGGTGTAGGCAACTTTAGGTATGTATTGGCTGTCAAAAGCCGTGTTTTTACCTGCGGCTGCTTCCGCAGCGACTTTCCCTTCTCTGTAGGCTTTGTGTGCTAGCATTGGCTGTCCGGCACAGTCTCCTATCGCGAAAATGTTTTCGTTAGAGCTTCTAAGTTGCTCGTCAACGTCTACAAAACCGTTTTCCGTCGTCTCGACTCCTGCTTTCTCAATATTCAGTCCGTCAAGAGCTGGCTCAGGGGTTCGTCCGACTGCGACCAGGACGTAATCGCCTTCGACTTCTATGTTTTCACCGTCGGTCTCTGCTTTCACAGTGACTTTCTCGCCTTCTGGTACCGCCTCTTTAGCGGTCACGCCTGTGTATATTTCGTCGCCGTAACATGCTGAGGTTTCTCTGATGTGGTCTACAATCTCTTCGTCGAAACCGGAGAGAACCCGGTCCTGAGCTTCCAGTACTTTGACTGTCGATCCGAACTTACAGAACTTTGTGACTGCCTCCATGCCTATGTATCCTCCGCCGATCACGACGATCTCGTCAGGAACTTCCTCGAGCTGAAGCAGATCCCGGGATGAAATAACTCGCTCCTTATCGAACTCGAAACCTGGTATTTCTATAGGACGGGAGCCGGTCGCAATTATAGCTTTCTCGAACTTTACGTTCTCCGCATCGTGTTCTTCCTCAACTCTTACAGTTTCCTCGTCGATGAACCGGGCGTATCCCTGTTTGTACTCTATGTTATGTGCTTCAAACAGCTGTTCAATACCGGTATCGAGCTTGTCTACTACTTCCTCTTTCCATTCTTGGATGCTCTCAAAATCTACATCCAGCTCCTTGGTGTGTATACCTATCTCGTCCCAGTGTTTGAGATCCGCACGGTACTTCGAGGCATGGATCAAAGCTTTGGCAGGAATACAGCCATGGTTCAAGCATATTCCGCCAACCTCTTCTTTATCAATCACTACTACGTCCATGCCTTTCTGAGCGGCACGAATAGCGGCAGTGTATCCGCCTGGGCCGGCTCCGATCACTACTAGTTCTGCTCCTTCCTCTACGTCTCCTACAACCATCTAAAGATTCACCAGTAGTTTTTCAGGGTTTTCAAGGTTTTCAACGACGTCGTTTACAAATCTAGCGGCATCCGCGCCGTCGACCACGCGGTGATCGTATGAAAGCGAGAGCTTCACGGTTTTACGAGGCTGTATCTCGCCATCGATTACTTCCGCGGTCTCCGATATTTTACCTAGGCCTAGAATAGCTGTCTGAGGATAGTTAATAATTGGTGTGAACTCTTCTCCGCCGATCACTCCGAGATTTGTGACGGAGAATGTACCGTTTTCCATCTCGGATGATGAAAGATCGCCGTCCTGAGCTTTTTCTGCTTTTTCCTCTATTTCGCTGGCGATGTCAACTATGCTCTTTTCGCCGACTTCTCTGATAAGAGGCACCATAAGCCCTTTTTCTGTATCGACTGCTACATTGAAATCAAAACTCGAGTATCTTACGATCTCCTCGTTTGATTCATCCAGCTCTGCGTTAAGATCAGGGTGTTTCTCCAGTGCCTCGACCAAGGCCTTGATAACGAACGGAAGATAGGTTAAATGCTGTTCGCTGCTCTCATTTACCCTATCTCTCATGGCACTTAGCTCTTCTAAGTCAGCCTTTTCAACATGGGTTACGTGAGGTGCGGTAAAACGCGATTTTTCCATGCGAGAGGCCACGGTTTTACGCAGCTTCGACATCTCCACTCTTTCAGCGCCTCCATCGTCTTCAAAAGTTCTATCCGTACTCTTATGAGATGCTCCTTCTTCTATGAAACTCAGAACGTCGTCTCTGGTGATTTTTCCTCCGCGACCGGAGCCTTCGACTTCTTGGATGTCGATTTCTTTCTCCCTAGCCAGTTTCCGGACTGAGGGCGTAGCCATTATTTTTTGATCGGGTTCGGTGCTTTCGGTGCTTTCCGAATCTTTTCCGCCGGTATCGGATTCTGCTGCGTTCAAAACGTCTTTTTCCCTGATCCGGCCGTCTATTTCCAGAGATTCGAGATCAACTCCTTTCTCTTCGGCGAGCTTACGTGCCTTTGGAAGCGCAAGAACTCGGTCTCGGGAGTACAATTCGTCCTCGCTGGTTTCTTGAACCTGTTTTTCTTCTGACTCCGTGTCTTCTTCGCTCTCGACTTCTTTACTCGGTTCTACGGTATCTAGCTCCATTATAACGTCTCCAACCTTTACGGTATCTCCTGGAGAGGCTTTCAGGCTTTGGATGGTGCCGTCTGCCGGAGCAGGTATGTCGATTACTGCTTTATCGGTCTCAGCTTCCGCTACCGCTTGATCTTCTTCGACATCTTCTCCTTCTTCTACAAGCCACTGGAGGAACTCTCCTTCCGTCACTCCCTCGCCCGTATCCGGAAACTCGAATTTCACTTTACTAGAACTCTAAGACGTTTTCCAGTCCTTTTTTGACCTGGTTTTCATCCGGCATGTAGTAATCTTCCAAACTGTAAAGCGGGTAAGGTACGTCCGGTGCGGCAATCCGCTCTACCGGAGCCTCAAGATGTAGAATTGCTTGTTCGTTGATTCTCGCCGCTATCTCTGCTCCGAAGCCACCGGTCTTCGGTGCCTCGTGAACTATAGCGCACCGACCTGTCTTTTTAACCGATTCAATCACTGTATCGAAGTCTGTGGGATAGATTGTGCGCAGATCGATAATTTCTACGTCCGCATCGATTGTTTCTGCGGCTTCCTCTGCGACCGGCACCATCGCACCCCAGGCGACCAGTGTTACGTCCTTTCCTTCCTCTATTACTTTTGAGCTTTCAAGCTCGGCGGCATCCGGATCCCGCTCGACTTCCTCTTTGAATGCTCTGTAGGTCTGTTTAGGCTCTAAAAACACAACAGGATCATCGAGCTGGATGGATTTTCTCAGAAGAGAGTATGCGTCCTGAGGGTTCGAGGGAATCACTACGTGAAGTCCCTGTGCGTGAGCAAAGTAAGACTCCGGGGACTCACAGTGGTGTTCTAATGCGTTGATTCCTCCGCCGTAAGGCGCTCTAACGGTTAACGGCACTTCCTTGGTTCCACGTGTTCTGGTCCGGAACCTTGCTGCGTGTTCTTTGATCTGATGGAACGCCAGGTATGAGAAACCTGAAAACTGGATCTCCGGTACCGGGCGTTTGCCGTAAAGACTCATTCCGATAGCGGTTCCGACAATCCCTGACTCTGCGAGAGGTGAGGAAAAACATCTTTTCTCGCCGAACTCTTCCTGTAGGTCTTTGGTGGCTCGGAAAACGCCTCCGTCCTCTCCAACGTCTTCTCCATACATCAAGACGTCTTCGTCATTTTCAAGCTCATCGTGGAGCGCTGCGTTAATCGCTTCAACTATGTTCATCTTTTCCGGCATTACTTTTCGACCTCCTCTAGCTCTTTCTTGTCCTTTTTCAGCAGATCCGGCATCTCCTTGTAGACGTACTCGAACATCTCCTCCATCTCCGGGTCCTCGACTTCCATCGCCTTGTTCGCCGCCTCATTTATCTTTTCCTCTGCTTTTTCCTCGTATTCTTCCAGGGATTCATCCCACTGATCGTTTTCCTTCAAGTAATCCTTTAACCTGAGAATTGGGTCGTGTTCTTTCCACTCTTCGACCTCTTGTTCGTCTCTGTAACGGGTTGAATCATCGCTTGTGGTATGGTCCTCTAAACGGTAAGTCACTGCTTCAAGTAAAACTGGCTCTCCGTTACGGGCTTTTTCCAGCGCCTCGTTCATCGCCTCGATTACTGCCAGCACATCGTTCCCGTCGACCTGTATTCCTTCTATACCATAAGCCAGGGCTTTCTGAGCTATTGTCTCGGCGTTTGTCTGTTTTTCAACAGGCATCGAGATCGCATACTGGTTGTTCTGAACTACGATAACTGAGTGAGCATCGAAGACTCCTGAAAAGTTCAGTGCTTCGTGAAAATCTCCTTCACTGGTTGAACCGTCTCCTGTGAAACCTACAACTGCTTTTTCCTCCTCATCGAATGACATCGCCATTCCGATTCCGACGGCGTGGAGGTTCTGTGTGCCTACAGGGATCGCAACAGGCAGGTCATTTTCCAGGTCTTTCTGTCCACGGGCATCGCCCATCCAGCGCTGGAAAAGCTTATCCAGCGGGGCGCCGCGGGCTATGTAGGCTGCGGTCTCTCTAAACGAAGGAACCATCCAGTCATCGTCGTTCATAGCGAAGACTGCCCCGATCTGGGAGGCCTCCTGCCCTTTATGCGGTGCGTAAGTGCTGACCTCTCCCCGGCGCTGTAGCTTGAACGCTTTCTCGTCGAACTTCCTTGCTAGTATCATTTGCCGGTAGATTTCGTGTAGTTGATCTTTCTCAAGACTTGATTCTTCGTCTTGAGCCATTACTTCTATCCTTTTTATCGCGCCTTCGTATACCTGATTCGCAGCCATCATAACAATCAGCTTCTACCTTGAATAAAAAGATGTATTTGCGACCACTGAGCAGTTAAAGCCGCTTGCGCCCGAATCTCTTTAACCGAGCTTCGAGAAACCAGTTACATGTTAGACGAACTGTTCTCTCCCGAGAAGATAGCGGTCCTCGGAGCCTCCCGAACGGAGGGAAAAACCGGTCACGAGGTCTTCGATAACCTAATACACGACTTCGAGGGAGAAGTGGTTCCTGTAAACCCGAATGCCGAGGAAATACACGGACATCGTTGCTACGAGGAAATACCAGGCGACGTTGATCTAGCTGTTATCGTAGTACCTGGAAAAATTGTGCCAGACGTACTCAAACAGTGCGGGGAAAAAGGAGTAGGAGCCGCAATTGTAATCAGCGCAGGTTTTTCCGAGACAGGTAATCAGGAACTCGAGGACAAGGTAAGAAAAATTGCCAAACGCCATGATATAGATCTGCTTGGACCGAACGTCTTAGGCGTTATAAACACGGAAAATGCGATGAACGCATCTTTTGCCTCAAGAATGCCGGAGAAAGGAAGTATTTCTTTCATGAGTCAGAGCGGAGCGTTCTGTACAGCTATACTGGACTATGCGAAGGCAGAACACATCGGATTCCGGCATTTCGTATCGCTCGGAAACAAAACACTGTTGAACGAGGTTGATATGCTTGAAAAATGGCGCAAAGACTCGACAGAAACCATAATTGGATACACTGAGGGTATAGATAATGGAAGAGAGTTTATAGATGAGGCGCGGAAGACTTCGGAGGAAAAACCTGTTGTATTTGTAAAATCCGGGAGGACTTCGAGTGGAGGAGCGGCCGCATCATCTCATACGGGATCTATTGCAGGGAGCTACGAGGCATACAAGGCAGCTTTCCGAACCTCTGGGGTTATAGAGGCCGAATCAAACCGAGAACTACTTGATCTTGCCAGAGCATTTGATTATCAGCCGCTCCCTGATGGAGAAAATGTTGCGGTTGTAACAAACGCAGGTGGGCCAGGTGTTATTGCCACCGACGAGATAGAAGAACAGGGACTTGAACTGGCGGCTTTTCGGGACTCAACACGCAGGAAGCTGGATCGAGATCTTCCTGACGAGTCAGCGAATCACAACCCTGTGGATGTAATCGGCGATGCCGGCCATGAAAGGTACAAAAACGCGTTAAAGGCTGTACTGGCTGATGAAAACACTGATGCGGTATTGGTGATACTTACACCTCAGGCAAATACAGAGATAGAGAAAACTGCGAAGACCGTTGTCAATGTGGCCTCGGATTTCGATAAACCGCTCATGGCTGCGTTCATTGGCGAGGATCAGGTACAGAAAGGCATGGAGATCCTTGAAGAGAATAAAATACCTGATTTCCAGGACCCTAAAGATGCGGTAAAGTCGCTGAAATCAATGAGCGAGTATAGAGAGTTTCTCGAGACCGACCGAACCCTGAGAAAGGTCGAATATGATAAAAAAGAAGCTAAAGAAGCTCTAGAGTCGATGAAGAGCTTTGAAGACGCTCAAAAGCTTCTGGAAGCATATGGCTTCGAGTTCCCGATGTCTTACCTCTGTCAGGCTCCGAGGGACGCAAAAAAAGCAGCATCGAAGACAGGTTATCCGGTTGTCGCAAAGCTTGATTCTCCCGACATTTCTCATAAAACAGAGCTTGAAGGTGTCAAAACAGGCCTGGAAGATAAAAAAGAAGTTACCGATGCGTTTCAGACGGTTATAGACAATGCGTACCATCAAACTAGCGGCGGAGGGATCGATATAAACGGAGTTGTAGTACAGGAACAGGTAGAAGGACTAGAGGTCGCCATAGGTCTGAAGAGGGATCCGCAGTTCGGCCCTATGGTAATGGTTGGGCTTGGAGGTATCTATATAGAGGCCTTACGAGATGTATCGTTCGGAATTGCGCCCATCAGCGAACAGGAAGCTGGGAAAATGATTGAGGAGCTTCAATCCCATGAGTTATTTGAAGGCGCCCGAGGCAAGGAGTTCGCCACGGAAAAGCTCAAGGCCGCGATTATACGGATGGGCGAGATCGGCCTCAACCATTCTGAAATCCAGGCTATAGACATCAATCCATTGATACTTACAGAGGACTCGGCGCTCGTAGCAGATATCGAAGTTGAGTCTGACCAGTAACTTTGGTAAGGATTAGTAAGTTTCCGCACCTATTTTCTGATTATGACTAACAGAGAGGACGCACTGAATCTTCACTCGAAAAAACCTGGAAAGATCTCGGTCGAACCCGCGGTAAAAGTCGAGACCAAGGAGGATTTAAACCTTGTTTATACTCCAGGCGTCGCAGAGCCATGTAGAGAAATAGCAAAGGACTCAAGAAAAGCATACGATTATACGACTAAAGGAAACATGGTCGCAGTTGTATCCGACGGTTCCGCAGTCCTTGGACTCGGAGATATCGGACCAGAAGCATCAATGCCGGTTATGGAAGGAAAAGCCAACCTAATGAAAAAATTCGGTGAAGTCGATGGATTCCCGATCGTAGTCAATGCTGAGAACGCCAAAGATATAATTGAACACACAGAAGGCATAGCTCCGACTTTCGGAGCAATAAATCTTGAAGACATCAAGTCTCCGCGATGCTTCGAAGTAGAAAAACAGCTGAAAGAAAAACTCGACATACCTGTGTTCCACGACGATCAACACGGCACAGCTATCGTTGTAGGCGCAGCTATCAGAAACGCACTTGATTTAACTGAGCGGAACATCGAGGATTCGAAAATAGTCGTCTTAGGCGCAGGAGCTTCCGGTATAGCCGTATCAAACTTCTTGCTTAACCTAGGGGCTGGAGAACTTCTGCCAGTCGATTCATCGGGCATACTAACAACTGACGATGAAAACAAGTACAAAGCCGATCTCGCACAGAGAACTGCGGCCTCCGAACAGTCCGGCGATCTCTCCGATGCTATGAAGGATGCTGACGTTCTAATCGGGCTTTCAACAGGAGGCATCGTATCAAAACAGATGGTTGAATCCATGGCGGATGATTCGATCGTTTTCGCCTTAGCAAACCCTGATCCAGAGATAATGCCGGAAGAAGCAAAGGAGGCTGGCGCTGAAATCGTAGCAACTGGTAGAAGCGATTTCCCTAATCAGGTCAACAACAGTTTGGCGTTCCCCGGTATTTTCAGAGGCGCACTTGACGCACGGGCCGATGAAATCAATGAAAAAATGAAGAAAGCGGCCTCGGATGTCATCAAAAACTTCATCGAACCAGAGAAAGACAAGATCGTGCCGGAAACTCTTGACAAAGAGCTTGCTATGGCTATTGCCGAAAAAGTCGAACAGACAGCAGAGAGTCGGTAAAAAATGGAGAAAGAAGTAAAGGAAAATTACATTGAAGCCGGAAAGGTGATCCAGAAAGCACGTAAGAAGGCCAGAGAGGTAGCGGAGCCAGGAACTTCGTTTGTAGAGATCGCGGAGACGGTAGAGCAGCTAATCCGTGATGAAGGTCTTCAGCCCGCATTTCCTGTAAACTTATCGGTTAATGAGGAAGCCGCTCACTTTACGCCTGCGGAAGACACTGAGAGAAAGCTACAGGAAGACGATGTCTTAAAGATCGATATAGGCGCACAGTCCGAAGGCTACATCGCGGATACAGCGTTAACTGTTAATCCTTCGGGTAAAGACCAGGAAATCATTGATGAAGTGGAAAAAGTACTTGAGGAAGCATTAGATTTCCTTGAGCCAGGTGTAACTGTCGGAGAGCTTGGAACCTTTATCGAAAAACAGGTTCCGGATGAATACAACATCGTCCAGAACCTTACAGGCCACTCTCTTGGAAACTACAATCAGCACGCAGGTCTCTCGATCCCTAACAAGGCAAATACCAACAGCTACGAGTTCCAGGAAGGAGATGCCGTCGCGATTGAGCCGTTTCTGACAACAGGCACAGGTACTGTCAAAAACGGCCGGGATGGGAACATCTACAAGCTTGAGTCCGAACGGTCTGTCAGGAGCCGTACCGCCCGCCAGTTAATGAAAAAGATCAAGAACTACCGTGGTCTTCCGTTTACAACTCGCTGGATGGATCTAAGCGGCAAAGAAAAGATGGCGTTCCGGAAGCTTCTTCAGCAAAACATTGTACGGAACTATCCAGTCTTACAGGACAAGGATGGCTCTGTGGTCGCACAGGCAGAACACACTGTGCTTGTTGGAGCTGATGACGGCGAGAACGTAGTCACTACTCGTCGATAAGGCAAGTCGTCGGGTCTCCGTTTTTAGTAATTACGCCGAGTAGAAGTCCTACAGCAAGCACTCTAATCAGGTTGCCGTTGAAAGGCATCAGGGCTAGCGTTCCTCCGAGACCTATGAACGCAAGTATGCCTACTCCGCATGAGGCGCAACCTGCTGCCGTTAAACCAGGAATAATTGTCGCCAGATCTTTACTTGAAGCCAGGCCTGATATTCTAAGCTTCTCGACTATGTTTACTAAAGCAACGCCTGTAAGAACCGAGTAAGCTACTGTAAGACCTAGGCCGAGCGCGCCTGCCGAGGAAAAGGTATTGAAAGTCAGGCTGACAACGGCTTCATCTAGGTATAGGATATTTCTTCCCAGCAACTGTAGGCTGTACTGTGGGAAGGATGCGAGAGTAACCAGTATATAGAAAACTGAGCTGACGGCCAGGGTTTTCAAAGCGGTCTTGCCTTTGAAAGCTGCCTTGATGCCGTCTCTCAGGGCTTTCCTGTATTTCACTGTCCTAGCTTTGATTCGATTACCTGTTTTACCGCCGAGTACGGCTGTGCGCCTACAAGCGGTTCTCCCCGTTGATCGCCCTCGCTGTAGATTACAACCGAGGGTGTTCCGGAGACGAACGAGTTGCCACCGACCATGGTATCGAAGCTTGTAGCCTCTTCCATGTCGTCACGGACAGCGTCCCGAGGATTTCCGTTATCCAGACAGCTCTGGACGGCACTTGGGGAAACATCTTCCTCGCTCGCCCAGCCTTTGATTTTTTCAACGACGTTGGACTCGCTTAAACTTTCCTGGTTGTCGAATACTGTGTCTTTAACGTTCCAGAACGCTTCTTCGTCCTGTCTGTAGACGCATTCGGCGGTTTCTGCTGCTCTTGTCGCCCAGGGATGTATTCTCTGTAGAGGGAAGTCTTTCCAGACTATCTTTACCTCTCCGGACCTTACATAGTTGTTTTCTATCTGCGGGACTGCTCCTGATTCGAAGCGTTTACAGAAAGGACATTCAAAGTCTTCATAAATGACCATTGTTACTTCCGCATCTTCCTGTCCTAGAACAGGGTCTCTGCTGTTGTTAATATTTGATAAATCGAGTTTACCGGAGTTTGTGTCTGTCCCCGAACCTGTATCTGGTTGAGGGGTATCTGAGGTAGCTATTCTCGGAGCTGTGAGATCCTTGAAAGTTGTTCCGCTAGCAAACCCTACTGTAAGCCCTAATGCGAAAAACAGTCCTATTAGATGGGTTGCCTGTAGCTCAAACTTTGTTTCAAATACCTCTGGTAAATCCATGCTATATCTTCCTTTATGTCAAGTTATTCGCCGTCCTTGCTTTTAACCAGCAGGGTTTCTATCACGTTAGTAGGTGGAAAAGAAAAAAGAGAGGGATGAGGGGAAAGAGAGGTTTCCTAGCCGAAGTAATCTGGTGTTTTATCGGAGGTATCGATCTCTTCCATTCTCTGCATCATCTGCTTGTAGTGATCGATGTTTTCCTCTGTCGCGGTTGGCTTAACTTCCTTCATTGCTTCCTCGAAGTCCTCTAATGTTACTTCTTCGCTGTCCGGATCGCCTCGCAGAGCTTTCATACCTGCTTCGCGGCATAATGCTTCGATATCGCTGCCAACGTATCCTTCGAGATCTTCCGATAGTTTCTCTAGGTCAATGTCCTCGGCTAGAGGCATCTTGCCTGTGTGGACATCGAGAATCTTCTTGCGTCCTTCTACGTCCGGCACCTCGACTTCAATCGACCTATCGATTCTTCCAGGTCTCAATAGCGCTGGATCGATCAGATCCGGTCGGTTGGTTGCCGCGATGACTGTGACGCCTTCAAGGCTTTCGATTCCATCGAGTTCTGTCAGTAGCTGGTTAACTACTCGGTCCCCGACACCGGAGTCGCTTCTCGAGCCTCTCCGGGTTGCGATTGAATCGATCTCATCTATGAACAGGATACAAGGTGCGACCTGCCGGGCTTTCTTGAAGACTTCTCGGATTGATTCTTCGGACTCTCCGACGTATTTGGAGAAGATCTCAGGTCCCTTGATTGAAATGAAGTTCGCATTTGCCTCGTTTGCTACTGCTTTCGCTAGCAGTGTCTTCCCGGTTCCCGGTAGCCCGTAAAGTAAGATTCCTTTCGGAACTTCGATGCCCATGCGTTTGAACCTTTCAGGGTATTTCTGTGGCCACTCGACCATTTCCTGAAGCTTTTCCTGGGTGTCGTGTAGGCCTCCGACGTCTTCCCATGAGACCTTCGGAACTTCCACCATGACCTCTCTCATAGCGGATGGCTGGACTTTCCGGATGCCTTCCTTGAGTGCGCCCTGGTTTACGACCAGTTTCTCCATTATCTCGCTTGGTATCTCATCGTCCAGATCGATCTCAGGTAATACGTTCCGTAAGACGCTCATCGCAGCCTCCTTACAGACTGCTTCTAGGTCTGCTCCGACGTAGCCGTGTGTCATGTCCGCGACCGAATCTAACTCGACTTCATCTGTCAGCGGCATGTTCCGGGTGTGGATCTGCAGGATTTCCTTACGTCCCTGGCGGTTTGGAACACCGATCTCGATCTCACGGTCGAAACGTCCTCCACGTCTAAGTGCGGAATCGATTGCATCCACGCGGTTTGTCGCTGCGATAACGATAACGTTTTCACGTTCCTCAAGACCGTCCATCAGTGAAAGTAGCTGTGCGACAACTCTTCGCTCTACTTCTCCGCCGGCTTCTCCACGTTTAGAGGCGATGGCATCTATCTCGTCGATGAAGATGATTGCCGGAGAGTTATCCTGTGCTTCTTCGAACTTTTCACGCAGCTGTTTTTCGGACTCTCCGTAGTACTTGGACATGATCTCCGGGCCGTTAATGGACATGAAAGTCGCATCGGCTTCGTTTGCCACTGCTTTCGCTAGCAGGGTCTTCCCGGTTCCCGGCGGTCCGTGTAGCAGTACTCCGCTTGGGGCATCGATTCCCAGCTGTTGGAAAACCTCTGGATGCTTTAGAGGTAGCTCGATCATCTCTCTTACTTGCTGGATCTCGCTGTCAAGTCCTCCGATGTCCTCGTAGGTGACCTCTGGTACTTGGACCTGCTGTTCCTGGCTTCCGCCCTTTACAGCCTGCTGTTTGACCTCGATCTCCGTGTTCTCAGTTATCTTTACAGGACCGTTCGGCTTGGTGTTTACAACCGCTAGCTTGGTCTCTCCGAATGAGAACCGGAACTGATCGACGTCCAGGTCGAACATCTCGTCAAATACGCTTTTCCGTCCGTCGCCGTCTCCGGGTACTACTATATCGCCTTTGGTGACTGCGCGTCCGGAAAGTGCGCGTTTGAAGATGTTGGGGTTTGATACCTGGATGACTACTCCTTCTTCGGCTGGAGCGAGTGTTACTCTATCTGCTTCTTTTAACTCTGCCTTTTGTACTGTTACTTTCTCTCCTAGGCTGGTGCCTGCGTTTTTCCGCATGTAGCCATCCATGCGTGCGATTCCAAGTCCTTTGTCGGCCGGATAGCTTCTTGCTACTCTTCCAACGGTTTTGCGGCCGCCTTCAATTGTTACGGCATCGCCTTCGGCTATCTCTAGCTCTTCCATCACCGTTGAGTCTATGCGGATGATTCCTCGGCCTATGTCTTGCTGTGCGTTTGGCGGGACCTCTCCCACTCTCAGCTTAACGTCTTCGTTTTCTGTCATAACATTAATTTTTGAGCTTCTCGATGAGCTCGGGGTCTTCAACTATCACAGTGAAGATTCGGTGGGTGACTTTTTCGCCCCAGCTTGAGAAGTACTCCTCTACCTTTTCCTGATTTTTCTTTCCGAATATGAATACTGAGTCATCGATCCTTATACAAGATATCTCGTCCATCAAACCGTCTTTCTCGTAGTTGTACTCTTTCCCGTTTTTCGTAACGGTCTGCTTGTAGCCGAAAAGCCCGCGGTAGAACTTGTTGCGCTCATACACTGAGTCGAACTCCGAGGAGTTCGTATCGTAGGTCAGTAACGCAGCCTCTTCGGGTTTCATACTCTGGTTCAGGTAATGAAAGTTTAAAACGGTTTTTGTGTACGTCACTAAAAAACTTGTTTTATTCGTTACAACCCACTGATAAAAGAATTGTAAGCAAACCCTCGACTGTGGAAGTTCAAAGAATCAGCACCGGCAGCAAGCCCTTAGACGAGCTGTTAAACGGCGGACTGGAGAAAAAAGTAATTACAAACGTCTTTGGAGAGTCCGGAACCGGTAAGACAAACTTATGTGTCCAGGTAGCTGCGGAAGTCGCAGCAAACGGTAAGAAAGTGATTTACATAGATACAGAAGGCGGTTTTTCGCCTGAAAGATTTGTACAGGTCGCATCTGAAGACGCCCTAGAAGAAGTAACGATGTTCGAGCCACTGGACTTCGAACAGCAGGAAAATGTCTTGGACTCGCTCGAAGAAGCCGTAGATCAGGAAACAGGTCTCGTTGTTATCGACTCACTGGTCTCGCTTTACAGATTAGAGGTCAACGACAACAACGCATCCGATATCAACCAGAAGCTCTCCGGACAGCTATCAGAGCTATCGAAGATCGCCAGAAAACACGAAATACCGGTCATGGTCACCAACCAGGTTTACTCGAACTTCGATGGTGACGGACTGGAGCTTGTAGGCAAGGACGTGCCACGTTACTGGTCAAAATGTCTTTTACAGCTCGAAAACGACGAGAAATCGCTACGAACTGTCGCGATTGAAAAACACCGCTCGCTGCCGGAAGGAAAGACCCGGAGATTCCAGATAGTCGATGACGGACTGGTCGAACCGGAGAAAAAAGGTCTTTTCTAAGTTTTAGCTCGCTGAACGGCAGATTTAAAAGTAATATGTGCCAAAGTTTTCGTTATGTCAGAGCTGGTAGATGAGGTTATCAGATTATTCGCAGCCAGTTCTAACGTTATCGTGGAAGTCGTATTTGTTTAGACGCAGCCCGTTCCCAAAATCCAGGTTGTAGAGCGGGCGGGCGCAGTCAAAAGATAAGCTTGTTCTATAGCCTATAGAAAACACGGAGGTGAATTAACATGGTTGAAGGACCGAAATACGGACAAATAGAAAATTTTGCGGGATACGATCCTGCGAATCCGGATCATATCAAAGATCCAGGATTAGCCACAGAGCCAGGCAAAGATGCTGACGGACTAGAGTTCGGGGAGCTGCTGGAAGAATAGTGGCTCCGCCGCCAACTTTTCCTCGTCCAAACTCTTTACTTATTTAAGCTATGTTGTTTCAAGTATAGATTACAATGAACATTGATACCTGCAACACGGTAGCCCGATCTTCTACGGGGGGATGCTTTATCTCGGGTGGATATGTTCTGCGGCGCAGATAGTTTTTCCTACAAGTTTATACAGAGTTTTTCAGCTAGAGTTACTTCTATTCTGCTGAGTCTGTTTGTACTTATTCTGTAAAATACAGACCTTGAAAGGCGCTAAAACCGTTTTTCAGGGCATTTCTCTTTTCGAGGTTCACAATCAAATGACACAACACACAACAACGCGAACAACACGCAACGTAAAAGCGAATCAAGAAGGTTCAACGAGGAGATCTCGGTGACTGAGCGTTCAGGAACTTATGCTGGCAGAGAAGGCCGTCACTTCGGTCTAGATAGAGATCCGAGAACTACTGCTGCCAACGACTGGAATAAAGAGTATGGCGGGCAGTCTCCCGGCTATGAAAAAACTTCTGAAGCCCGTGAAGCCAGCAGAGACGCCGAAAGCGAGTTTGGGGTCGATGATGAAAACCCTTTGAGGTCGGATGGTGGAGAACCAACTATGGCGGATGTAGATCACACTCCGAGAAACGGAGAGGGCGTACAACACGTCTATCAGCGAGGCACAGAGAAATGAATACTGGAGGCGACGATACTCCGCACGAACACAGAGTATGTGAGCTGGCGTACCGAAAAGACCGACCCTCGTACGGCAGGCCGGGAATGGAAATTCCCAGCAAAAATCGGGAAGCCAAAGCATACAGTGAATCAGACTTCCAGTCGGGCTATGAGAACGCCAGCGCTCTCCAAGAAGCTGTTGGAAAGCTGGATGGCTCGGAGTTAGAGCCTTAAGCTACCAGTCGTCTTTTGAAGGACAGTCTGGGTCCACGCACATACTGTAACTTTTCTTCTTTTTTCTTTCCACGTAGATAACAGGTTTGCCGCAGGTGCTACATTCCTGGTCGGTCGAGTTCACTTTACCGGTGTTAGGCAGCGGATAAGTGTTCTCACAGTCCGGATAGTTGCTACAGCCTACGAAACTGCTTCCCTTGCTTTTTATAATCCGCAGCATACCGTCCTCGCGGCCCTGTTCTTCGCATTCGTGGCATGGTCCGAGTTTACGTCTTCTCTTACGTTCGTCGTCGATTGTGTTGACTAGTTCGGCGCCGATCTCTTTTTCCTGGTCTTTGAACTTTCCAAGCATCTTATCCAGGTCTTCTCTGGCTTTCTCTATTACGCCTTCGGAGGTTTCCTCGCCCTGTCTAATCGATTCCATCTTTTCCTCGAACTCTCTGGTTAGATCAGGGGAGAGTAGATCGGGTATGTGGTCTTCCAGGGTATCGACGATCGCTAAGCCTAGGTCTGTGACGTTTATCGGATCGCCTTCGATGTAATTTCGGTTGTAAAGCCGGTCGATGGTCGAGGCACGGGTTGCTTTCGTTCCTAGGTTTTCTTTTTCCAGTTTGTTGACGATACGGGACTGGCTGTAGCGCTGCGGTGGCTGGGTCTCTTTGTCCTCTAAATCGAAGCCTTCGACATCTAGGATATCTCCTACCTCCAGTTCCGGCAGTGCGGCCTCTGAAACCTTCACGTAAGGGTCGTAGAGATCGAACCAGTTGCGCTCAACTGTTATCTTCGATTTAGCCTGGAAATCATAGTCTTCGACGGTTAACGTCATTGTAAGGCTCCGTCTCTTTGCTGCCTTTCCGAAAACTGCGAAAAACCTTTTGACAATCAGATCGTAGACCTTACGTTCCTGTTTTGACAGTCCTGACGGGTGTTCGCCGGTTGGATAGATCGCAGGGTGCGCATCGTCCTTTTTCTTACCTTGAGTGGTTGAGAGACTGTCCTTTTTCATCACTTTCTTCGCTAAGTCCTCGTAGCTGTCCTGAGACTTGAGCTTTCCAAGGATGTCCTTGTATCCAATCTTAGGCGGAAGCTTCTGGGATTCTGTACGAGGATAGGAGATCAAGGAGTTCTCGTAAAGTGTCTGTGCGATCGACTGGGTCTTTTTAGGTGAGATGTTGAACTGGCTGGAGGCCTCGCTCTGAAGCCCTGTCAAGTTAAACGGGATAGGCGGGTTATGCGAGTAGTTGTTGATGTCGATGTCCGTGACCTCTGTCCGGCCTTCGTCCTTTACCGTCAGGAAGATTCCGTTGGCTTCATCTTCGTCCCAGATACGGTCGTCGCTGCCGTAGCTTAGCTTCGCATCGAACTCCGAGTGTTTGAGGAAGATCTCCCAGTAGTCATCGGGTTCGAAGGCTCTGATCTCCCGTTCCTTATCAGCCAGAATCTTCAATGTAGGTCCCTGTACCCGTCCGGTAGAAAGGGTCTTGTACCGATTGTTTTCCCGTACAGCCTGCATCAATGCCCGGGAAACGTTTACACCGTAGTAAAAATCCAGTGTGTGGCGGGTAATCCCGGCATCCGTCATTCCTTTATCGAAACCCTCCAGGTTGTCAAATGCTTCCTGTAAATCGCTTTGCGTTAGCGTAGAGAACTTCATCCGTTCGATCCGTTCCTCATCCGGATCCGCCATGTGCTTGATTATGTTCGCACCGATCACTGATCCTTCCAGATCGAAGTCGCATGCGTTGATGTATGTATCAGCTTTCTCGATCTGATCACGTAGGTTGTTGTAGTATTTTTTCACGTAATCCGAGCTATCGGAGGTCTCGAAGATCGGCCGCCATTCAACGTCGAAAACTGGATAATCCCAGCCCTCGCTGATCTGTTCAAGGTTGAAAATGTGTCCTACTGCCGGAGCGATGATTATACGTCTCTCATCTGTCTCGATAACGTAGTTTTTCACGCCTCGGTTAGTCTTCGTCGAGTAGTTTCCGAGAGCGTTCGCAAGCTTCGAGGCTACCTTCGGCTTCTCACCGATCATCACTGTGGTTTCCATTATCTCTAAACGCAACTTTGTGCGAGAGGCTTTTAGTGTCTTATACGAAACGGTGAGAAAGATTTAAAAACGATTATACTTTACTATACAGTTATGCGCGAAGTCACGAGAGCAAACCTAGAGAACTCTGCTCCTAGATTCAGCGCTATGAATATTTCATATACCTTCTCAGTCGGCATCTGGAATTTTATGCCGAAGATTCTGCATTAAACGCAGGATTGCTACTTTACTAACTCAACACGGTGATCCTGCAACATGACAAACAACACAACTAAAGCTTTGCATTCGATCCGGATAAAATCGCCTTTAGAGCCTAAAGGAGGTGAGAAATAGATGGGACTGCCGGAAACAGTTGCTGAAGCACTAACTCCTGGTCAGAAAGCACAGGTGGAAAACGCTTTAAGAGACACACAGGGAGATGTTGAAGCTGCTATGGATTACGCACTAGGAGATGGCTCGAAAGGTTACGAGCAAGAAGACAAAGATTACTAGATAGAGAACGCCGGTCTAAACGGCTGGCATTCTCTCTTTCCCTATGAGAACAGTCACTCAATCAAGAGGTGTTGGAAAATGAAAAACTCGCTTAGAGACTTGAAACACGGAGAATCAGTGGAGGTAGAAGGAGAGCTATATACATCGTCATTCGACCTCCTGTTACACGGAGACGAGTTCCCAGACCGCTGTTCTGCTGATCCCGCTCTCGAAGAAAATCACAATCCGGATTATCCGGTGGATCGGCCCGGATATGAAGACGATATTTCCGAAGAGACCTCGCTTGTTCCAACAACAGCCAACTATACGAAATAACAGGTCTATGGAAAACCTCTTAATGTTGCGATATAGTATACATGTTAGTGAGGTGAGAATAAATGGATCTGGACGATGTGGATAGAGCTCTTACAGAAGGCCCGCAGACTGCACTTGACGAGGCACAGGAAGAATACGGTCTCAGCAACGGACCTACTAACGACGAAATAGGTAAGCTGGCCGCTGAAGAGCTTGCTCTAGACTACAAGGGGTCTGAAAGCGACTACTAGCTAACCTCTATTTTTTCTTTTCCTTTCATATACTCCTGAAGAGGCTCAGGTATGTGGATCACGCCGTCCTCGTAATGGTTCTCGATTAAAGCAGTCATTGTGCGCTGTGTAGCACAGGCCGTTGCGTTAAGGGTGTGTGCGACTGTGTTTTCATCGCTTCCACGGATACGGACATTTACCTTCCGGGCCTGGAAATCCGTACAGTTCGAACACGAAACTACCTCGCCGTACTCGCCTAACGGAGGTCTCCACGCTTCAATATCGTATTTTTTAGCGGCGTTATCGTTCATGTCGCCTGTACAAACGTTTACGACGCGGTAAGGGATCTCCAGTTTTTCGAAGACTTCCTTCGAGTTTTCAAGAAGCTCTTCATGTAAATCCCAGCTGTTTTCTGGTTTACAGAAGATGTACTGTTCGACTTTCTCGAACTGGTGGACTCTCCAGATTCCTCTGGTCTGCTGACCGTGCTTGCCTGCTTCCTGCCGGAAGTTCGTCGAGAAACCAGCGTACTTTTTCGGGAACTCGTCTGGTAAAAGCAGTTCGTCCATGTGGTAGGTCGCCAGTGTCTGTTCTGATGTGGCGATCAGGTACTTGTCCTCGTCTTCGATTTTATACAGCTGTTCTTCGAAGTCTTCTAGCTCGGCTGCGGCCGCCATAGGCTTGTATTTGAGCATGTAAGGTGTCTGCATCGGGATGAAATCTTTTTCCTGAAGCAGATCCATCGTAAAGTTGATCAGCGCCTGGTTTAGCTCGAAAAGCTCGTTTTTCAGGTAGTAAGCTCGTTCTCCGGCAAGATCGGCTGCTTTTTCCGTCTCAACAAGCCTTGTGTTTTCTAATATGTCTGCTGCGAGCTTTCCGTCTTTGTCCTTTTCGTTTGCCTCCCAGCTCTCAACTTCGACGTTATCGTCCTCGTCCTCTCCGTTTGGAACCGATTCGTGTAGTATATTTCCGACCCTGTAACGGGCTTCATCTCTCCGTTCTTTCAGCTCGGATTCCTTTTCCTCTAACTCGCTTACTTCATCTTTAACTTCGCCCATCTCCTCGATAAGCTCTTCGGCGTCCTCTCCGTTACGTTTTTTCTCAGCGATTTCGTCTCCGACTTCGTTACGTCTCTGCTGAAGCTTCTGTAGCTCCTGGGTTGTAGAACGCCATTTTTCATCCAGTTCAATTACTTTTTCGACTGTTTCAGGGTCTTTTCCTCTGCGTTTCTCTGATTCTTTGATCTTCTCCGGGTTCTCGCGGAAGAGTTCGATGCTGAGCATACTAACTAGTTGTTGAATCAACTAATTTAATCCTGTTCAAGCTCCAGAAGCTTCTGTTTGACTTCCCTTCCTGCCTGGTATCCTCCGATGTCGTTTCTGCCCACGACTCGGTGGCACGGAATGATCAGAGGCAAAGAGTTCTGGCTACAGTAGCTTCCGATAGCCACAGGCGCGGTATCAAGCTTCTCAGCTATCTCTCCGTACGTCTTGGTTTCTCCGTAAGGAATCTCATTCATCTCACGTAAAACTTGGCCTAAAGCTCCGCTGGGAAAAGAAAAAGAAAGATCGAAGCAGGTTCGTTTTCCTTCAACGTACTCACGAACCTGCCTTTCTATGATGTCTTTCGACTCTTCGATAAGCGATTCGTCTATTATAAGCGCTCCATCGAAGACGTTGACGATCATCAGTAGTATTCCGGCATCTCAACCTCTAGATCTTCGAGCGGCTTGAGAAGCTCAGGGTTCTCCTTGAACTTCTTTCTAACAGGCTTGAGTTTGGCGGCAATATGCTCTGCTACTGCGTTCTTCAAGTCCTGTGGGTGTAGCTCTCCGGACTCGAAGTCTGCCTGAAGGTTCTCGAACTCCGAGTACTCTAGGTTTCCTCCGTACTTTTCCGGTCTTTCAATCTTCAGCTCCTCGTCGTCTCCGAAGATGTGGAAGCGTGAGATCTGTAGAACTGGGTTTTCCTCCAGTTCCTCTGCCGGGCAGTATGCGTCCTTGATGCGTTCTTTGACGGTTTCTTCTGCGGCGTGGAGAGGGAACATCGTCTTCGGCTTCGAGGAACTCATCTTCTCGGTGCCTTGAAGTGAGACAACCAGTGGGTGATGTAGGCAGGTAGGTTTTCTGTATCCGATCTTCGGTAAGGCTTCTCTTGCCAGCATGTGGATCTTTCTCTGATCTGTAGCACCCATTGCCAGATCAACGTCAAGGTACTCTATGTCAAGTGCCTGCATAAGCGGATAGATAATCTGTGAGACCGCCCGGGAATCTTCGTCGCCTGAGGCAACTTCTGACATCGAGCGTTGACCTCTATTGATAGTGGTGCTGGTCGCTAAGTCCAGGACGTCGTGGAAGTACTCTGTTTTCTCCTGGAACTCTCGGCCGCGGATGAACTCCGCTTCAAGCCCGCATGCTTCAAAAGTAGCTTCCCAGTACTCGGTCATTGCCTGGATCCAGTCTTCCTCACCTTTCTTGTTCAGGTAGGTGTGTAGATCGGCGAACAGCACTTTGACGTTGAAACCAGCCTTCTGTAGATCTGAGAGTTTCCGGATAGATGCCCAGTGACCGAGGTGTACAGGCCCTGAAGTCTCATAGCCTACATAAGTATTCGGAGATTCTTTTTCCAGAACTTCATCTAGCTCTTGTTCAGTTACGATTTCGGTTGTGTTCCTTAGGACCAGCTGTTTACGTTCCTCGGTGTCCATACATCACTAAACGGGGCTTCAAGAGTTAAAACGTTCGTCCGCAACCTCGTGGTCGACTTCGCTTTCCGTCAGACTGTAGCTTCCCGGCCGGTAAATATCGTCCTCCCACTTAAACGAGTTAGAAACTGGCGGAACATTGCTAATCCATTTCAGCCGCTCGTACTCCAGGACAGTTCTACGTGCTTCTTCCAGTATCTCCTCCTTGCTGGCGTTCGAACTGTTAGAAACCGCTGAGAAATGCTCGTTTTCGCACTCCAGCGCAAAGTTGGTTGTCTCATCCGGATACTCGCTCACAGCCGGCAGATCCTCGTAGTCTGTGTCCAGAAGCTCGACTAGCTCTCCGTAACTGACTTCTGCCTGCGCTCCGTAGTATACTGCCGTCTCTTCATTATCTCTTTCATCGGCCAGAAACATTACGGAAGAGCTGAATTTAAGATCTTCCAGAGATTTACAGACGTTTTCAATCTTCATCAATCAGCTTTAGAGTCTCTAATCTTTTACATCTATCTGTCTGTCGGTGACTTTGGTGAGTTCTTCCGGTGTTATCTCCGCACCTACCGCACGGGAACCTGCCGCCGGCCTCAGCAAGTCCTCTTCAAGCAAGGATTCTTCCATGAAGACCGGTATCTCCAGATCGAAGGGGGAGACCGCACCGATCGGATATCCTGTTGCTTCCTTGACTTCATCAGGATCGGCCATACGTACATCAGTGTCCAGAATGTCTTCGAGTTTCTCGGTATCAACCCGCTGGCTTCCAGGACAGAGAACGGCTACCGGTTTTTCTCCAATGAATACCAGTGTCTTTACGATCTGATCGAGTGAAACCGGGGAGTGTTCAGCTGATTCTTCACATGTCTCGGCTTTCGCATGGACTTCGAAATCCATCTCCAGGCTGTTTTCCTCGGCGAAGCTGATAACTCGCTGAACGTTTTCAAGGTCTTCAGCTAGAAAGCCGGCTAGCTCTTCCATCTCTTCCAGACTCTGTTTGAATGAGTTCACATCTACGGTTGTTTCGCTAGTTTAATCAGCGCTTCGATACCAACCTAGAGTATGATTAAGATAGATGGAAAAGCAGGAGGCGGACAGATACTCAGGACAGCGCTTTCAATGTCCGCGATAAAAGGAGAAGATTTCCGGATCGAGAACATCAGAGGTTCGCGCTCTGATCCAGGTCTCAAAAGCCAGCATCTGGAGTGTGTAAGAACCATCCAGCGTCTTTGTGATGCGGACGTAAAGGGCGCTGAGCTTAGCTCGGAGAAACTAGTCTTCAAGCCGAACAAGTTAGAGCCGGAGAATCTCACGGTCGATATCGGGACAGCAGGAAGCATCAGCCTGCTGATAGACTCTGTCTTACCTTTGATAACTCAGTTCAACGAAGATTTCCGGTTAACTGTCAAAGGCGGAACACACGTCCGTTACTCGCCGGCCTTCGAATCACTAGAGGCTAAACTCGATTTGCTTGAACGGTTCGGCCTCCAGACCGAAATTCGGCTCGAGAAAACCGGTTACTATCCGAAAGGCGGAGGGAAAATCACGTTAACTGCCGAACCGTCCAGCATGAAGCCTGTGGTTTTGACGAACCGTGGCAAGCTTAAATCGCTGGAAATACAGTCAAAAGCCTCGGTAGAACTGGAAGAAAAACAGGTAGCGGACAGGCAGCTAGAAGAACTCCTCGAACTACTCGAGGATAGATTGTCCTCAGTACTGGTAGAGAAAGATAGTGTCTACGTAGATACGTTATCTACAGGATCCTCGCTGGTTTTAAAGGCAGATTATGGAGATTCGCTGGCAGTATTCGACGCGTTGGGCGAAAGAGGGAAGAGAAGTGAACAAGTTGCTTCTGAAGTCTTCGAACAGTTTGAAACATTTGAAAACACCGAAGGCGCGATCGACCGGCATCTTGCCGACCAGCTGATGGTATTTATGGGCTTGGCAGGTGGGAAAATAAGAGTTCCGCAAATAACGCCGCATATACAGACCAACCTGGAGGTCTTGAAGAAATTCGGCGTTGAACTCGGTTGTAGTATGGACAAAAACTCGGTGCTGATATCTTCAAAGAGTTAAGTTTTGTGAATTAGTTCAGTGCTATGTCCGGGGAAAGGTCTTCAAAGAATATCTATTTGGATTCGGAGATTGAAGAAGCGCTTTTAGAGCTGGAGGATTCTGCCGGACCGGATTTTGTGGCTGCGAGAATGGGTCTTTGTGGAGGAGGGCAGATCGATATTCTTCGTTACACTCATGATAATTACAATGTTTATATGACAGGTATAGCTGAAGATATTGGATCTAAAAGGCGTCAGACAAGGAACTGGATGGATGTTATGCTTGAAGCAGGGTTTTCTAATCCTATGCGGTCGCTCAAGTCCCCGGATTTTACAAACAAGGATTTCGGAGAGCCTAAGTCATACGGTTCTGGATACAGGTTCTCTTCAGAAGTTAGTCGGGATAAGAGACGTGAGATCGAAGCTACGTTCAGAGGTATTTTAGCTCCTTCTCCGTTTGAAGAGTATTATTCGGAGCTGTAAACGAAACATACAAAAATATGTTTGATATATCACACTTGTGAAGCGTATATATCTGTCTGAGGAGGTAAGCAGATAGAATGAGTGGCCGATCTCTAACTGTAGCGGATCGAGCCAAAAACGACCACCGACGCACGCCACATGACTATGCTGTAGATCTTTTCACAGAGTCATTCCTTGAAAAATATGAGGATTCTCACTTTGATGATGCTATACTTCTCGCGGAAAAGGATTATTTTTTCACGCCCACAAACACTTCGCTGGACAGAATAAGAGAGTTGGGGCGGCCTAGAAATATTTACGGTAAGTCTAAAGGAGATCTCGATTTCGCAGTTATCTTTCTCGATCAGCAGGCTGTTGAGCACTTCGAGTTCAAGGAAACAGAGGATAGAGAGGACTTCGAGCCGACTAATTCTTTGGAAGAACAAGGAGAACGAATGAGAGAGACTTTCGAATATTTGGAGAACATGGGTTCAGAATGGTCTTACGAAAGAGAGGTGGTATTCCTAGACGAGAGGCCAATTAACACTGGTATGATAGAGGCCGCTCATCCTTCCGAGTACACAGAAGGATATCATATGGATGAAGCTGTAGAGGAGATGGCCAGAAACTCTGAGGGCTTCGAAGCATTGAACAAACATATGTTTGACGGAAGGTTCTTCCACAGCACTAAGATAAGAGAAAAATAGGAGAGGTGTTTTTACTCGATTTCCACGTCTTTACCCTCGGATTCTGTCTTCTCAGCTGTAACTGTTAGAACTCCGTCGTCGTATTCGGCGGTAACTGTCTCCGGATTGATCTCTGCCGGCCAGGAAACTGTGCGGTGGAACTTCCGGGAGGTTCGCTCACGGGTAAAGTACTTTTCATTTTCCTCCTGAATAGCCGTGCTTGACTCTGCGCTTACATCGATCTTGTTCTTATCGGCCTTCAGGTTGATATCTTCCTTGGAAATTCCGGGTAGATCGGCTTTAACTACGATTTTGCCGTCTTCCTCGTGTATGTCAACAGGCATTCCACGGAATCCTTTGAGGTCGGCCTTGCCCTGGAACTCGTCGAAAAGGTTTTGCATCCGGTCGAACATGTCGTCTATAGAATCACGTCTCATTCGTCTCATTTTTTGAACACTCTGTTTTATTGACGTGAACAAAAAGTTTTATCCTTTGTTGTTGATATGCCGGTCTAAAAGCGCGATCTGTTCATGGACTTCATCCAGTTTCTCATCGATCTGCCTGTGTTTTTCCTCAACCGTCTCCCTATCAAGCCGGTCAAGAATCTCTTCAACGTCGTCCATACATAATCTTTAACCGGTTCTAAAGATAAAGTTCAGGTATGGAACGTGCTGAAAAAGTCCGGGAAAAAGCCGTTGAGATAATAAACGAGAGCCAGAAACCGTCCGCAGTACGGGTAGCACAGGAACTGGAAATGACTGAATCCGACGTACACCGCTGTTTGAACGTTCTTGAAAAACAGAAAAAAGTAAATACCTATACCAAAGAAGTTCTTGGAGCCAGGCACCGTATGATAGGCGTTAACCGGTGAAAGTTCTTTTTCCAAACCAGCTTTTCGAGCAAGCACTTGAAGAACAGAAAGTCATCCTTGTAGAGGATAAGAGATATTTCACTGAGTTCAACTTCCATAAACAGAAGCTGGTTTTACACCGCGCCTCAATGAAAGCCTTTGAAGACAGGCTCAAGCAAAACGGCGTTCAAACAGAATACATTAGATTTGATGAAGAACTTGGAACTGCCTTTGAAGCTGAAGAAGGACTGGAGTTCTACGATCCGGTCGATCGCCAGTTAAGAGGCCGGATTAAGAGTCTGGCTTCTCAGGAAAACGTTGAAATCTCCTTTGAGGAAACGCCTATGTTTCTCACCTCGATGAGCTGGAACAAAAAATACTTTGATGAAAACAGTTATTTCCAGCTGTTGTATTACAAACAGCAGAGAAGACGACTCGATATATTGATGAACGACGGGGAGCCTGTCGGCGGGAAATGGAGTTTTGACCCGGAAAACAGGAGGAAGATGCCGGAGGAGGAAGAACTTCCGGAGATACCGGAGTTCAACTCGGAATACGTCGAAGAAGCCAAAGAATACGTTGAACAGCATTTTTCCGAGAATCCTGGTTCTATGGACGGTTTTTCCTGGCCTGTGACTCATCGACAGGCAACGGAGAATCTCGAGGATTTTCTGGAAAACCGCTTGGAGAAGTTCGGAGACTGCCAGGATGCGATAGACAGGGACTTGAAGTTCGGATACCACTCGCTTCTATCGCCTTCGATTAATACAGGGCTTATAACGCCTCAAGAGGTAGTTGAGAAAACACTGCGCTACCATGAAGAGAAAAACTACTCTATGAACTCTCTGGAAGGTTTCTTACGCCAGATAATCGGCTGGAGGGAGTACATAAGAGCAGTCTATGAACTCGAGGCCGAGGAGATGAGGCAGAGAAACTTCTTCAATGCGGAAAACAAGATGCCGGAAGCGTTTTACACGGCTGAAACCGGGCTTCCGCCGGTTGATGACTCTATAAACAATGTGCTGGAAAACAGCTACGGTCATCACATCGAACGTTTGATGGTTCTTGGAAACGTGATGCTTTTACTCGAGATAGATCCTGATGAGGTTTACAGGTGGTTTGTGGAGCTGTTCATCGATTCCTATGACTGGGTGATGGTTCCCAACGTCTATGGGATGAGTCAGTACGCTGACGACCGGATAATGACAAAGCCTTACATCTCATCGTCGAACTACATCCATAAAATGAGCCATTACCCGGAAGGCGACTGGGACAGTGACTGGACAGGTCTTTACTGGAGTTTCATCGATAAACACCGGGAGAAATTATCGGATATACAGAGAATGAGTTTCATGGTCTCTACGCTTGACAGAATGGATGAAGCGACTCTGGAAGAACACAGAGAAAACGCCGAGAAGCTCCGTGAAAACATATTCGGGCAGTAAATGGCTAGAAATCGCCGTTAAGATACTTTACGGTCTTGAGATCTTCGAGTTTTATGCCGTAGGCTTCCTCTACAGCCGCACGTGTTTCATCTGCGTCTGTGTTTAACTCGCCGTAATCAGGCTTTCCTAGAGGATGGTAGTCTATACTATCGCTTTTCCTCATGGTCATTGTGATGTCCATATCGGATACACGGTCCAGGTAGTTTTCGTTACCTCTTAAATCGTTTAAAACATCGCTTACATCATGAACTGTCTTCGGTCCTGCGCTTAGAATCGCTAGAACCTCTGCTTCCAGCCTTTCCGCATCATTAATAACGTACTGTCTTTCCAGAAGGCTTTCCAGTGACTCTCCTTCGTCATCGTCCTCCGATTTGTATGTGCTGTTGTTCATACGTTAGTAACTGTCGGGAAGATTTAAGAAACAACTAAACGGATTTTTGTTTCTTCTAAGTGACAAGACTGTATATTTGTCTGTGAATAAAAAGAAAAAAGGATATGTGGGTCAGAGGTCTTGCGACCTTCTTTACTGAGTTGCCAAGTTGACGGTGTCCTTGCCTGAGAGCTTCTCGCTGATAGAGTTCCAGTTAGCCATGGCTGCTGCGGCTGAACGTGTATCGCTCGAGCTGTAACCTGCTACAACTAGGGCGTCCTGTCCCTGGCTGAAGGCGTCGTTGACCATATCAACTACCTGATCGCCTTCGCTGTACTCGTTGCCGGTCCAGGTCTGGTTGTTCTCAGCGAGATCCGCTACAAGCTGGTTGACCGCTGGTCCTCCAACAAGGATCATGTTGCCAACTGCCTCCGGACTCGATACTTCGCTGTCAAGAGCCACGAAGCTCTCAGCTGGGAAACCGGTCCCGCTGTAGCTAGGGTTCATGCTGACCGAGCTACTGTCTCCGCCCGCTGAAAGGCTTCCGCCGGCAGCTGTGAATGCTGCGCCGACAACTGCTTGGGCGTCAGGATAGCTAATCGTCAAACTACCTTCCTCGTTCGAGTCATAGCTGGTGAAGGCTCCGAACACGTCAAAGCCTTCAGTTACATCGTCGTTGCTCTCAAGAGAATCAGTTTCCCTCATCGAAGGATCAGAGAACGTCGGAGCTGAAAGCTCAAGTCTTTCCTCACTTGAACTGTAATCAGCTGTCACAACGTAACCATGCTGGTTCTCGCTGTCAGTTTCCTCCTCGATAAACACTGCTCCTGGCTCGCTGCTAGGTAGAGCGCTGAACAAACCGCTTGTAACGCCATTGGTTTCCTCAGAATCCGTCGAGAAATACTCTACGCTCCCGGAAGAACCTCCGAAAACCGTATCGCCCGTTGTGTAATCGTCTGAACCGTCAGCGTCGTCAACAACAGTCTCACCGGAATCAAACTGGCTGTTACCTCCATCCATGTGTTTGATGTTCGATGAGAAGGCGTTCAGGTTTGAACCTGCCACTGTGGCACTTGAGGAGCCGGTATCAAGTACGGAGTAGGCGATGATGTCTTCTCCGTCCGTGTACTGAGAGTTCCCGGACTGCTCGACATACAGGTTCGATGTTGCGCTCAGATCGGAGAGATCCGCAGATCCAGAAGTCACTACGGTATCTCCACTGTCTAGGTTCGAGTCAGCTGAGCTTACAATTGCTTCACCGTTCTCGAATACGTCGCTGTCTCCGCTGTCGTCGGTGAACTTCTCGCTGCTCGCAAAGCTAGCTAAAGAGGCTCCAACATCCATGTCGCCAGCAGAAACTGTTGATCCAGCTGAATAGGTTGTCTGGAATCCTCTGATACGGAAATCAGGGTTGTCTGCGCTTGCGGTCTCATCTGTAACTGTGCCACTCCCGCTCATGTCAATGTAGACGGAGTCTGAAGCATCCTGTCCTGAAGACGTTCCTGGTACATCAAAGTACTTGACAGGGTTACTGACTCCTGTCGCAGATCCTACAGTGATTGTGGATGCGTCGCCGATCGTCCCTGTTCCTCCTGAGAAGTAGACATCGGTGTCGGCATCACCTCCTCCGTCGTTACTTCCTACATCGAAGATCACGGCTTCGTTCGTTCCATCTTCTCCTTCTGTCCAGCTACCCGTTAAGGTTTGATCCGTTGTGGAAGATCCTGCTGTCAGTCCGTTGTCTACAAGCACAGGGTCTTCTGCGTTATATGTGCCATCGTTTCCTAGATCGATGAAAACAGAGTCTCCGGCCTCAAGAGTTCCGGAAGTTCCGCCTGTGTCAACAACGTCTACGCTTGCCGAGCTAACTGAGCTTAAGGACTTGCCTGCGTCCTCATCGGTGTCTTTAACAGAGGTCAGCTGGTTCAGTCCGTAATCAATTGTGCTTACGTCCGTATCTGAACCTGACTTAACGGTTACTGACGTGATTCTTGTCTCACTTGCTGCTACGGTATTGTCGTCAGTTCCTCCTGACTCATCGTAGATGACCTCGCCATCCGTATAACTGCCGGTGTCTGAGGCATCATCGTAGTAGTTAACAGCTGATCCGAAGTTCGTTAAATCAAGGCTTCCGGAGGTTATGACTGTGTCGCCAGACTCAAGTTGGCTGTCAGATCCTCCACCTGACTGGTCAATAATCGCTTCGCCCGAGCTGTAAGCGCCGTCATGATCGCTGTCACCCCAGTAAATGTTGCTTCCGAAGCTCTCAACAGCGTTCCCGTCGTAAGTTGTGGATGTGGCGCCGTTGGTCTTGAGGGTCGCCCTCAATATATCGTCTTCAGTCTCATAACTTCCGGTCGATGTGCCATCGTCAATGAAGAACTCTCCTGTGTTTCCCTCAGAGTCTCCGAGCGAGTTAAACCCGATAAGGTTTGTTCCTAGTCCAAGTCCGGATGGGTCCTGTGATGGCTCGTAGAACGTTAATCTTCCGCCGTTTTCAGTTTCAAGCGTTGGGAAAGCGGTTGTGGTTCCTGAAGAGCTTCCTCCGGTTTGAACTCCGCTGCCGTCTGTTCCTGCGTCCGTTCCCCAGGCAACTTCGAAGTAAGGATCAGAACCTGTTCCTTCAAGGAAAAAGTGGTATGTCTGGCCGTCAATGATCTCCGTGTCTCTGTAGACGTCGTTGGAGGTATCGGCATCCAAGGTGACTTCGACGTCTGAGCCTGAAGCTCTGTCCGTCAGATCGATTGTGGCCTGATCTCCGCTTGAAAGAGTCTCTGTTGAGTCTCTATCGATTCCTGTGGTTTCCCAGTAATGGCTGAATCCTCCGGCATCTGTGATGAAGTACTCATCTTCTCTTACCTGGGCGCCTTCGACCCCGTGGATTGTCTCTCCGTCATCGTCGGCTAGTTCGATGCTGGATCCATCGTAGTGTAGGAAATCAAGGTTTGAATCCTGGTTTAAGGATGCTGAGACCTGGATGGTCTCATCGTTCCGGGCTGAGAACTCGATCTCTTCGGTGGAATCAGCTTCTGAACTGTCAGGGTTCAAGCCTCCGAACTGGAACTCTATGCCTGGGAAAGCATCGTGGACGAACGTTTCATCGGCAACGACAGCGTCTTCGTCGTCTTCCGGCGCACCAACGTATACATCGATGCTTGAAACTGAGTCAATGCTGTCGGATCCGCTGTCTCCGTTGAACTCGACGTAGGTACCATCAACATCGTCGTCTTCATCGTTCTGAATAGGCTCTCCATCGGAAAGAGTCATCTCTGCGGAACCAATCGAGAAACTGACGGTTCCAGCTGACTGGTCGTTGCTTGTCTGGATGATGTTATCAACCCGGACTTCCTGACCGTTTACCGTGAACGATTCATCTTCCTCGTATTCGTCTAACTCTCCGTTGACGGTTATGGCCGCGGTATCGGAGCCTGTAACTGCTTCAACTCCGATCGTGACTTCTTCGCCATCGATCGAGATGGTTGAAGGCTCTTCGTCTGTGGAGACAGAAACAGTCTCCGATGATCCGTAAAGAAGCAGCTCGTCTGTGTTGTCCTTGTTGTCTTCGGCGATTGTGTATGTTGTACCGAACAACGTGATTTCCTCTCCTGCGACCTCCGAGTCCGTGAAATCAAGAGTGTCCTCGAAGTTCGCCTGAAGATTGTAAAGATGATCGGAAGGTGAGGCACCTACGCTGGTAGGTGTGGAAACATAGACTTCCGGATCTTCGTTGTCAAGTTCCTCTGCGTCGTTACTGAATGTTACCTCGAGTTTGCCGACGTTCAGGTAGTTTGTTACGTCGGTTTCGTCTCCGCCGTCGTCTCTGAATGTTGTCTCCGATAAAACGTTTAACTCATCCTGCGTCAGTGTTTTCCTGACTGCGTTGATCTCATCTCCGAAGTACAGATCATCGTTCCGGGTGTTAAGTGTAACGCCTTCAGTCGCCGACCAGCCGAAACCGCCTACGGAAACAGACTCGGTCGTGAAAGCTGCGTTCCCTAAACCGGCAGCGATACTGGTTGCTCCTAGAACATCCGCGCTCTTCGCGGACTCTCCTACCACAACCGTGGTATCTACCATCCCGTCTTCATCGATAAACTGTGAAGGATACTCGCCTAGAGATCCACTTGACCCACTGGACTGGGCAGCGCCCATAGAAGCTGCTCCTGCCAAGGTCGCTCCAACCAGTAGTGCGGAACCTGCGAGTGTCTTTGTAATCTTCTTGATATTTCGCATAATTTAGTACCTATTACATTTACAATGAGTTCCACCGGGATTTAAGCTTGAGCAAAAACTCAAAGAGAAAAAAGTCAGAGACTTTCTGGCATTCAATCCCCGGTCATGTTTTCGAGGCGTTTTTCAACCTCTTCGAGATCTTCCTGACTGTAAATAGTCTCTGTGCCTGACTGCGAAAACCACAGTCTCTGAATCATTGTAATCAAAGTAAACTCGGTGATCCAAACCGTTTTCCTTCAGCTTTAACCTGTGAAACTCGATTCCAAACTGAGGCTTGCTGATGTAACTGATGTGGTCTCGATCTAACTCTCCGGTTAAACGTTCTTTTATCTCCAGAGCTAGCTCTCTCCGGTTGTAATCCTCTTGAGCATCTATGTCCTTCTCAGCTTCTTCTGTAATCTTCACTCGCTGATCATTCGTATTTCTCAATGATGTCGTCTATACTTGTTGTTTCCACATCGCCCTGTTTCAGCTTCAAAGCTCGCAAAAGCAGTTCCTGATCAAGCTCGCTGTCCTCTTCCAGCTTCTCCCTGAGTGCCTGACGGATGTACTCGGAAGGACTCTTGAAGTTCTTTCTTTCCGCAGTTTCCTTAATCTCGTCTTTCAAACCGTCGGGGACGTCCACACTTATTCTTGCCATTCTATAACACCTCGATGTGATAAATATGTGATGAAGATGTTAAAAATATTTCTTTACTTCTCAAGCTGTTTTGGATTAACCTTTCTGCCATGTCCTGCCCGAGCGCTATAAACAATATACGGTCTTGAAAAGTTACCTTGAATTACCATAAGAGTATTAAATTTTAATATCGGAAAGCTATTTTATGCCATCTACCAGTATCAATCTGCCTGAAGGACTCAAAAAACAGTTAGAGGAACGGCTTGAAAGAGGCGACTACCAGAACACCTCCGAGTTCATCAGGGAGGCTATAAGAGAGAAGCTGAAAAGAGAGACCCAGCTCCACCCTAAGGAGATACAGCGGATAATGAACGTCCGTGAAAGAGAACGAAAAGGAGAGCAAAAATGGATTCCATTTGAACAAGTCAAGGAAGAGCTAGGGATAGAATAAGATGGAGATCGTAGTCGAACCTGGAGCGAAGCAAGACCTGAAGGAAATAGAGGGTCCTGTTAGACAGACTATAGGGAAGGCTATAGAAAATCTGGCTGAAGATCCGCTGCCAGAGAACAGCTACGTAATCTATCTGCCCGACAACACGGAAATACAGGTCCTGAAACTACAGGAAGAGGACAGAAACAGCAAGTTAAACCATAGAGTAACTTACGATATTGTAGAAAACGACCATGTCCGTGTTTACGGAGTCTTCTCAAGACAGTCCGGCTACCAGAACATCAAACAAAATACAGCCAAACGCGTAGAATAATCACAGCTGCCTGTAAAACGAACCAGGCAAACATTTTTTGTAAAAACTTTTTCTCTTACCCCCGGCTTTAACTCAGGGCCGAATAACTTGAAATCGGGAAATAAAGAAAGAAAAAGGAAATGTTGAAGGTCTCTCGACCTTCAGTGGACTTACTGAGTTGCTAGGTTGACAGAAGTCTGTCCTGAGACTTCGTCACTCCAGTCTCCCCAGTTGGTGACTGAACGTGCTGCTGCACGTGTGTCGCTTGCAGAGTAACCTGCTACGACAAGTGCGTCCTGACCTTCTGTGAAAGCGTTGTTGACCAGTTCGATTCTCTGATCTCCTTCGCTGTAGTCAGATCCAGCTGCTGTCTTGTTTGCTGAAGCAAGTTCAGAAACAAGGTTGTTGACTGCTGGTCCTCCGACAAGGATCAGGTCATTCTGCTTGAGCTGGCTTGGATTCTCACTGTCCAGTGCGACAAAGTCGCTAGCTGGGAATCCTGCTCCGTTGTAAGTAGGAGTCATGCTTGTTGCAGATCCTGCGCTTCCGCCTGCTGAAAGGCTTCCGTCAGCACCTGTAACTGCTGCTCCTGCGACTGCCTGACCTTCAGGCTGATGTAGTGTGAAGCTTCCCTGTTCGTCGGAATCGAACTCGGAGTAAGCTCCGTAGACATCGTAAGCGGCAGATACATCGTCATCAGACTCAAGATCTACGTAGCCGTCGCCCTGTCCGCCTGTGTAATCAGGCTGGTCGATTGTGACTTCTTCTTCTCCGTCATCCTCTCCTGGAGTGAAGACGTATGCGTTCTCGTCATCGTCTTCGTTCTCAGGCTGGAAGACTGCTACAGAAGGTTCTGCTAGTCCGTACTCGTTGTTGCTTGTGTCGACTGACGCGCCGGAGTCTACACCGAAGTGTAGGTCGTCGTCTGCATCAAGAGTTGCTCTGTAGGTGATTCCCTGATCGGAAACTTCGACTATGTCGGTTGCGTTTCCGTTTCCTACATCTAGGTTCAGATCTCCGTCTGTTGAGCTGTCTCCTCCGTCTTGGATGTCAACAGTTACAGTCTTCATGTCTGTGCTCTCCGTTGATGGGATTTCCAGTGTGAAGTCTGCTGTGTCTGAGCTACTTGAAACTCCTGTTGCAAGCTCTGTGCTCTGCATGAAGGAAACTGCTGAATCAGACTCTGTGTCTAGAGGTGTGAAGACTGATGTTTCAGTTCCTACGTTGTTGAATTCTGCGTCTCCCCAAGTTACACTTAGAGTTGGTTCTTCGTCAGATTCGTCTCCGGTGTCGACTTCGAAGTGGTAGGTCTGTCCATCGATGATTTCTTCTCCCTGTCGGACATCGTCGTCGCTGTCAGATTCTGTTCTGTTGCTGTCGTCTAGCTCGACTTCTACTGTCTCGCCTGTGACTACGTCTCTTATGTCTGCTGTTGTGTCAGCTCCGTCGACGTCGATTCCTGTGACTTCCCACATGTGGCTGAAGTCTCCTGCGTCTGTGAATAGGTACTGATCTTCTTCAGCTTCTAGACCTTCAGCTGTGACGAAGTCGTCTCCGTCTCCGTCAGCTAGTGCTACAGAGTCGTCGTCATCTCCGTCGTAACTATCGACGTATCCGAATGTCTGAGAGACTGAGTCTCCGTTTGCGCCTGTGAAGCTGATCTGTGCTTCGTCGTCGCCTGATGTGGATACTTCGATCTCTTCGACGTTCTCCCCTGCTTCCATTGTGTCAGGGTTGAGTCCGCCGAACTGTACTTCAACGTTCTCGAACATTGGGTGGCTGAATGTTTCGTCAGCTGTTAGAGCGTCTTCATCGTCGTCCTGTGCTCCAACGTAAACGTCAATGCTTGAGATTGAGTTGATGTCTGAGAATCCTGTTCCGCCGTTAAGTTCGACGTATGTTCCGTCGATCTCGTCACCGTCAGCGTCTTCTACAGCCTGACCGTTGATCAGTGTCATCTCAGCTGATCCGATTGAGAATGTTACTGTTCCTGCTGACTGGTCGTTGGATGTCTGGATGATGTTGTCGACTCTGACTTCCTGATCGTTTACTGTGAACGATTCATCTTCGTCGTACTCATCTAGCTCTCCGTTGACTTCGATTGCTGCTGTGTCTGATCCTGTTACAGCTGTTACGGAAAGTGTGACTTCTTCGCCGTCAATTGTGACTGTCTGAGGTTCTTCGTCTGTGGATACAGAAACTGTTTCTGATGCTCCGTACAGAAGAAGTTCGTCGTCGTTGCCTGTGTTGTCTTCGGCAATTGTGTAAGTTGTGCCGAATAGCTCGATCTCTTCTCCTGCGACTTCGTCGTCTGTGAAGTCAATGGAGTCTTCGAAGTTAGCCTGTAGATTGTACAGGTAACTCTCGTCGTTTACTGAGCTCTCTGAAGGTACGGAAACGTGTAGAACTGGATCTTCGTTGTCTAGTTCATCTGCGTCGTTTCCGAACGTGATGTTCTGTGATCCTACGTTCAGGTAGTTTGTGATGTCGGTTTCGTCTCCGCCATCGTCACGGAAAGTTGTTTCTGCTAGGATGTCTAGTTCATCCTGTGTTAGTGTTTCTCTAACTGTGTCTAGTGCGTCTCCGAAGTAAAGCTGGTCGTTTCGTGTGTCTAGTGTGACGCCGTTTGATGCTGACCAACCGAAGCTTCCGCCTTCTGCGGATACGGATTCTGTTGTGAATGCTGCGTTTCCTAGTCCTGCAGCGATGTTTGTTGCTCCTAGAACGTCTGCTGTCTTTGCTGACTCTCCTACTACTACTGTAGTGCCGTCAACTGTACCATCTTCGTCTACGAATGGTGCTGGATAGTCGCCAAGGGTATTTCCACTGGACCCACTTGACTGAGCTGCGCCCATTGCAGATGCTCCTGCTAGGGTGGCTCCGACAAGTAGTGCGGATCCTGCGACTGTCTTTGTAATCTTCTTGATTGATTTCATGATTGATTCACGTGTGTTGTAAACCTTGTTTTTGTCAAGCCGTGTTGGTTTACCCTGTGCCACGGCTGAGACCTGTTCGGGAGGGCCGGCCTCACGTCCCCGGGATCCCATTCCCAAAAAAATCAGATGGGAACTTTCGTTCCGATCCTGTCGGGAAGTGACATGGGATCGCCACCGAGCAGATTATAGCGTCTGCCCTTATGTCCTACTCAAGGAACAATACCTTTTAAAACCCTCGGAAGAACTACCCGATTTAACCGTTCATCGTAAGCTCCAGACCGTTCACAACCGTTCTTTCAGCGTATAGAATAGTTTAAAATGGCTTATTCAAGGATCGGAACGCTTAAACGGCTTTAACTGAGGTTTCTAAGGCCAATTAGAGCTTGAAACCTGAAAAAGCTTGAGAATGCTCTTTGAGTCCTATGAATGATTTTCTGTCTTTTTTTCAGCCTGTGTTTTTCTGAAAAACTTTCGTGAACTTTCTAGGACTTGGATATAAGAGATAAAGGAAAAGGTTCTGTTCGATGGGGGTCGAACAGGGTTGAGTCCGCTTAATTCTCGACTGTTGGAGTCGGAATCGGCGGAATCAGGTTCAGAGTGTCTGCGATGCCGACTGCCTGAGACAGGCATTTTCTGTAAAGATCGTTCATCAGCGGCGCATTCACGTTCTCCGGAAGAGACTGTTCGTTTTCCCATGTTTCAAGAAGTTCTTCTGTGTCTCCGTTCCATAGAAGATGTCCTTCAAGGTTAATACTGGCTGCCTTCGCGCTGCCGGTTACATAGTTGACCTCGAAGCTGAAATCGATCTTTGCGACGTCTCCATCGATCGCGCTGACCGAAGCCTTCTCAACTGATGTGATCTTTGGGTTGTACTGTACCTGAAGTTTTCCCTGACCTGCGTTCTCTCTCGAGCCATCAATCGACTCGATGTTGAATCCTACTATCATAACCAACTCTGTGTCTTGAAACTGTATAAAGTTCGAACCGTTTCTTTTGCTCAAATCGGAGATCGAGTCAAATTTCGGATCTGGTCTTTGATCTCTATATAAACAAAACCTGTCTTATTTGATAAAAAACGTAGTTTTGTCAAATATAAACCACTTGATTTAAAATTACAGCGGTGTTTAATCAAATTATGGACTCGAGAAAATTCAACAATAGTAGAGCTGGAGATATCTTTGAATATGAAAAGGACGGTGAGAGGGTCTCTACGTTTGTCCCGGAGCCTCTTCCACCAGAGATAAGGTATGATCAGGAGACTGTAAAGCTCATTGAGGATGCGGCAAGCAACCTAAATGATCTGAAGGGTACGGGCAGAAATCTTCCGGATCCGAATATTTTCATAAGGCCCTATATTTTGAAGGAGGCTGTACTCAGCTCCCAGATAGAGGGTACTCAAACTTCCTTCGAGGAAGCGGTAGTACGCAGCGAGTCCGGTGACCTGGAACCTAGCAGAGAAGCTAGAGATCTTGAGGAAGTCCGGAACTACGTTGAGGCTCTGAATTATGGTTTAGAGCGGTTAAACGTTGAACCTCTGACGGTTGACTTGATAAAGAGGATACATGAGAAGCTGATGTCTGGGGTGAGAGGAAAAGATAGATCGCCTGGGCAGTTTCGGGAAAAACAGGTACATATAGGTGAGGTAGGGGTCTCCAGAGAGGACGCGGAATACGTTCCGATGGCTCCTGAGAAGATCTCTTCCGCTATGGAAGATCTTGTTGATTTCATGAATGAGGATAGAGGGATGCCTTATCTTGTCAAATCTGCGTTGATACATTATCAGTTCGAGGCCATCCATCCGTTTGAAGATGGGAACGGCAGAATGGGCAGGCTTCTGATAATAATTGATATGATACGGTCTGGGAAGCTTTCTCAGCCTCTACTTTATCTGAGTGAGTACTTCAACAACAATAGAGGTCGGTACTACGATAAGCTTCTTAGAGTCAGCAGGGATGGTGAATACGAGGAGTGGATAGATTTCTTCCTACGCGCTGTAAAGACTCAGTCTTCCAATTCTACTAGCACCGCGGTAAAGATCCTAGAAAAGAGAGAAAAGTACAAACAAAGTCTGCGCCAGGGGGAGGTACCTGAAAACTGTGTTGTGCTTATGGAGAACGTATTTGATCTCAGGCCGCGTACTATCACCCAGGTTGCTGAAGAACTAGGTGTAAAGTACCATGCTGCTCGAAACTACGTCAATGTGCTTGTTGAACACGGAGTGCTTGAACAGAGAGACAAGAAGGGAAGGGAAAAACAGTATGTCGCAGGCGAGCTTCTCAGAATGATGGAGGAAGAATCGTCCCGGGTGGAAACGAACGTTATCTGAACTTTACTTCACCACTGGTTCTTTAATATCTTCCAATGGAATTTCTGTGTATGGACAATCAGAAAATACTTCAGATGGTGGTCTTGTTATTCGGGCTGTTTTTCGCAGGTTCATTTGCCTTCGGAGGTATCGCAAACTACGGTAATATGATTTCTACGCCGAACTCTCAGAACTCGGGTGGTTCGAACCAGCAGCCGGCCACACTTCCGTCGACTAACTATCAGGAGACTGGTTTTAACGTAAGTATGGAGGATAGGAGGAACTTGGCGCGGATGAATGATGTTGTGTTCGTATCACTGCTTTACAACACTTCTGAGCAACGTGAACAGCTTCAGTCTCTTGAAGGATTGGAGGCTAATTTCAATGGACGGGTTTTCATCGAGGTTGTAAACTCTTCGGAGACCACGAGATTTATCACGCTCGGAGAGGGTACGCCTAGAGCGGTTTTAATCAGCGCTCGGCAAAGTGCGGCGGTTGTATCCGAACCAACAAGCTCGAATATTGCTTCAGCAGCCTGTAGCTCGTTGATTAACTGGGGTTCGACAGCATCTTACTGTACCCAGTATCAGTAACCCTTTATTGTGCGATATCAAATACCTAATTCGTGGCCGACGAAAAACTCAGTAAGTGGGTTCGGAAAAAGCTGGATGAAGGTGTCTCCAAGCAGAGACTTAGGAAGGTCTTGGAAAACTCCGGTCACGATCCCTCGATTGTAGACGAGGCTGACAGCCCGTTTGACGCATCTTCAAACGGTAAAGCCGAAAACAGTTTTGAGCCAGACGACGGTCAGAACTCTGAAGACCAAGACGGCAAGATTGATCTCTCCGGACACGAAAAGAAACGTGAACGGGACGATGAAGACGATGAAAGCGGCTTAAAAAATCTCAAGCCGTCGTTGCCACGTCCAAATTTCTCGATGCCGAAGCCAAAGTTGCCGGAGATATCTCTAAGTAAGCCTGAACTCGATTTTGATTTCAAGGTTCCTTGGAGAGCGTTAATTGTTGTTTTCATAATCGGAGTGGCTTTTTACGGTGTAACTAAAGCGTTTAACTCGCCGGACTCTCAGGTACAGACTCCGGAATCGGTAGAACAACAACGGGAGTTCGATGGCTGTCCGGATATCGGCGTACGGATTGTATCGGCTTCAGCTTCCGCTTTCGAAGTTAAAATTGATGCGAGGGTTTCCCGAGGTCCTGGAACGGTTATAGCAGAGCTTTACAACAACGATAATCTTGTTGCTATCCAGCAGGATCGTTTTAACGGCGTGAAGACATTTACATTCACCGGGGAAACCGGTGACTCGGTTGTGCTTCGTCCGGTGGGCTGTTACAGTGTTAGAGATGTTATATCTCTGCTTTAAACGTCGAAGGCTTTCGCAAAGCTTTCATCGCCCTGAATGTTCTCCGAGTACTTTTCCAGGTTCTCATCGGCATCATAGTCTTCATGGTAAGAAGCACTTACTGCGCCTTTCTCACCGATCAGGGTCACCGATGCCTCGAAGCCACTTGAGAGCTTCTGGGCGACCTGTATCAACAGTCCGACGTTTTCCGTAGGCACTTCGGTTTCAACAACTCTGTCTTCCATTCGGCTGCGTACCTCGCCTTCGATACCGGTTTCCAGTTCCTCGACTGTTTTCTCATTTTCCCTCCAGGCACTGAATAGACTTTCAACCCGTTTGAAAACCGTGCCGGTTTCTGTCTCGGCAGGTTTCCGGTCTTCACCTATGAAATCCGATAGCTTCTCGATACGTTCTTTCAGGTTCGAGTTATCGTTTTTGAACCTCTCAATCGAGTTCATCAACTGGTCTGGTTCAACGCTTAGAAGCTCACACAGCTTTCTTTCGGTCTCCCGGTAGGTTCCGCCCAGCATCTGATCGCTGACGGTCTCGACACCTACAAGTCCGGCGACATCATCGATCCGGCTCTCAACCTCTTTCATGTAGTCTCTTGCGGCCTCTCCTGCCTTGTATTCTAACCGGATAACTCCATCCTGGATCCGCCTCGAGTTCGTTATGTAAAACTCCTCGATATGAGAAGTTGTTGTTAGATGGGTTCCTCCACATGCTTCTATATCCAGATCCTCTATCTCGATCAGCCGGATGTTGTTGCCTGGAGGCGCTCCTCCCTGGTATATCCTGAAACCGTATTTTTTCTCGGCCTCGGCTTTCGACATCTCCAAGACATTTACCTTATGATCCTCGCTAACAGCGGTCTGAACCTTTGATTCGATGCTATCAAGGGTCTCTTGAGTCAGTTTCTCATAATGTGTGATGTCCAGACGGCCTTTTTCCAGTGTCTTTGATGCCCCGCTCTGGTAGATATGTTCTCCGAGCTGTTCTCTTGCTGCCGCATTTACCACGTGGGTTGCGGTGTGGTGTTGGGTCAGCTGCTTTCTCTTGAACCCGTTTACCACTCCTTTGACCGTTTTGCCTTCGGAAAGCTCATGATCCGGAGCTTTGTGTAAAATCACTCCGTTCTGTTTCTGGACGTCTTTTACCTGGAAGTTGTTGATCTTTCCAACGTCGTGGAGCTGCCCTCCACCCTCTGGGTAAAACATGGTTCTATCCAGTACGATCCATTCGTCTATAACCTTCAGAACCTCTGCTTTGAAATCGAAGTGTTCGGTTCCGTTCTGCCGGTAAGGCTCGTTGTTTTCGTAGTAAAGTTTCTCCGTGTCTTCAACTCCTTCGAGATCGAAGCCTTCCTCTATTTCCTTCACGACTTCTTCGCTACCTCCAAGCATGGCGTAAAAGTCTTCAGGAACCTTGTAGCCGGCTGACTCCATCATCTCCGGGCTGACTCCGTGGGACTCGTATAGCTCGATCATCTCCTCGACTGTTGGCTGGCCATCAAGCTTACCTAGCTCTTCTTGTGCTTTTTCACGGGCTTTCTCGTACTTTCTTTCCTCTACGTCCAAGATTTCCTCTATCTCATCCATTGAGTCCAGAAGCTCTGGGAACATAGGCTCTAGTTCTTCTGCGTTCCACCGTGCGACTTCAACCAGATCGATGTCCCAGTCGTACTTTTCGATAAAATCTTTGGCTCGTCGGTAGATCATACGCAGGTTGTGGCCTCCTCCGGTGTTCGAAGGGATCTTTCCGTCCGCTAAAGCGAAAATCAGTGCGCGTGTATGCTCTGCGATCGAGTAAAGAGCAGCAGCAGGCTTAATAGCTTTCTTTAACTCGTCTACGTCTTCATCTATTTCTTCTGCGATCTCAACCCATTTTTCCTCGATGTCTTCTACCTCATCTACGTTTAACTCGGATGAGTAAGGTAGGAACTTTTCCCAGACCTCATCATCGGTCTCCAAACCAGTCCTTTCTTTCAGTTTCTCGACGGTTTCAGGCATCACACACTCGTAGCTGGTTTCCGTTCCATGGCTGATCCAGGTGATTCTTTCCTGTCCCATACCCATGTCCAGTACTTTCAGGTCGAGTTCCTCGTAGCCATCCGGTGTCTGCTCGTAGAACATGTATACCTGGTTCCATAGTTCGAGGCCGTCAACGAAAAACTCCATACATGCTCCGAGGTTTCCGCCTCCGCCCCAGGAGTCTTCGTGTAGTATTAGTTTCTCCTTTGGAATCCCGAGACCCTGGACTGCGAACTCGAACATGTCCTTGAAATACCGGTCCTGGTCGTATTCATCTGCTTCCCGGAAACAGGTCTGTCCGATATGGTTGTGTAAAACATAATGGCGGCCTGTGATACCTACGTTGTCAACATCGTTAAACCTTAGAGATGGCTGTGGTACCACCAGTTCCGGTGCCGGTGGCTCGGCTTCACCGCTTACTACGTATGGCTGGAAGTTATAGATTGATCCGCCTACGAACTCGACGTCGTCTCTCCAGCGAGCAACTACAGGGTACCGATCGATCGGTGTGTAGCCTCTATCAGCCATGAAGTCTCTGAAACGTTCCCATGCCTCGATGTAGCCAAAACTTTTTTCGGTCGGAGAGTCGTTGATGAATGTGTATCCGCCGGAGCATTCTGGTTCGCCACATACCTCTCTGTCCTCGTTGAAGCTCCAGAACCGCATTCCGCAGTTAGTACATTTTCCACGTGAGAAGCCTTTTTCCTTTAGTATATCTGTTGCGAAGAACTTCTCAGGGTTTTCACTTGCTTCCTGTTTTATCTCTTTTTTGAGTTCAGAGAGGCTCATACTGTTTGTATAGACAGTGAATCTTTTTGATTACTGGCGTTAGGAAAAAAGAAGAAAAAAAAGGGTTGGCGGAGCTTACTCCAGCTGTCTTAACTGGTTGTAAGCCTGTGCCATGGTAGCGATGGTGAAGACGCCTGTGATCGCGGATGCGATCTGACCTAGAAGCGCGCCTGCTAGCTCAAAGCCGAAGAACGAAGGCAGTCCGAAGAAGCTTGTGAATACTCCGGTGCCGACAAGTACGGTGGCTCCGAGTACGAAAAGCTTGAACCGGTGTCCTTCTGTGAGGTTCCAGCTGCTTTCCAGGGCTTCGATAAAGTTCTCGTCTTCCACTGTAACGTAAACGTTCCAGTAGTAGAGAGCTGTCAGCAGGAAGAAACCTGGGATGATCAGTGCGATAAATCCTGCCGCTACGATCAATGCGAAGGCTAATCCGCCTGCGATCAGGTTTAGAGCTGCCATCAGCATGTTACGGGAGTAAAACTCCTCTCTGATGGTTTCTGTTTCCTCGCTTACAAATGTTCTAATCGATACGATTGTTAGAACCAGTGATGCGAGATAAGCTACGCCTGCTATAACTGCTGCTGCCTCTATAGGTACTGGAAGCGCTAAGGCAGTTCCGACTCCGATAGGGTCGTATAGGTTTGACTGTGCGAGTGTCTGACTTGCTGCGGTCGTAACAAGACCGAGGATGAAGTACAGACCTGCGAGCATCAAACCGTTTTTCTGGAATGTGCGTTCGAAACCATCGCTTAGGGCTTCGAAAATGTCTAGTTCCATGTTAGAATTTGCGTTAAGTAAAATAAAAAGAATGTAGGTGAAAGAGTGCTGGTCTGAGGCCAGACTGGTTTAGAAGAGGTCTCCTAGTCCTTCTTCTGCTCCGTCGTCTTCCTCTTCCTCTTCTTCCTCTTCTTCCTCAGCGTCGTCCTCATCTGCTGATTCGGAAGCGTCAGCTGCTCCGCCTGCTGCGGCGCCGCCAGCTGCTACTGCAGTTTCCATAGCTTCTTCGATGTCAACGTCTTCAAGTGCTGCTACAAGAGCCTTGATTTCTGTCTCATCTACTTCTAGGTCTGCTGCGTCTACGATTGCCTGAAGGTTGTCTTCGTTGACTTCCTTTCCGGCTTCGTGAAGAGTAAGTGCTGCGTATACAAGTTCCATTATTTTCTCACCTCGTCTATGGGAAACCAACAACGGCTTACCCTTAAAAAAGACGAACACATAGCTGAACTTAGATGGATCTAGAAAGGCTGCCCGATTCTATACGTTTGAAACTAGAAGCCGAAGACGAGCGACAGCTTTGGGAACGAGCAGAAAAGAAGGGTCTGAAAACATTAGCAGAGGAAAACGGTTTCAAACCGTACAATCTCTACAGCTGGCGAGCTGAAAAAACATTTTTACCTAAAAAAGTTGTTCAACTGATCTTAGAGAATCCTGAAATCGCAGAGATTAAAGGAGAAGGCCGAAGCCGGCCGACCAAAGATTTTCAGCCGGAAAACATAACCGATGAGCTTCTGACAAGGATATCTGAATCAGTCTCCGTAAACAAGGAGGGTGTCCCGATATATCAGAACACCGATAGAGGGTGTGCTAAACGTTTCATTCAGCTTTTGGACGAACTTGGAGCGGTTCCGTACTCGGTGTATGATAGAGATGTCTATGAGGTACGTTACCCGAAGTATCTTCACGAAATTTTCGAGAAAAAAGTTTTCGAACCGGTTTTCTGGGTAAAGGTTGATGAGTCCGGATCCGTTCAAAACGGCCGGCTAGAAGCCGAGGGCAAGACCATGGGTGTCAGTGAGTTCGACGGCAGGCTTTACTCTCGTGAAAAACGGTTACAGTTAGCGATTGAGAGAAAGGATAGTAAGGAAATAGAAGAGTTGATGGCGGCCGAAGCCGCCAGGATAAGAGAAGCCTTCGAGTGAACTATTCTTCGTCGGCTTCTTCCTCGGATTCGTCCTCTGACTCATCTTCTGAGTCGTCAGATTCCTCTTCGGATTCTTCTGCTTCAGACTCGTCATCTTCAGCTTCGTCAAGATCGACGTCTTCAAGGTCAAGCTGGCTTTCCAGTCCTCTTGAACTTGAGGCTGCGAGTGCCAGTGCTTCCTTGATTGTTTCCTTGACAGGTAGTCCTTCGCTGATCGCAAGGTTCTTTGCGTTCTGGACTGCCTTTGAGACGATTGTCGATGCTGTCCTGTCGTTGATAACTCCTGCGTTGACCGCAAGGTTGAACGAGCGGATTGCTGCGGCTTCGACGTCCTTTCTGTAAGCTTCCGTATCGATGTCCAAGTCTTCGCGTGTGAAAACCTGATCCTGTGCGAAAGCTAGCTTGAGATCAAGTCCGATCTCAAGAGGTTCGATTCCAAGCTGGTTCAGTAGGTCGGCATCTTCCCGGGTGATTTCCTCGCCCTGTTCGATGATGACTCCTGATTTGGTGACGTGGATTGAACCATCGTCTACCTGTACCTGGAGACCTGCCTGCTGTAGCTTTCCAAGCATAGGTCCTGGGCCGATCCCGGTATCGCCTTCGTCGACTTCGATGTCGGTAGGTGCGATCTCTCCTCCCTGTGCTGCTGCGCTTGTCTTGTTCTTCTTGATAAGGCTGAACAGCTGGAAAGGATCCTTTTCAGAGAAGATGAATGCCGGCTGAACTGCTTCGTTCAGATCAAGCTGGTCGACTCCATCTCTATCGGAGTTCTCCAGTGCGAGATCCATCAGAGTCTTTCTCGACATACGAACTGTCGCAAACTCCTTCATCTCCTTTTTGATATCCTGTAGCTGACGTGCTGGAAGAGAGTGCATGTCTAGAACTCCTACGACATCGAAGTTCTCGATGTTTTCCTGGAACTCTTCGACCTTTGCTTCTTTCTCTTCACGGCTCATCTGCTTTGGGGTTGGTTGTACCATTAGTACGAAACACCTCGTGTTTCTTGGCTAACAGAGAAGATCTTTGATTCGAAAATCTTCGCAGATTTTCTTGTAGAAAATCCGTTGGATTTTAGACTTCGCATTAGTTCTGGACCTCCACTGTTGGACCCATTGTGGTTTTGAGTAGAATGTTCTTCAGGTTGTTCTCTCCTTCAGGTAGCTGCTCTACAAGGAAGTTGTAAACTGTCTGTGCGTTCCTTGCTACGTTTGAAGCGTCCTGTTCCTCGTTTCCGATCTTTAACTGGATTAGAGGTTCTTCCTTCAGTCTTACACTGATTGTGGATCGAAGACCTTCGATCTTCTCGGTCGGGTTGCTTCCTGGAGGCATTGGATCCGGCATCATGTCCCGTGGTCCAAGTACCTGTCCTAGGTGCTGTCCGATGTCAGGCATCAGAGGTGCTTCTGCGATCAGGAAGTCGTATTCCTCTGCGATGTCCTTTGCTTCATCCGGGTTCTCGAACAGATCTTCAAGTTCGTTTTCTGTAATTGTCAGATCTGCTGCGTCTCCACCGTTGTTTACAAGCGTGTCTCCGATTACTGCGATCTTTACGTCCTCGTCTGCCTGGTATGGCAGCTTGAGTCCTTCGTTAACACGGTTGTTCGGGTTGGAAAGATCGATCTTCCCAAGGTTGATGATCATATCGATCGACTGGTTGAAGTTACGTGCTTTTGCTTCTGCTACTGCGTCTTCAACTGCTGTCTCAAAGTTCACTCGGTCTCACCTGAGAGCGTGTGATTGAGAAAATTTGTTTCATTTCCATCTTATATTCCCTCCTCGTCTTCTAGCTGCTGGTCGTACTTACCGTCAGCGATCTCTTGTTGGGCTTCGTATGCTTCTACGCCTTCAAGCGTGACTCCCATTGACTGAGCTGTTCCAAGGATTTCCTTACATGCTCCGCGGAGATCCATTGCCTGTAGATCACTTGCTTTCATCCGAGCTACCTTACATAGCTGCTCGAAACTCATGTCTGCGACCTTGTTCAGGTTAGGTTCTCCTGAGCCTTTCGGAATCCCTAGCTCGTCGATAAGTAGCTGTGCTGCTGGAGGCTTTCCTACTTCGATTTCGAATTCTCCGGTTTCCTCATCGACAATAACGTCGACAGGTACTTCCATTCCTTCGAAACTTGCTGTCTGTTCATTGATTTTATTTACAACGTCTCCGACGTTGGTTGGTAGTGGACCTAGTTCTGGTCCTAGCGGAGGTCCTGCGCTAGCACTTCCTCCTTCTATGAGTGTCGAAATTGTTTTTTTGTCTCCCATAGTAGTATAACTCGTTTAACTTGATTTCTTGCGAACCATATCGACGTCTACAGTTGTTGGAATAGGAACTGCGGCATCGAGTAGCTCGATTGTGATTTCGCGGTTTGTATCATCGACGCGTTTGACCTTTGCGTTCTCTCCTTTGAACGCTCCGCCGATGACTTCTACTTCATCTCCTTCCTCGATCTTGATGTCCTCCTGCTCTTCGCTGAGGTACTTTTCGATCTGATCGACTCCTACTTCGTTATCGATTATTCCACGCAGGTGTCTTAGATCGCTTGCTAGATCGCGGATAACCGATTCCTTGCCTTCTATGAAGATGTATCCTTTCAGCTCTTCCGGATGGAAGACGGCTTTGATATCAAGGTTCTGAGCCTTGACCTCTGATTTCATTTCGTTGATCGCCGTCTTTTCACGGCCTCGTGTGGTTCGTGCTGTTAGAATCATTGTTTGGTTTATCCCAGTAGGTACTGTGGAATCAGGTTCTGTAGCAGATAGAATACGAATCCGATAGCGCCGATTAAAATAATCCCTGCGCCAGTAATCTTCGCCGACATCTCGAACTCATCTCTGTCCGGTCTTTCGGCAATCTTTAGAACTCTCTTGTACTCGTTAAGCTTCGATTCTACTCTGCTCTTAATCTTCTTTGGTTTTAGCTCCATGAAGTATCACCTAATGTCAGCTAAGAGAGAATTACAGCATTAACGACTATGCTTTCCCTCCCACGTGCGTGGTGCTGACGGGGTTCAAATTAAAAACCGGTAGGAAATTTTTTATACCGTCCCCAGCATTCCGGTTCTAGACAAACTTCATCTCGCTGAATAGGTCAGCTGTCTTTTCCTTCCCAAGTATCAGGTAGATCGCCCAGCCCAGAGGTATCAGCCAGATCAAAACAAGGTAGATAATCTTCTGTTCGGAGGACAGATCCTCTCTTACAAGACTGTCAAATGTTGTATACAGCTTTCCAAGCAGTTCGGCAAGACTTACCAGTACTGCTGTAAGTATAACTGTTCCGAAAATACTTGTGACTGCGACATCAAGCATGAATCAACTTTCTCGCCGTAGCTTATAGTTTTTAGTTTGTTTGATCTTCTATGTTGAATTCGTGTGATCCGTCGACGTATGCGTCACTGGATCCTTGTGTTGCGAATCTGATTCTGTTGATTTCTCCTGTTATTCCGCTGAGTGTTCTGGTGTATGCGCCGTTATCTATGTTTATGCTCCAATCCGTGCCGTCGTAAGACAGTTCTATTTCGTGCGTACCGCTGCTATCAATCCCTGTATTATAACTGTTATCTCGTTTTCCTAGGTATCCTGGACTTGTGCTTTGAGCATCGAAAACATGTATATTGTTATCAGGCAGGTGGACAGCAAACATAGTGTTGCCGTTACTGTTTTCCGCTTCTAAAATACCGTGGTATCGATCATCCACGCCATCTGAAGGACTTAGGCTTGTTTGCTCGTAACTGAGCGTAAGATCTTGGCTGTAGCCGTCGTTATACTCGAAAACTGCCTGTTCGTCCGAACCGCTGCCTGTTGAGAAAAGTGACTCAATCCTCGGTTCGGTTATGGTTACGCCAGAATCGGAAGAAATCGAGTCTGCTGTGAAAAGACCTGTTACAGGGGTTGGAGCAGGAGAAAGACTGCGGCATTGGAATGTGGCGTCACTCCCGTCACCAGATACTATTCTCATTAGCTCTTGGCTGCTGAATCTTTCATCCACGGTTATACGGAAAGAGTTCTGAGGTGCTACTACTGTCTCGCTTGCGGTAAAGCTTTCGGTTGAGCCGTTCACCACTACTGATATCTGAGAGGTGTTTAGGCGGTCCTCGTCCTGTCCGTTCCTCATTGAAAACATTGTATGGGTTGTATTCGCCCAGCAGCTCATCATGGTGAGTTCGCCGGGGTTGAAATCCGGTACGGTGTCTTCCGGACTCTGGCTGTTGATTATGCCGAAGATCTGATCGGAGACAACGCCGACAGCTGCGACTGTCAAGCCCATCAAAAGTATTACTGCGATCGCCTGGTTTTGGCCTTTCATACAGTAGTTGTTGAGATGCTTGGATAAAAAGTATAGAGAAAAAAGAGGTGAGTTCCTAGATGAACTCGACGCCTAGTTCCTGTTCGATCTCTTCTTCGTACTCGTCTTTGTGAGTCTTTTCCTGACCGTAGATCTGAGGTGAGTTGACTCCTGTGACGATGATCATTGACTGAAGTGTCTCGTCCATGTCGTCTCTGATCTGTGCGCCCCAGATAACCTTTGCGTTATCGCTCAGTCTGTCCGAGACAGTGTTTACAACCTGCTGTGCTTCCTTCAGGGAAAGGCTTGTTCCTCCTGTAACGTTTACAAGAGCGCCTTTACCGCCGGAGATTTCTACGTCAAGCAGCGGGTTGGACAGTGCCTTGGAAACTGCTTCCTGCGCACGGGAATCGGTATCGCTTTGACCCATTCCGATCATCGCGATTCCTCCTTCGCCCATGACTGCGCGGATGTCCGCAAAGTCGAGGTTGACCAGTCCAGGCTTCGTAACGAGTTCGGTTACTCCTTTAACTGCGTTTACAAGGATCTCGTCCGCGATCTTGAACGCTGTGTTCAGCGAGACGTCTGGAACGATCTCGAGGAGCTTGTCGTTCGGAATTACAATTAGTGTGTCGACGACGTCTTCTAGTCTTTCAAGTCCGTATTCGGCGTTTTCCTGTCGGGACTGTCCTTCCATCTCGAAAGGCAGTGTTACGATTCCGACTGTCAATGCGCCTTCTTTCTTGGCTGTCTGTGCGATTACAGGTGCGGAACCTGTTCCGGTTCCTCCTCCAAGTCCGCAGGTGATGAAAACCATGTCTGCGCCTGAAACACTTTGTTTAACTTTTTGCTGGGATTCTTTCGCTGATTCCTCTCCGACCTTCGGGTCGGCTCCTGCGCCCAGTCCTCCGGTAAGCTCTTTCCCGATCAAGACTTTCTTATCGGCGTTGGCGTATAGAAGATCCTGTGCGTCGGTGTTCATCGCGATTGTCTCGCATCCTTCGATTCCGACCTCTACAAGTCTGGATATAGTATTGTTTCCTGCTCCGCCGCTTCCAATAACCTTTATTTCGGCTTTACGTTCCCGGATCAGCTCTTCTAGCTCATCGTCGATATCATGGTTTTTCTGTGCTTCTGGTACGTTCGAAGAACCTCGGTCCCTTGCCTGTTTAAGTTGATCTTCCATGTTTAGTTCACGCCTTTTGCGGACTTTACTACTGTCTTACCTCTTAACTCATAAAAACCTGTCTGCGCCGGCATCCGGTTCAACAGCTTCAAATAGAAAGGAAAAAGGAAATATGGAGATGTTTTCTAGACGAACTCTACGTCCAGACTGGTTGCTTCCTCAATCTCCTCACGAAGCATGTCCCTGACCTCTTCCGGTAGCTCGTGGTCGTGATCGCCGTGAGAATGCGTCGAAGGAATCTTTACGGTTCCGTCCTCGATATCGATGTCGCCGTGACCGATTCTGTAACCGTAGATGTGTTCGGCTATCTCTTTGTCGTCCTCAACCTTTTCCAGGACCTCAAGATCGTACTCAAGCTCTTTGCCAGCTAACGGATGGTTGAAATCGATTCTGACACGTCCGCTGCCCTTTGAGACAACCTTTCCACGTCTCTGACCGATCATCAACTCTTCGCCCGGTCTAACCTCGACTCCCTGCTTCTGGAACTCTTTTTCAGGGTATGTCGCTATATTGTCGCTTGAACGCTTTCCATAACCTTTTTCCGCGGGAACTGTTACTTCTTGTTTGTCTCCGACCTCCATGTCGTACAGTTTTTCCTCAAGGCCTTCGATAATGTATTCTCTTCCGATCAGAACAGGTACTGGCTTTAACTCGGCGTCTTCCCGGTCGATACTGTTTTCTTTCGCCACATCTTCGTCTGTGGTATCAAAGATTTCTCCTTCAGCTCTTCCTGTGTATCCTATTAGAACTAGTTCTCCTTCTTTCATACTCGATCATTCGAAGGTAAGATTAAAACCTCTACTCGAAGAACTCTTCCAGAATTTTGTCCTCAACTTCGATAGCTTTTGAGACTGCGCCGATCCTGTGATCGAGTAAAACTATTGAGGCTCCCAGAAAATTCACTGCTATATCCTCGAAGGAAAATGAGCGGTAAGGTATGGTGCTTTGGATTAATTCGATTCCAAGACCGAAAGCACCTGCGGCCAGAACTGCCTCTAAATGACCTCTACGAGTGTCATGGAAGTAGAGTAAAAATGCTGCGCTCAGCCCAAAGTAAGCAGTAAGGTGTAATAGCGAAAACGTGCCTGAAGGCGCCCCGGAACTGTTCAACGAAACGGTGCTGAAGTACGTGATTGTGGCTGCGACCGCCAGTAGAAACGCGGCGTTTATCTTGGTTCTCACATCTAGGTTTTCGAGGTCAGATTGAAAACTGTTAGAACCTTATACAGCGGTATGGACTGGATCGATCAGCTACCGGAAAGAGAGAGAAACTCACTTGAATCACTGCTAGACTCGGTAAACAAACACGATAACGTATACATGCAGGCTGAAAACGCCTCGGTCGGCCAGATATGGGTCGCGATGACTCTTTTGAACCAGAGAATGGAGAAACTGGAATCTCTCGTCAAAGCACAGAGAAAAGCGTTAAACGAGATGAACGTCGAAGTCGATGTCGACAAACATCTCAGCGAGAACCTGGAAAACAGCTTAAGAAACTACTGAACTACTCCAGGACGATAGCCGGTCGTCCTGGCTCGGCTCTACTTGCTTTCTCGTTTTCAGACTCTTTTTCGGTCTCAACTACAACTTCCAGATCGAATTCTGCCTTCCAACGTTTCTTGTTCAAGCTGAGGAACTCGGTTTCATCCTCTAGCTCGGTCTTCTGATTGTTGAACTTTCCAGGGTTCTCAATGGCTTTCATCACGTATTTTTTAACCGTCTCAGCCTTTGGTTTCAGCTCATCAGTCAGGACTTCTCCCATCGCCTCGCCAATGTTTTGGGTCTCGACTTCACTTACCTTCTCGAACACATCATACTTCCAGTCAGCTGCCTGAATAACACGGATCGTTGCCGGCTCATCGTCAATCATCTCCTGGATGTCTCTAACATCTGAGGAAATCCGCTCGAAGTATTCTTGGGTTGCCTCGGCTTTTCTATCAAGCAGCTCTTCTTCGACCTCCGGCCATGATTCTTCAAGCATGAAGTACTCTCCGTCAAGTTGCTCCCATAGCTCATCGGCGGTGTGAGGTGCGAACGGCGCGATAAGTTTCACAAGCGTGCGAACGCCGTGGCTGAAAATCGCTTTATCCGGATCGGACTGGCGGTAACGGTAGAGTTCAGTCATCAAACGGTCGGTCTCTCCGATCGAGAGGTTGAACTCGTGGTTCTCGGTGTGTTCCGTGACTTTTTCGATCGTTCTCTGGATCCGGCTGGAAACTATCCGGTCCTCGAGATCCGCATCATCCAGCGAAGGCTCTTCCGATACTATCAGTTCTTCGTTTTCCTCCACAAGTCGGAAGATTCTTTCTAGCATTTCGGCTGATGCTTTAACTCCATCTTTGCTCCAGTCCAGCTCCTTGTTCGGATGAGCGGCACGGAGAATGAAGGTCCGGGCGACATCGGCGCTGTGTTCTTCTATTAGCTCGCTTGGCCGCACAACGTTGTTTTTCGATTTCGACATCTTGATTGTCTCGACTTCGAGACTTGATCCGCATTCCGCACAGACATCTCCTTCTTCGACGTTTTCAGGGTAGATCCAGCCGTGGTTTGGACAGTTGTAGGCCGGATGGTTCACCATGCCTTGAGTTAAGAGTCTCTCGAAAGGCTCGTCGTTTTCAATCATTCCCTGATCTCTCAGGAACTTGTTGAAGAAACGAGCGTACAAGAGATGCATTACTGCGTGTTCGATCCCTCCGACGTACTGGTCGACGTTCATCCAGTAGTTGGCCTCGTCCTGGTCGAAAGGAGCCTCCTCTAGGTTCGGAGAGCAGAAACGGAGGAAGTACCACGAGGAGTTGATGAAAGTATCCATTGTATCGGTCTCACGTTCCGCAGGGCCTCCACACTCCGGACATTCTGTCTCAACGAAAGTATCTGATGTCTCAATAGGGTTACCCTGACCTGTAAACTCGACATCTTCCGGTAGCTCGACAGGCAGCTCTTCTTCCGGAACAGGAACTGTTCCACAGTCCTCACAGTGGACAATCGGGATCGGCGTCCCCCAGTAACGCTGTCGGGAGATCAGCCAGTCACGTAGCTTGTAGTTGACATCGGCTTCTCCTTTGTTCTGTAGTTCAAGTCTTTCAATTATCTCTTCGATCGCCTCGTCTTTTTCCATTCCATCGAGGAACTCGGAGTTAACGTGATCGCCATCGCCTTCATACGCTTGTTCCTGGAAGCTGTGATCTCCTTCCGGCTCGACAACCTTCCGGACCTCAATTCCGTGTTCCTGAGCAAATTCGAAGTCACGTTGATCGTGTGCCGGAACCGCCATGATCGCTCCGGTTCCGTAATCGGATAGAATGAACTCTGCGACATAGATCGGGATCTCTTCTCCCGTGAAAGGATTTTCCGCGTATCTTCCGGTGAAAACTCCGGACTTCGATTTTTCCTCTCGTTCTTCGGCATCCCGCATCTTTGCCTCTTCAATGTATTCAGCTACTTCTTCGTTTTCTCTTGCGACTTTTTCCGCGAAACTGTGTTCCGGTGCGATCGCCATGAAGGTCGCTCCAAATACAGTATCAGGTCTTGTGGTAAACACTTCCAGCTCGCCGCCATCGACGATATCGAACTCTATCTGCGCGCCTTTCGACTTACCTATCCAGTCGTTTTGCATTTTACGGACCTTCTGCGGCCATTCATCTAGTTTATCGAGATCTTTGAGTAGCTCATCGGCGTACTCGGTCATCCCGAGCTTCCACTGGTTCATATCCTTGTTCTCGACTTCGTTGTCGCATCTCCAGCAAAGCCCGTTTTCCACCTGCTCGTCGGCCAGAACGGTTTCACATGAAGGACACCAGTTTACCTCAGCATCGTCCTGGTAGGCCAAATCCTCTTCCAGCATCTTCAGGAAGATCCATTGATCCCATTTGTAGTAATCCGGTTTACAGGTCGTGACTTCCCGATCCCAGTCCAATGTATAACCTAGCCGTTTGAACTCGTCTCGCATCTCATCGATACATTCCATAGTCCATTTTTCCGGGCTAGTATCCCGATCGATCGCAGCGTTCTCCGCCGGCATACCGAATGCGTCCCAGCCCATAGGATGCATCACGTTAAAGCCTTGCATCGACTTGAATCGGGCGAAAGCATCGCCCAGCGAGAACGCACGGCCGTGACCCATGTGCATTTTCCCGGAAGGATACGGAAACATGTCCAGGACGTAGTATTTTTCCTTATCTTCGTCTTTCTCTGCGTGATGGAGTTCTTCTTTCTCCCATCTTTCCTGCCATTTTAGCTCGATATCGTTTAGTCTTGAGGAAAAGTCCTGGCTCATGGAACCGAGTTTTTCATCAAAGTTATTTCAAACTGACTGCGTTCCCAGCGGTGTTGTCTAAATCCGGCTTGGAGCAGTAACAGTCTCTGAGATTTTCCAGAGGGTTAACGTAGTAATTTAAATTCGGCTCGCCAAAATTCTTTGATACAATGACCAGGCTGGTATGCGTAGCGAGTGGGAAGGGAGGAACAGGGAAAACCACAGTCACATCAAATCTAGGAGCCGCACTAACACAGTTTGGAACAGATACTATAGTATTAGACGCTAATCTTACTAACCCGAACTTAGGCTTCCACTTAGGCATTCCTCTCTACCCGAAAACGCTTCACGACGTCTTGAAAGGAGACGCACATATCACCGAAGCAATGTACATCCACAACTCGGGTCTGAGAGTTGTACCGGCCGGACTATCGATCGATGATCTTATCGACACTTCTCCGGACAACTTAAGCGATGTACTCTTGGATGCGGTCGGCGAACCGGATTTCGTGCTGGTTGACTCGGCGGCAGGACTAGGAAACGAATCCATCAGCGCAATCGAGGCAAGCGACGAAGTTCTAATTGTCACAAATCCTAATCTTCCGGCTGTAACTGACGCACTGAAAACAGTCAACATTGCCGAAGAAGCAGGTACAGACGTACTTGGAGTCGTACTGAACCGTAAAACGAACCATGATTCGGAGCTAGAATCCAGCGAGGTCGAGTCAATGATCGGCCATCCGGTTATAATGGATGTTCCGGAGCATGAGAAAGTTCAGGAAGCGTTAGCTGTTAAGAAGCCGGTTGTACACCACGCTCCTGATCACCATGTATCTGAGCGTTTCAAAGGAGTGGCCGCGGAGGTCGCTGGAATCGATTACGAGCCTGATCTAAGTAAGAAAGGTTTCCTCTCAAAGCTACTCGGCAATCTCAGATAATGGCGTCTCTAAATCAGCTTCAAACCGTTGCGTTAGTAGTTATAGGATCAGCTTTACTGCTTTCTGTCTGGACCTGGGCATCTGAAACTGTCGGAGAGCAAAAACAGGTCTCAACTGAAAACAAACAGACTGCGATAACCTGTAGCAGCCTGGAGATAAACCAGGTCGATACCTTACATAACGAGACACATACAACCGTTTTCTTCAGCACCAACACTGACGTAGATGCTCTCAGAGTGCGGTTTTACGGTAACGGCACCCGGGAAGTCAACGTCACCGATGTATCCCAGCAGTCGCTGAACGAGGTCTCTGTGGCATTGCCGGAGGCTGAAGCCGAGATCTATGCGCCGAGCTGCCGGCAACCGTAGTCGGGTTTTTTATTCAGGCCAGTGGAATCTGTTACTGAAATGACACGCGTCATATCGGTTGTATCCGGAAAAGGAGGAGTAGGCAAGACAACGTTAACATCGAACCTAGGTGTATCTCTGGCTAAACAGGGCCACGACGTCTTACTAATCGATGGAAACTTCACTGGCGCGAACATGGCCCAGCACTTCGGACTTGGATTCCAAGACGTCTCGTTAAACGACGTTCTCAGCGGCGAAGCATACATAACACAGGCTGTGGCCAAACACCCGGCAGGAGTATCGATTCTGCCGGCATCAATACTTGAATTCTCCGCGAACGGAGAGTCGTTAAAACATACTTTAGTCGAATTCTTAGGCGATAAGGACTTTGTGCTTATCGATGCCGGAGCCGGTACAAACGATGAGGTCGAACACGCAATCGAGGCAAGCGATGAGGTGTTGCTCGTATCCGAACCTGAGCTACCTTCGCTTACAAACTGTCTTGGCGCAAAGAAACTGGCCGAGCAGCTCGAAAGAGACGTACTAGGTCTTGTACTTAACTCGGTGCGGAAGGAAAAATCCGAGGTAGATAAAGCCGACATCAAGAACCTGATAGAAACCGATATCATCGGCAGAGTTCCGGACCACAGGCACGTAAGAGAGGGAATCGCTCTGCGCGAACCCGTTGTGTCTTACAAGCCTAAATCAGAGGTTTCAAACGCTATCAAAGACGTTTCCCACAGGATTCAGGGCAACGAACCTCCGAAAAGAACGTTGAAAGACAAGCTGGCCTCGAAGATCGAAGGAGTCTCCCCCTTCTAGAGGTCCAACAGAGTTAAATCCCGGCTTCACCACTAACTGTTTATGACAGACCTGAAGCCGTACGAATACTACCTCTGGAGTCCTAAACGAGAAGAGTACGAAGCAAACGAAATACCTGACGATATTAACTGTATTTTCTGTAGCCAGGCAGAAGACGATGAACGCATAAGCAAACTGGAGATATACGAAGACGACTTTCTGATGGTCGAGTTAAACATCTTCCCTTACAACACCGGCCACCTCATGGTTGTGCCGAAAAGACATCTCAACTCTCTTACGGAGCTTGAAGACGAGGAACGCGACCGACTTTTCTCGATGGTGGCGAAGGTCGAAGAGCTACAGAGAGAGGTTGTCGATCCAGCAGGCATCGATGTAGGATTAAACATTGGAGAGGCAGCAGGAGAGTCCATCCAGCACCTTCACGTCCAGCTAGTTCCGATCTACGGACACGACAGAGGATTCATGGAGACTTCGCTAGATACAAAGGTCATGAAAAAGTCCTTGCCGGACATGCAAGAAGAGTACAAAGACAACGTAGAGATCCTGGAAGGATACTGGGAATGACCTCTTTCTTCCATGCCTACGATCTCAGAGGAACCTATCCTGATCAGATAGACGAAGAAGTCGCTGAAAAAGTCGGGAAAGCCTACGGAACCTACGTAGATGGAAAAGTCTTAGTCGGCAGGGACGGTCGCACGCATGGAGAAAAGATCACAGAAGCATTTATCGAGGGAGTAAAATCGACTGGAACTGATGTAGTGAATGCTGGAGCAGTTCCCTCTCCTGTAATATACTATGGGTCCGTTGAACTTGATGTAGCCTCGTCTGCGGTTGTAACGGCCTCTCACAACCCTTCAGAGTACACTGGTTTCAAGTTCACGAAGGAAAACGCTTTAGCGATGAGCAGAGAAGGCGGAATGAAACAGATTCAGGAGATATACGAGTCAGAAAGCTTCGATAAAGGAGATGGCTCGGAGAAAACCGTCGATCTTGAAAAAGATTATATTGAGTTCGTTGCCGAGAAAACCAAACTGGAAACTGATCTAGAAGTCGCTGTAAACTACGGTAACGGCATAACAGCCGGTATTGGAGGTAAGATGCTTGAGGCAATTGGCTGTAAAGTAACTGAGGTCAACTCCGAGATAGACGGGGACTTTCCGAACCATCTGCCGGCACCAGGGGAAAAGGAGGCTCAAAAACAGCTCAAAGAAGCGATGAGCGACGAGGAACTCGGTATAATATTTGATGGAGACGGAGACCGAGCAGGTTTCATCTACGAAGGTGATTACATAACAGAAGATGAGGTCTTGGCACTTTTCTCGGAAAACATACTTGAAAAAGGAAAAGGCAAGGTGGTACATGATCTCAGAGCCTCCAAGCTCGTTAAAGAACGTATAACGGAGTCAGGAGGAGAGCCTCTTGAGACACGTGTTGGCCATACCTTTATCTCCGAGGAAATCCATGAAGACCCGGAAATTGTTTTCGCAGGCGAGTTATCGGGTCATTACTACTTCCCGGCGCTCGATGCGCCATGGGACGACGGTCTTTTAGCCGCAGCCCTGATGTGTCGTATGGTATCGGAAGATGAACTTGAGAAACTCGGTGCGTACCCGGATTACCCGGTGTCTCCAGAGTTACGTATTGACTGTCCGGAGAGATCCAAGCAGAAAGTTGTATCCTCGATCACAGAGAGTTATACTGGTTATGAGACTTCAACGGTCGACGGTGTTAAGATATACTTCGAGTCCGGCTGGGCGCTTGTCCGGCCGTCCAACACCGAGCCAAAGATGTCGGTTCGCTGTGAAGCCGATACCGAACAAGACTTAGAGAACATACTTTCCGAAGTAAGAGAGAACGTGGAGGAAAGTATCGAAGAGTTCAGCTGATCTCTCCGATGAAAGAGCCGGCCGAGATAACATCGCCCATTCCCACAAGTCTTTCCGGGTCTTCATGGATCAGGGTCGGTATGGCGAAAACGTTGAACTCTTCAAGCTCTGCTATTCCTGTGGATACGAAACCGTCTAAATCCAGGCTGTCAGCGAAGCTCTCTATACTGTCCAGTTTATGGAGATGTAGGTCATCGAACCCGAGGTCCTCGAATCCGCTGTATGAAAGCCCTCCGGAGTCAGCCATTGAGATAGCACACAGCTCTCCGAAAAGCATTCCGTCCAGAACTTTCTCCGGTTCAACCTCGTAATCAGAGTCGGTTACAGTCAAGTGGTAGCTGTAGGTGTGTATGGCTACACGTGAGAGATCGAAACGCTGAATCAGCTTTTTACCTGCCTCGAAACTGTCTTCAAAGGATAGCTCATTGATTTCTAATCCTAAATGTTTGGAGATTTCCTTTAACTCGTTTTCATCGACGCCGATGCTGTCTACATGTTCTAAAATGTGTTCGATCACCAGCTTGTCGGTTTTCTCCCGGTGAACGAACTCTAGGTGGATTGGTTCGCTGATCTTCGAGAGCTGCTGAGCTGACTTTTTCAGTTTGGCTTCGATATTGCCGTCGGCATCGTGGAAACCTGAGACGATAGCTCTCTCGAAACCGTTTTCCAGCTGTTCCATGTTGTCTTCGACCCCTTTCCTGAAGTAAGGTCCGAAACCTCTCAGCTTCTGTGAGAAAATCGTGCGAGAAGTCTTTTCCCCGCCAAACTCTACAATTACATTCTCCTTCGTCCTATCTGTCGTCGAGGCATCTCTAATATTTTTCAGCACGAAATCTCCGTCCATAACCGGGTAAAGGACCTTCTCGTTAAGCCTCTGGGCAAGAGTCTCTGAGAGCAGAGGTGTGTAGAAAATCACTCCGTGGCCGTGTTCCGAGAGAAAGTTCGATACTATGCCTGCCTGGCCGCCTATACGAACATCTCCTTTCTCAAGGCCGGGATTGAAATCCAGATCGACTTCTTCGTTAACTCGTTTTTCAGCACTGTAACGTATCTGCTCGCGGAACTCCTCGATGGTCTCAACGCGGTCGTGATGCCTTGCTTCTACGGACTCAACGTCAAAGCTTTCTCCCTCAACTATACGATCAAGGTTCGCGTTAAAACCGACCAAAACATCTCTCGGCTCCCGGCGTCTTTCCTGCGCCTCCCGGTATTTTTCAAGCCAAAGCTGTTTCACAGTCCTTCACACAGCTCCATTACTGCCGAATAACTGTCCTCGGATTTTACAACACCTGAAGCGACTAAAACTCCTTTACATCCTAGCTCCATGCTCTTTTCAACGTCCTGACTGGTTTTCACACCGGCCCCGGTCAGTAAATCAACTTTTGATCGTTCCACGGCTTCCTCTATTAATTCTGGTTTTGCTTCAGAGACGGAGACGTCTCCGCCGATCAGCTCTGGTGGCTCGAAAGCAACGTAGTCAGGATCGAACTCGCTGAACTTCTCGCATTCTTCAGGGGACTGCGCACACACTATACTGGTTAAACCAGCTTCATTTGCTTTCTCAATAGTTTTTCTAATCTTTTCTGGTTTAAGTCTTCGCTCTGAGTGGTTTATAAGCGTCCCGCTTGCTCCGGCAGCTTTCAAAGCCTTTGCCAGACTGTGTCCTGTATGGCTACCGGGGTTTACAGGATCTAGGTGCTGTCCAAATACCTCTATTTCTTTATCTTTCGCTCTCAGTAGATCAGGGCTTTGTGGTGCGATTATAACGTTTTCTCCGGATTCTTTGCGGGCTTTACTACATTTTTCCGCTAGACTGTCGGCTTTCTCTCCGGTGCTTTCGCTGTATGTCTTGAAGTTGACTACTATCATAGGTTGATTTACCGTTTCGTGGTTAAGAAGTATCTCCAATATCGGAGTCTATGAATGATTTTAGAACATGTACTGTCATGCCGGCGCTCCAAGCCTGTTCCGGGCAGCCAAGCAGATCTCCTGACTCTGCGTCCACAACTTCGGGTAATGCGCCGGGCTGATCTCTATCTAAGAACTGTGAGAATCTTTCCAGGTAGTTTAAGGCCTGGCGTTCGTTCCCGTACCTTGCGTTTGCCGCAGCAGCCCAGCAAGTTGTCAGACCCCAGACCGAGCCGGTATGGTATCCTCCGGACTCGTAACCAGGATCGGCCATGCTTCTAGTCCGGGCGCCGTACTTCGATGTGAATTCGCCGTTAAGTCTTGAAAGATATTTTCCTGCTCGTTCAGCGTCTATATGACCGAACATCAACGGAACTGCGAAGTTAACAGCCTGCGGAGAGCCGTCTTCAAGACTGTCCTTTACCATTTTTTCATCTAAGAACTTTTCTAGACCTTTTTCCAGATCCTTGGCTCTGCTATCGTCTCTCAAACGAGCGGCTTCAAGCCATAAAGACTGTATGTCGACGGCAGGAGATCTTTTAAGCGTATCCATCCAGGTACCTTCCTCATCATGTACTACAATTCCGTTTTCCAGTTTAAGCATCTCCATCGCAGCATTACAACGGTTTTCAATTAGCTCCGATGCTTCATCGGCTTCCCGGAGTTTCTCGGCAGCTATAACAAATAGGGGGTAAGTATCCTCTCTTGGAAACTCTTCGCTGCCGCTATCCAGAGATATTTTCCCAGGGAGGTTTTTTTCAGCAAAGTTCTCGAGTATCTGTCTTGAAAGATCGTATCTGCCGGCATCAATCAAGCCCAGAACTGTCCAAAACGTATCTCTAGCCCAGTAACTCTGGAACCAGGGGTGTCCTGCGATTATACCTTTTCCATTTCTTTCGTATATCAGATTTTCTATACTGCGTACGCTTTCCTGGTACAAGTCTTTCATAGGCCCGTTATAGTTAATACCAGTCTTTTCTAAGCTTCCATGGCTTTCGCCGCCTGTTTTTATCTCGAAGCTGAAGCTTTCCGTTTCTCTTGGCTCTACTTCTGTGTTTTTTACGAACTCTCCGGGAACAAAACATCGCTGACTTTCCCCGGGATAGTGGTCTTTGATATAGGCTTTGCCTTCGAGTTTTCCGCCTGTTAGAACGAGTTTACGTCCGTTTTTTGAAACTTCGACGTTTTCTTCATTTTTTAAACTGTATTCGTCTGATCCGATGTCTTTTGATTTCTCTCGGATGTCTATGCCTGCCTCTAAGCTGGTTCGAACTGCTTTGGGGTCGTCTGTCATGTTTTCAACTTTAATCTGGCATCGAAAGCCTACGGCATCGTCTAAGAATTCTATTCTCTCAGTTATCTTCAGGCTGCTGGTTCTGTAACGGTAAATCAGGTTCTGGCCGTAACCGGTCTCGATCAGGTTTTCTGAGTTCAGCCAGCTGCCGTTAACTTTCAACGCGTAGTAATCTAGGTACTTGTACGGTGGAACCCAGAAACCGCTCCATTTAGTCTTGAAGCCTGTATCAAGGCTTCTGTGGATAAAACAGTCGAGATCCGAGATCGTTCCTGAGAGATTCTCGAGACCCGATCCTGGATCAAAGAACTTCATGGTATGTCAATGGGTGCGCTCGGGTTTAAAGACAGTATTTTGACTGCGCAGTGACTACTCGTTCCGTCGATGGTTTTTATACTGAGGACGGCGAAGTAAGATGTAGTGGCTCCAAAAAACTGTATCGAAGTATCGTTCGAAGTGGCAAACAAGGTAGGAGGGATCTACCAGGTGTTGAAATCAAAATCCAGTACAATGCAGAAGTTCTACGGCGATAACTACTGGACTATAGGTATATACAACGAAGAAAACGCTAGAGACGACTTTACTCCAGGTAAGCCGCCGGAAGAAGTCAAAAGAATAATTGAAAAGTTTGAATCGAACGGTATAGATGTAAAATACGGGAGCTGGAGAGTCCCTGGCAATCCAAACTGCTTGCTACTCGATATATCCGATGTAATGGATAGAGCCGACGACCTGAAATCAGAACTCTGGGAGGAACACGGAATCGACTCTATGAATGTCGGCAACGACTTCGATGAGCCGCTTGTCTGGTCGAATGCCGTTGGAAAGCTGGTAAACGAGCTTGAAGATGTTCTCGAAGGCGAAACTGTTGTACAGATGCATGAATGGCTTTCGGCGCCAGCAATGTTCGAGTTTGACTCTCCGTCGGTCTTTACGACCCACGCAACGGTTCTAGGCCGCGCGCTGTCGAACTCGGATTTCCATCTACAGGAAGCGGTAAAACGCGGAGAGGTAGATGATTCGCTGGCCGAAGAGTACGGAGTCAAGGCCAAACACCAGATAGAAAAGGAAGCTGCCCGGGGTTCTGATGTCTTTACAACAGTAAGTAAGGTAACAGCAGAAGAAGCACAGGCCGTACTGAACAGAGAGCCTGACGTGGTGCTATCAAACGGTTTCAACGTCGAGGAGTTCCCTTCACTTGAGGAACTTTCCTTCCAGCACACCAACAAAAAAGAGAGGATGAAAGAGTTCCTCAGAGCATACTTCGAACCATACTACGATGTGGATCTGGAGAAAGATCCGCGTGTAATGTATATCTCAGGGCGTTACGAGTTCCACAATAAAGGACTGGATGTATTCATAGACGCTTTAGCCGAGATGAATGAGATGGATGGCGATGACGTATTCGCATTTATATTTGTTCCAAGCGATGTTAGCGGCCCGAAAGACGAGGTACTGGAAAATATCGCGCTCTATCAGGAACTTGAGGATTATATCGATTCGGTTATGCCTGAGATGCGAACACAGCTTCTGAACTCTCTTACATCTTACGAAGACCCTGGTGAGAAGCTAAATGAGCTTATAGAAGAGACTTCAAGAGATGTCGAGTCCTTACAGCACAATTTCCACGCAAGAGATACGGAAAACGCACCATTGTGTGCGTATGATCTGAATTACTTTGAAGATGAGATAATTGATAGGCTCCAGAGTTCTGGGCTTACAAACAGCGAGGACGACCGTGTAAAGGTTGTTTTCTACCCGACCTATCTTTCAAGAGGAGATAGACTGCTTTCAATGGACTATCAGGATGCGATCAAAGCCTCAAGCGCCGGAATCTTCCCAAGCTACTACGAGCCATGGGGATACACTCCTGTAGAAACAGCAGCGAACGGAGCGCTCTCAGTAACTACTGACATGGCAGGATTCGGCCAGTTCCTACTGGAGAACACTGACGAGTCCGAGCGCAAAGGAATCAGAGTGCTTGAGAGGAAAGGCGTTAGTGACAGCGAGGCGGCTTCGAACCTCGCGGAGATGTTACAGGATATAGTTACTTACTCGAAAACTGAGATCACGGAAAGAAAGCACAATGCTCGCCGTATGGCGCAGCTAACTTCCTGGGATAAGCTAGGAGAGAACTACAGAAAAGCACATGAGAAAGCGATAAAATGAGTTTCCAGATAGAGATAGATCACGTAAACGAGAAAAACCGTTCGGTACAGGACCTGCCGAAAAACAAGGTGCCTGGCTTTGTAAGGGCAGATCCTGATCTGGACAAGATCCGGAGAAAGGCAGAGGAAAACAGCGAGTACGAAAACCTGGTGGTCATAGGAAACGGCGGCTCTGTGACGTCCTTCAGAGCATATCTGTATGCTTTCATGCCTGAGACTGATCTCAACGTCCGTATAGTTACAACTCCTGAACCTGATTTCTTAAACCGTGTTTCAAGTGAAATGCGTCCGGAAAATACGATTGTCATGCCTATATCCAAGTCCGGAGAAACTGTAACGGTTATAGAATCACTTCTTTACTTTTTGAAGAGAGAATACGATGTATTCGGCATCACTTCCGACAACGATGGCGCGTTAAAACAGATACTTGAGAAAACCGGTTCTGACTGGATTGAACACCTAGATGTCGGCGGCCGTTTTTCCGGAGCCACAGAGACTGCTTTAGTGCCGGCAGCGTTCGCAGGGATCGATATACGAGAGATAAGAGAGGGAGCGGAAGAAATGTATGAGAAGCTCTCGCCTCAGAATAACTACAATCCTGCGCTGAACGTAGCATCAGCCTTCTACGATGCGGAAAAACAGGGTTTCGAACAGATCTTTACGGGTTTTTACTCTACACGGCTCTTCGGTTTCAAACCGCTTTTCGTACAGCTAATGCATGAAACCGTCTGTAAGGAGGGAGAGGGACAGACTGTCTTCGGCGATCTAGGCCCGGAGTTCCAGCACCACACCAACCAGAGAATATTCGGAGGCGAGCAAGATGTTCTACCTGTCTTTTTCAGAACAGATACTAACGAAAGAGAACACATCGAAATAAGTCACGAATTCGAAGGCATCGATCTTGGAGGTAGAGAACTATCCGAACTGGACGGTATGGAGCTGAAAGAAAGTGTTAAATCTGAGTACCAGGGCGTTAAAGACGCTTTGGACGATCAAGATGCGCCCAACATCACTTTCAATCTCACAAAGCTCTCTCACCGGGCGGCAGGAGAAACAGTTGCGTTTCTACAGTATGTTGCTGTTTACTCGGCCTGGTTACGGGATGTAAATCCTTTCGACCAGCCTGATGTGGAAAAAAGCAAGAAAAAAGGTTTTGAGGCACGTTTCTAGTCAAAGATGAATGTCGCAATACTTTCCCAAAAACTAAGTGATGGAGAGGACATCTCCGAGTACACGAAGTCTATCGCGATGTTTCTTAACGGAAAAGGTCATGAGGTTTCGATAGTCGCATTTGAGGACGGATCGGAGTATTCTTTACCGGAGGAAATCGATGTTGAGCGCGTCCCATTACATTTCGAAGCTGATAATCTTTACAACTGGGCGATGATGCTTAACAACGAGATAAAAGCAGGTGTTAACAACTTGCTGGATGGGAAAGACGTAGATATTATTCATGCCAACGACTGGGCGACTGTTCCTGGAGGTATAACGCTTTCAAACTATCTTGAGATTCCTCTTGTGGTGACTGTTCATTCGACCGAAAATCAGCGCGGTTTTGGTGGAGAAAACTCCGAGATGATATCGGAGATGGAATGGAAGGCAGGGTTCGAAGCAGACAAGGTTCTGGCGACCAATAATGATACTAGAAACTCTCTTCTCTTTGATTTGGATGTTCCGGAAGAGAAAATAGAGGTTATAGATCCGTTCGACGAGGGCTGGCAACACGAGCTTGTTGGGCAGTACAGCCAGCTCGTGGAGGAAAAAGCATGAAACCGCTTTTCATAACCTGGGAGTATCCGCCGATCAAGGCCGGAGGGATCGCAGCACACTGTGAAGATCTTGCGACAACCCTTGCCGATCAAGGCCATGAACCGGTTGTAATCAGCTACGGCCCACAGGAAGGGGTCGAACACCGCGATGGCGTGGAGATACACCGGGTCAACTCCACTGACAGAGCTAACGACACTCTCTCATGGGCGATGAGACTAGGACATGAAATCGAGCAGAAAGCCATCGAGCTATCTAAGGGAAAGCAGTTTGACCTGGTACATGCTCATGACTGGATGGCTGTGCCAGGAGCCACCGGCATCAAAAAGACTTTACAGATTCCGATGGTGTTCACGATCCACTCAACTCAGAAGGGAAGAGACGGGATCGACAGCAAGTACCAGTCAACAATCCATAACCTAGAATGGTACGGAACCTATGAGGCCGAAGAGGTCATTACGGTCGGAAAGGATTTCTGCGAGGAGGTAAAACACGTATTCGACGTTCCCGAAGAGAAGGTAAACTACATTCCAAACGGAGTTGACCTTGAAAAATTCGATTCTCACTCGCATGATCTGAATTACAACGACTATGCCTTAGACTGGGAGAATATCGTGCTTTTTGTCGGACGGATGTATCCACAGAAAGGTCCAGGGCATTTAATCGAGGCTATGCCGGAGATACTGGACAGGAATCCGGAGGCAAAGTTCGTTATGTGTGGAAGCGGAGCCACCGAACACTACAAAGGACTTGCCAAACAGCAGGTCGGTCAGAAAGTTCATTTTCCGGGATATGTCGCAGAGGAAGAGCTGCTCTCGCTTATGAAAAATGCTAAGATGACTGTCGCACCGAGCGTGTACGAACCGTTCGGTATCGTCCCGCTTGAGGCCGCAGCGTGTCGGACAGCAACTGTCGGAAGCTACGTCGGCGGGATGAAAGACACTATCGTCCATGAGTACACCGGTCTCCATACCTACCCGGAGGATTCTAACTCGATCGCCCACCAGGTATCGAGAGCGTTGAACGATCCTGGCTGGAGCGACTGGATGGGCGATAAAGCCCGTGAAAGGGTTGAGGATAACTTCCGATGGGAACAGATAAGCGCCTGGACTACCGGTATCTACCAGAGTGCTTCAAGCTAAGTATTTCTGATAGATGAACTCTGGTACCGAAGTCCGACGTCGCTGAAAAATTCTTTGAGCTTCATGTAGTTTTCCGAGTCTCCACGTTTCAACGGAGTAAACGTCTTTAGCCCTACATTGATCAGAACGGTTGTTCGACCCATCTTGAGGATGAATCTTTCGTTCTCATCCGATGGCTGGAAAGCATCGACTTTTTGATCAAATCTTTCCTCCAAACTATCTGCTGTCAGCTTCACAATTTTCTCAGACATAATTTTGTTACCTTACAGTGAACCATTAGCTCCACAGACTATATAAACATTTTGTTATTTAACGGTGACAATGGCTTCGTACGAGGATGAGGAAAAGTTACAGAACTATGTCGTAGACGAGTTCATCGACGAGCTAGGTCCTAATACGGCTTCCAGCATATTCGAGGTGGCTTCTCAAAGGCTTGAAGAGCAAGGTTCTGTAACCGAGGACGAAATCGAAGAGATAGTCGTCAATCTGGAAAGGTACACTCTCTAGTCCAGATGAACGGCCATAAGCTCCAGCATTCTGGCCTCTGCTTTATCGCTGAAGGAATGTCGCTCACCTTCGAACTTATGTAAGCTGACGTCAGAATTAAGCGCTTGAGCGGCTTCAAACGAGTTTTCCGGATGAACTGTCGTATCAGCGCCGCCGTGGAATATAACTGTCTCTGCTTCGAGATTTTCTACTACGCTATCGAACTGGTAGCTGTCAAAATCTTCGTAGAACCGTCTGTCAATAGTTTTTTCGCCGTGGTGTGTGAATTCTCCTTTCTCTTCAACTACTGCTCTGTACTTTTCCATAATCTTGTTGTAGGTTACTGGCGCCCTTCCGATAACAACCTCGGGTTCTAGATCCTCTGCGGCGTGAAATACAACTTTCTCTCCAAAACTGGAGCCGAACAGCACGAAAGTTCCGGGTTCAAAATGGTCTATAACTGCCTTTAGATCGTTTATACGAGAAGAAAGAGTCTGCTCTATGAAGTCTCCATCGCTCTCTCCATTTCCCCGGAAATCAAACCGAACAGTGTTGTATCCTCGTTCTTGAAAGTACTCACAGCGTTTTTCGTAACTGCCTTCCTTGTTCGAGCCGAATCCGTGGCAGAAAAAGATCCACTTATCTGAGTCGTCCTCGTGGTGAACGGCTGCGACCTCTTCGTTGTTTTCTACTTCGATAAAATGCTTCGAGCTTGGTTTCTCCGGAAGTCCCATAGTTATTCACTTTGAGGCAAGTTTTTTCTCAACCTGCTGTTGGAAATCCATTAAGTGTTCGGTTATAACTGCGAATCCTTCGTGAGGGTGATCGAAGTACGAAAAGTAGTTGTGTACGTTCCCGTCCTCGTAGGTCTTCGTAGCGATGTGGTGTAGGTGATCTGAGGTCAGGAATTTTCTCCAGACGTCTTTGATCTCCGGATCGTCCAGCTTCTTCACCTTGCTTTCCAGATCCTGCATCTTCTCGAAAAGCATTTTCTGCATCGGGTTGCCAAGCCATGCGCTCGCATCCATCTCCTGGTCAGCCCATGAAACGGTGTTGTACTCGAAGGCATCGAACTCTCCGACCGGCTCGTTTTCCTCTACGACGTCCCGGACCTTCGCGAACTTGATATCGCGTTCGGCGAACTCATGTGGCAGTGCTTCTAGGAACCAGAGGATTCCGGTGCCTTCCCAGTGGTGTTCTCCGAAGGTCTCATAGTCCATAAACAGGTTGATCATATCGCCTTCGGTCTCATCTATCCATGCGGCATACTTTTCAGCTGTCAGAGGGAACTCGCTCCACCATTCTGCGGAAAACCTGTATCCAACATCGTCGGTCAGCTTCCTGTTGCGCAGCATGATCGCCGGTGAGTCTTCTGCTACAAACTCCGGGACCTTGTAAGTATGGTTAGCTGAACGCCAGCCAAGTATTCGGTCAGCACCTTCCGTAAATATTCCTTTGTATCCTTCCTCGCCCGCGATCTTCCCGATCTCGTTGTGGTAGATCAATTCTGTATTCGTCATTACCTGAGGGGTGACTCCGAAGGTGTCTTCTATAATCTCTCTGTGATGGTTTAGCTGCCAGCGGAACTCCTCTTTGTCCTCGAAAAGACCTGCCAGTGAGTGGAAGTATGCCTGGCCGATGAAATCAATCGAGGAATCCGGGAAGCTGTTTAGCATATCGATTAGCTCGGGGTGGTACTCTTTGGCCTGTTCGATCCAAGACGTTGAGATCGAGAAGTTGACTTTCAATTCGTTTTCCGTTCCCTCAAGTTCCTTTGCCGCCCGCAGTAGCCGTTCGGTCGCAGGGAAATAACAGTTTTCCGCCACGTCCTTGAAGAAATGCTCGTTCATCTCATCGTCAAAATAACGGTCGTAAAGAGCGTCTGCGTCCTTTTTTACTCCGTCTACTCTCAGACGGTGTGGTTGATGTACTTCGAACGAAAGGGTTACCGGCGGCATATTAGAATTTTCTTTTGACGGGTTAAAAATCGGTCAGTGGTTTAAAGGGACTGATCGCGAATATACTAATATGGAGATTGAAACCCAGAAGCTAAAAGAGGGCGTCGAGATCACCGTCAGATCCGATGAAAAAGTCGCTCTCTCGGTCTGGGACGGAGATTTAGAGGAAATATACTTACCGGAGATGTCGGGCGATAACTCAACTTACTATGTTGAAAAAGAATCCAGAGAATGGGAAAACGGATTTCAGGTCTTACATCGCGGCGAAGTCGATGAAATAGAAGTAATATCCTCGTAAATTCTGTAAATTTTCTCAGAACTACTTTTCCAAGACCTTTCAGTTGCTATTTCTACATCGGTTTCCAGAGCTTTCTCTATGTTTTCCTTTAGAGAATCCGAGTTACCTTCCGCCTTAAAATAGGTTTGCTCAGGTAGGATTTCAAGCGCACCGCTCTCAGTAGCAACCACGGGCGTACCACAGCAAGCTGCTTCTGTAATAGTCAGTCCAAACGGCTCGTTTCTGGATGGGGAGACGAAAACATCAGCTGAGCTGTAGTAATCGCCTAATTCGCTGTCGGGGATAAAGCCTACGAACCTGACGGAATCTTCTATTCCCAGAAGCTCTACGAACTGTTCAAGCGCGTTTTTCATGTGTCCGGTCCCGCCGAGTACAAGCGTGCCTCTATCCAGCTTCTCGAAAGCCCGGATCAGAAGCTCGATTCTTTTCTGCTCGGCATGCCGACCTACATAGAAGATCATCTCACCCTCAATCCCTAAATCGGATTTGACGTCTTTTCCATGGGTCTCCGGCTTCTCGTAGCCGTTGTAGATAACTTCTGGTTGTCTGCTGTATTTTTCATTTACTTCCTCGGCCAGGCTTTCACTGACTGATATCAGGACATCAGATTCTTCGGCTGCGGCCTTTTCCATTCGCTCAAGCCGTTTCGAGGGTGTTCGGGATCGTCCGGAGCTAAGTGAGTGGAATGTCGAGACCCATTTTACATCGCTGTATTTTTTGGATTTGAATCCGGCTTCGGCTCCAAACCAGTCGTGAGTGTGGATTATATCGTAGTCTTCGGCGATCTCTGCGACTTTCTGGCTCATTATCCGGGACCGGTCTATCATGTCTCCGTTCCCGGTCTCGATTGGTATCACGTTCTCAAGAGAGGGCGCACGAGCCTCCGGTAAGGCTAGATCGATCCGAACTTCTTCATTTTCCCTCAGGTGTTTGAATACTTCTGCCACGTGGATGTCCAGCCCGCCATCGATGTCCGGGGGGAAACCCCAGCCGAGCATCAAGACATTCATTCGATCTCTAATGCTTCGTTCGTCTTCTGGATGCTGGTCTGTTTGTCCTCCATCTCGAACATCGCACGGATAGCATCAATGTTTTCCGGTACAACAATTGCTTCCTGGTGAACCATGTGAATCCAGTAAGCTGTTCCGTCCTCAACGGTGACGGTTTCCTTCCAGACTCCTGCTTCCGGCATATCGCTTCGAGGTCTTTCAAGATCTCTCATCATCTCATGTACTTTCCCCGTTGAATCGTATCCGTCTTCTGCCTCGATCAGACGTACGCGTGGCTGGCCGTCGAATGCGTCCAAGACTTCCTGTTCGCTGACATCTTCTTCCAGATTCGCGGTAACCATGTGGACGTGTCCGTAGGTCACAGGTACTTTGACTGCAAGCGTTTTGATGTCCAGATCGGGCATCACTGCCTGCACGTCCGGTCCGTGGTGGCTTGGAACCTCTGTAACAGGGATTGTTGAGTTGATAGGTCCGCGCCCGTCCTGCGGGATGTCTCCTCCACGTCTAACCAGGTTTGCTACAGCATCTTCGACTCCGAAGGCTTCATCGACTGCGCTCATTGTTCTTGAAAGAGAGGTGGTGTTACAGGATACGACTTTCACAAAATCTTTTCCTTCTGCTTTTTCGTAGTTGGCATCGGCGTTGAACGCGACAGGTGCGATCTCTGGGTCGGCTCCTCCCTGGAAGATTGCTTTGACGCCGTTTGGCTCGTAAAGATTTTCCTTGTTTGCCTTATCGATTCCGGGCGGTGTGGCATCGATGACTACATCGACTTCTCCTGCCTCGATTAGCTCTTCCAGTACGCCTTCGACGTGGAAACCCTGGCTTTCCAGATTCTCCTTTCCGTCCTCGTTTGAAGCGTAAAGATCAGTTCCATGAAGCGCGCCTTTCTCCTTCAGTACGGTTCTCAAACCTCCGTTCTGGGATACATCGGAGATCGCTCTCAAAGTCATATCGTCCTGTTTTTTGACAGCTTCCGCTGTTCTCTTCCCGATCGTTCCGATTCCGTTTACAACTACGTTTACCATTGTTACAACTAGGTTTTGGCTCTCGCAGAATAAAAGTTGATGTAGGGGTTACTCGAATTCCGATAGGTTCTCGATCTTCCCTGCTCCGTCACCGGTGCCGCGGTTATGGAAAACCCTTTCCGCTGCTCTGTCAATTACCGCGGTGTATTCTTCAGTGTTTCTTATCTCGATGTCGCCTCGGCAGTCAACCCGCATCTCGTTGAGGTAATGGCCTTGCCAGCCTTCCTCACGCAGTAGGCCGAAAACTTTCGTGATCCATGAAGGGCTTGGCTTCGGTCGTTCCACGAAAAAGTAGCCGCCGGTCATGTGGCCGAACTCGATAGCAGTAACAAGTCTCTTCGCTCCTTCGCCGTCATCTTTTTCCTCAAGATCTGTGACTTCCATCGGTATTGAATCGTTTTCCACTCGTATATCCGGCTCGCTCCAGACACTGTAAATCTTGAAGCTGTTAAAATCCTCTGTCTGAAGCTCTTCGTTCTCGAAACCGTAAACGTGGGTTTTAACTCTCATAGTAACTGTTTTGATTACTGAAACTAAAAATAAGTTATGAATCTTCCATCAAGAAACTCTAGGTCTCACAAGGGAGAAAACGGCAAGGTCGCAGTTATCGCAGGATCAAGGGACTACACTGGCGCCCCGGCTTTGGCCTCGAAGGCGGCTCTGAGGACAGGGTCTGATCTGGTCAAGACACTGACTTCGAAGGATATACAGGACACAGTGGCTTCTTACTCTCCGAACTTTATCGTAAGATCTTATCCGGGATGTTATCTGAGTCCGAACGGAGTAAAGCCAGCACTTGAGTTAGTCAGATGGGCGGATGTAACTTTAATGGGTCCAGGACTCTCCAAACCAGATACTGAGGCTCTAAAACAGATATTCCAGAACTCTCAGACAAAATGGGTCATCGATGCCGATGGTATAAAGCCGGCAATAGAAGTCGAAGTTTCAAATGCCATCTTCACGCCGCATAACGGCGAAGTCAAGTATATAACAGATGCTTACGGTTCGATAGAGAGTTTTGTCGAACAAACTGGCAACGTCGTCGTTGAAAAAGGCAGTACGGACAAGATTTATTCGAAAAACGGCGTTAAGGAAAATAATACGGGAACTTCGGCGATGACGGTCGGCGGCACAGGTGATGTACTCGCCGGCATAATTGCGTCTTTAATATCACAGGGGCTGGAACTTCAGAATGCGGGATATACTGGAGCCGTTATCAACGGGAAAGCTGGAGAGCGGGCGACTGAAACTTATGGGAGCGGGATGCTTGCGACAGATCTGATTGAGAACATACCGGGAGCTATGAAAAATATCTAGTCATCTAGGGTATCGTAGTAAGAGTTTTCCCGTTTCCAGCCTGGTTTGAACTCGTAGTTTATACCTGAGCCTTTGAAAACTTCAGTTAGATCCGCTACTTTTTCCTCGCAGCATTTTGGCACTAGATAACGCCATTCTTCTCCTGAACGCAGTCGTCTGCGAACCTCCGTCCCGCTATAGATGCCTTTCTGGTGTAGTTCGTGTTCTATGATCTCCAGCGCAGGATTTTCCTCTACAGCCTTGATTGTCTCAGGGTTTCTGCTCGCGATTCCGTCTAAGTCTATCCGTTCTTCCAGCTCTCTGGCCCATTCTTCGTCGCTCTCACGGTCTTCGATGCCAACTATCTCCTTGCTCGGAAAACATTCCTCGATAATCTGTTTTCGTTGCTTGAAGCTTAAGGGATTGTCTCTCGAAGGTTCTTCCGCAACTCCAACCACTATAACTACTTCGTGATCCTTTTCCAGTGATTTGACGGCCTTGAAGTGTCCTTTGTGGAACGGCTGAAACCGTCCAATGAATCCAACTCTCATTCGAAGATTTCGTCACCTAAACTCAGGACATCGGATTTCGTGAACTCTAAGATTTCTTCAGAGTCTGTCAGCTTCGCTATTTCTGCGGCTACTGTGCCTGCGTTGTTGTAAAGCTCTTCGCTTATCTCATCTTCCGTGTCTATGGCTCTGCGGATAAGCTTCCAGTCTGCTGTTAGCTTGTGTTCTGGCAGCTCCTCTCCTGTAAGCTCTAACTGTCTTTTCCGGACGTAGCTCATCTTCGCGATCTCCTGCCAGTCAAAATCTATTTCGCTGTAAGGCGCTTTGTCTCTAAACTCTTTTTCCAGGACTCCGAGCAAAACACTTTCCCGTAGCTCGTCTTCGAACGCCTTGTCTGGATCTAGAGCGATCATTATCTCTTCATGGGCGGAAATCAGGCTGCTAGCTCTATCAGAACTCTGCCATGTAAGAAATATCTCCGGATCTTCCAGCTCTATTCCGTACTCGAAACTTTTCCAGGTGTTTTCAACTATTCTTCTTGCTTCCTGTAGTTCACGTTCCGTGGGTCTTATTGATACGCTCATCTGTCTTCACCGAAAAGTTCGTCTCCGGCCTGTAAAACGTCTTTCTTCGTGAGTTCAGGGAACTCTTCAAGGCTTCGGGTTTCCAGGAGTTTCTTGCCGATGTAGTAGGAGAGGCTGTAGCCCAGCCAGTTAGGGTGGTCTCCGTCCTCGTCTTGGTTTATGTAGAGAGGGTCGGGGTGAGTGACTTCTCGGCTTATGTTCTCTCTGATGTCCTCCCAGTGTTCTGAGATCTCGGATTCAGAGTGTTCGGTCCGCCAAGGCGAACGGTATTCTGCGAGCTTCGAGGCAAGGTTCTGTGTCAAGGCTTCATCAAGTATGTACTGCCATAGAACTTTGGTATACTCGTCTTCTATGTTCTCATAGAACCAGGTATGACCGTATTCGTGTACCGCGGTCGCCAGAAGCGCCTTCTTCCACTTTTCCGGGGTTGTATTGAAACTGATATGGAAATGTCCGGAACCATATGACTTTCCGGCAACGCCGTCCATGTTTTCCTCAACAAACGGGTCTCCTGTCCACCCAAGCCCTATACTTACACACTCGTCCTTTGGAAGCAGTTTCGATGCTTTATCCAGACCTTTCTCGGTAATTTTCCGGGCTGTTTCCAGTTCTTCTTTCCCCGGTTTTACACTGTACTCTGTCATTCTTTCCACTTGATGTTACAGCCCTGGGAAGGAGGTTGTTCCTGAGGCGGATCCTGGCGTTTAAGCATTGATTCGATTGCTTCCTTCATATCACGGCTTTGAACTTCCTCGCTAGGACCTGACTTATCGTTCAGTCGGCCTTTGTAGTATAGCTTGTGTCTCCAGTCCAGTAGGAACGGATCCGGTGTACACTCGGCGCCGTATGCCTTTGCGACTTCTTGATCGCCGTCAATAAGGTAGTAAAAGTGTTCTGAGTCCAAATCGTTTTCCTCGATGAAATCTCCCATCTTGTCAACGCTGTCCATCGGATGGGTTTCCGCATTCGCGTTGATGCCGACTATCGCGATCGAAGAGAACTCATTGTTTAACTTACGTAGCTCTTCGGTCTGAGCCTTGACAAACGGACAGTGGTTACACATGAAAACGACTAGAACGCCATCGTAGTTGTCCAGATCGGTTAAGCCAACGTTTTGACCTTCATAGTTTTCGAGTTCGAAGTCGGGGGCTGTATCGCCTACCTCAAGTTTGGAATCTGACTGTGTCAGGCTCATATCTTGGAAATGTGTTAGATATGTTAAAAGAATGATCAGCTAAGAGATCGGAGGCGGCGGAGTGTTTTCTCTCAGGCCGTATCCAATAAAAGCAACGAATCCGTAATACATTGTATTATGAAGAATATCGATGACTCCGCGATCACTCGTGATGGAAAATCATTAATCGTAGCCCACGATCACGGCCTAGAACACGGCCCGGAGGACTTTGAGCCGAACCCGGAAAGCGCGGACCCGGAACATGTATTCGAAGTCGCACAACACGAAGCGGTAACAGCCCTAGCACTTCAGAAAGGTCTCGCAGAACATTACAGAGAGTTCGGCGGCGACACGCCGCTACTAGTCAAGCTAAACGGTAACTCAAATCTCTGGAGTCCGGAGGATCACATGTCATATCTCAACTGCTCGGTAAAGTACGCTGTCGAAGAGCTAAATGCTGATGCGGTCGGATTTACCTTCTATGCGGGCAGCGACAACGAAGAGCGGATGGCACAGGATTTCAGACGTATACAGGAAGAAGCCAGAAAGTACGATGTATCTGTCGTAATGTGGGCTTACCCTCGAGGACATGGAATCGAAAGCAGTGAAAAGTACGAAGGCGATACTGATCCTGAAGTCATTGCCTATGCGGCAAGACTCGGGCTTGAAATGGGAGCGGACATGGTAAAATGCAAGTACCCTGGTCTCGAAGGCTGGAAAGACGTTGAAGAAGTCACATCACGTATGAAAACCGTAATGTCCGGGGGTTCGAAGGCAAGCGATGAAAAATTCCTCTCAGATGTCGCCGGCATGATAGAGGCCGGAGGAAACGGGCTTGCGGTAGGTCGAAATGTTTTCCAGCGAGAAGATCCTGAATCAATTCTCGACAGCCTGGAAAAAGTAATCTACGAGGAAAAAACTGTAGAAGAATCTCTATGAGTCACGAAACTGCTGGGAAAATCTTCCAGGCGGTTGTAGAGACCGCCCCACATATTTCATCGGGAATGTTACATCGCAGAGAGTATGTGGGAGAGGAAAATCCCAGCGATGAAAAACAGTTCGAGGCCGATATATGGGCAAACGAGATGATCAAAGAGAAGATAACCGAGATCGAAGAAGTCGGAGAGTTCGCATCAGAAGAGGAAAAACACATAACTGACTGCGGAGAAGGCGTCTCTGTCGCCGTAGATCCGCTCGATGGCTCTTCAAATATCCCTACGAATAATATAGTAGGGACGATAGTCGGAGTTTACGACAGCAAGCTTCCGGCAAGTGGAAAAAATTTGATAGAGGCATTCTATGTTGTTTACGGTCCTATAACTTCTATAATCAGATCTGACGGAAAAAGAGTTGATGAATACGTAATTGAAACCGATAAAGATGATGCTGAAGCTGTTTTAGTCGCAGAAGGCCTTTCAATGCCTGAACCTACTGTTTACGGGTTCGGCGGGAACAAAGGCTGGAAAGACCCTTTCGACAGCCTCGAAGACAGTCTTAACGACGATCTAAAGCTGCGTTACGGTGGCGCACTGGTAGGCGATGTCAACCAGGTCTTACATCATGGAGGCGTGTTCGGATATCCGGCCAAAGAATCTGCTCCTGATGGAAAACTGCGTTTACAGTTCGAAGCCATACCTATAGGATTCATATTCGAGACTATGTCTTCAGGCGCCTCTACAGATGGAGAGAAAAGCTTAACGTCTATAGAACCTGTTGAGATTCATCAGAGAACGCCGGTTTTCATAGGTAACGCTGGGATGCTCGATAGAATCGAGGAACAACTCTGAATATGTAGTAATGTCCCAAAGAATTTAAAAAACCGGCGCAAATAGAGTATGTGGCAGAGAAACTAGATCGAAAACCTGTAGAACATACGGCTTTGAAAAATGAAGAACATGAGTTGAAAGCTGTTCTGGAAGCTAAGGCTATATCCACGGTTGAAGATGTGTATAATGCGCTTGGAGAGGAAAAAATCGATTTTGTGGGTTATAATGATGTGGAAAGAACACGGAGCGGGGCAGATATTTCTGGAGCGGATTTTGAGGACAGAGAATATCTTATAGTTCCAGAGTATGCTTCTCAAGAGTTCAGCGCCGATACTAGCTACGCTGCGGTCAGAGGAGAGGTTGTAAAAGGCATGGAAGGATATCTCAGGGCTTACCGCGCTGGCGAATCATACCTGGTTCTTCAAAAGTAATCCATAATGTTTTCACGGTCGAAGATGTTTTCCTCGCCAACCTGTTTTTTCAGCTTCTTGGCGGTTCTCTTCCCTATAAGCTTCTTTAACTTCTCGAAGGAGACTTCACGGATGTCCTCACGGTCTCTGATCCCGTGATCGTAAAGCTTCCGTGCGCGAACCCTTCCAATCTGATCGTACTTAACTAAACTCAGTAAATCCTCTCCTATGCCGTGTTTCAACCGCACACGCAGCTTCTTCAGATCGTTCTGTACATCGATCTCTTTCATCCGCGCCAGTTCCTGTGCGCTGTAAAGCAGCCAGTCCGCATTACGGGTCTTGGCCCGAACGCCGCCTGGAGCGGTATCGTATTTGTCCATTATGCTTTCCTCATCTTTCTCATTGATCCATGCCTTCAACATTAAAGAGGTTTTCAGCGACTCCAGGAACGAATCATACTCGGGATCCCACTCGTTCGGCGCGGACTCCAGAAGATACTTTTTCGCATCCAAAAGAGTCTGTGCGATGTCTTGGTACTCCTTGTTTTTGACCCGCAGATTCCGTATCTCGGTTGTTCGGCACGCCATAAACAGGTAAGAAAGGGCCTCGGTGTTTTCTCTTTTCTCAGCTCTCTTCATACACTGAATCATGTTGTAAGCGCTTTCCGGATCGATGTAGAGTTCGGATACTCTCCGCCCGGTCTTGGTTGCCTCCATACCAGTCTCTTCTAGAAAGTCGAAGTCTCGGAGTTGGTCGACAACTCTTTTGACCTGCTGTTCGACCTCGCTTAACTCTCCGTACTGGAAAGCATACAAGGTCTCCGAGTAAAACTCCAGTAAGCCTTCCATGGATGTACAGAAACCGGAAGCGACGAGTGAAAGCGTATGCATTCTCAAAACCGGTTCGGCCGCCAGCTTCGACTGGATATGCTCTGACTGGCCGAAAATATAGCGCTCTCGTATCTCATCAGGCATTCCAGGCTGCTTGGCTATAGATATAGCTTCTCCCTGGTCATCGTACTTCGGTCGGCCGGCTCTTCCGCAATTGTGAAGCACCGTTCTTGATCCGGTAATGTAATTGTGGTTATCTTCTACTTCGATATTGTACACTTTATTTGCTGATTTCTCGGTTATCGATATTATTCTGCTATGTTGTGACTGCTCTTTACGGTGTTCATTCGAGTCATGGTAATTGCTATAGCTTTCGCTTTCTATTTCTGCCTTAACAGGGTTTATTAGAGATGAAAGTCTGTTAACACTGTGCTTGGATCGTATTTTGAGCGAATAGCTATTCTTATTTACTTCGTATTCTTTTCCTTTAATCTCTATATTTTCGATAAACTGAGAATCTATTCGGGATTTTATATCAAAAGAACTGAGCAACTCCTGTAGATCTCCAGAGAATTTTTTACTGGAAGTGGAAAAATGTATTCTAAGCTTATTTTTCTCATCGTTCTTGTAGTAAGATCCGTCTCCATCGAATACGCCCTCTATGAATGCTGCTTGTAGTTTTTCAGGTAGCTGATAGATCAAGTCACTTATCTCGGTTTTCTGAGATTTGTTTCCGTAAGGTATCTTAAATGACTCGTTCAGAACCTGTGCTAGGAGCGTGTTACCTACTTCTATCCTGTGGGTTCCGTCTCTTTCTTCCTCGTAGCACTCAAGTCCGAGAGAACTGAAAACGGATTTCGCCTTATCTATGATATTTTCGTCGGTGTTGAAGACTCTGATAGATGTGTAAGTGCTACCTGCTCTCTGGTCTGTCGTCTTGTTCAGGTTTCCATCTGTTATGATTAGACCTATAAGCCACATGAAGTCCTCGGAAATCCTTTCCGGAACTGCGATTTTATTACCGTAGCTGCTCTTCATGTAGTCGATCTTACTGGAGATCTCTTGGGGCTCCGTACCGAGCTTCTCACATGCCTTAAGAACGCCTTGTAAAGGTATTGCTTTTCTGTCATTCTTGTAGTGATATATTGTAGAACTGCTTATTCCAAGCTCTTCTGCAATTTCTTCGTCAGTTAGACCTGAATTGCTTTTGTAACGTTTCAGTAGATCTCCGCATCCTACGACGTAGCAGTCTTCTGGGAAGAGCTGGTGGAAAAAAGGATTTCGGTTACAGATTCGGCTATCGGCAGTTTTCAGTAGGTCTCCTTCTTCAAGATTTTTGGCGTTTTTCCATTCGTTATTGTATGTAAGCACAGGGTGATTTTCTGTTAGCTGAAAGCTCCCGGTCTCAGTCACAATTTCAAGAACCGTATCCTCTTCACGCTGATAATGCTCTGTCACCTCACAGCTTTCTAACCGGTCATCCTCTGTATTGTAGGAAAGAACCTCCAACTTTTCCTTATTTTCCACTATCTTACCTATCTTCTTCATCCGTCCATCAGGCAGACATATTTCCTGTCCATATGGAAGACACATCTGCTCGTACTCTAGGGTCGGGATAAAATCCATGCCGTCGCCGGTGTACCGTTTCAAGTCCCTCATGATGACTCTGTAAGCCGGCAAGTTGACTCCTGCGGCCAGTGTCGGGGTCGCAGAAACCGTACGGACCAGTCCTTCTCGGAACGCATCTTCCACCAGCTCTCTTTGCTTGTTGACAAGCCCGGCGTGATGGAAGGCAGCTCCTTTCCGAACGTTTTCTGCCAGCCGCTTACACTGAGATGTCGGAGAACCTAGGACGTTTTCGATCCGGTCCGCATAATCTTTGAGTTTTTTGCGCTCATCTCGGCTTAAATCCTCCGTCGTTATCTTTCCGGCCCGATCACTGGATTTTTCAGAGCCTTTTCGCGAAGAACAGAAGACAATTGCTTGTTTGTCGATGTTTAAAGTATTCTGTATTAGGTTTATCGAGCCTCTACCGTGTTTGTCCTCGATAAAGACTTTTTCCGACTCAATCTCTTCTTTCTCTTGTTCTTTTACTTCGTTGCCGGTTGAGAAACCTCCGACCTTCGTGCCTTCGAGTTTTCCGCCCGGTTCGGGATTCTTGTTCGGTATCGAGTTTTCCTCTATGGTTTCCTCGCTGTAAAACTCTATTTCGTTGTCCCAGTAGACTCCGTGTTTTAACTCGACGGGCCTGTACTTCGATTCGACCAGCTCGGCATCCAGCCAGTCAGCCAGCTCATCGCTGTTCGAGATCGTAGCTGACAGTCCCAGCAGCTGGAAATCAAGTATGTCCCGGAGCCTTGCGATAGTGACTTCCAGGGTTGGACCGCGGTCCGGGGAGGTGATTAGATGTATCTCATCGATTACAACCAGTCCGATCTCATGGATCCAAGACGGGTTGTGCCGAAGCAGGGAATCAAGCTTCTCGGAGGTGGCCACAACTATATCTGCCGTTGAAAGCGATTCTCCGGAGTCATCGTGATCTCCGACCGCTATCCGGACATCTTGATCTTCGAAACGCTCGCTGAAATCCTGGTATTTTTCACTCGCCAGCGCCTTCAAAGGCACGATGTAGATAGCAGTCTTGTTGTTCTCCACTACCTGTTTGGAGATCCCGATCTCCGCGATCAAAGTCTTTCCGGAAGCCGTCGGAGAGGCAATTATCATGTCCTCGGCGTCCAGAAGACCAGATTTGACGGCATCCTGCTGAGGTGGATTCAGGTCCGTGATTCCAGAGTCGAGAAAGCCTTCACGAATCCCTTCGGGAATATCTAGATTTTCTACTTTCATATCTAACAACCTCTATTCGAAATCTTAACAGTGCTTGCGGTACTTGACGAAATCAAAACCTTCGCGTTCATCTCTCCGAACTTCCCTCCAGTTCCCGTCTTCGAACTCCGGGAAAAACGTATCTCCCTCATAGCGCTCATGGATCTCGGTCAATATCATGCGGTCCGCATCTTTCAAGGCCTGTCTGTAGACTGAAGCACCACCTATCACGAAGGCTTTTTCAGCCAGCTCGTCTGCGATCTGGTAGGCCTCATCCAGACTGTTCGCTGATCTTACACTCTCTTTGGTGTGATCGAAGCCTGACCGGCTCAAAACAATGTTGGTCCGGCCGGGTAGAGGCCGGTGGCTTTCCGGAAGCGACTCGAAGGTTTTACGCCCCATTATAACCGGATGGCCGGTGGTCTTTTCCTTAAAATGCTTTAGATCCTCCGGGATTTGCCAAGGTATCTCTCCGTCTTTACCTATAGCTCTGTTTTCCGAAACTGCTGCGATTATAACCTTCTTCATTACTGATTCATCCTCTGTTTTAACTCTCCAAGCAGATAGAGCGAGCCGGTTACAATCACGGGGTCTCCTTGATTCTGGGAACGTGCTTTCTCAGCAGTCTGTTTGTACTCCATCACTCTGCTACCGAGAAACTCAGGCCTTCATGTGGATTGTAGCCTTTCAGTTTGAAGTCTTCATACTTTAACTCATCGAGATCCTTGTCGGCAATTTCCATCGCCGGACGCTGCCTTGGCTCCCGAGAAAGCTGCTCTAAAAGACCTGGAACGTGATCGTGACCTTCCTCGTCTTCGTCTTCGCTTGGAGCATTTTCCTCAATCCATTCCTTGACCTCAAGGAACTCTTCTGGTTTCTCACAGTCTCTGACCTTCTGTTTTAACTCCTCTATGTTCTCGCTGTACCACTCGCCGCGCTCGCCTTTACCACAGTATATATGGGCATCGACAATCGTATGGGCGAACTCTCCTAGCTTGAAACCGGTTTGTTCCGCGATTATCTGAGTTATCAAAGCATAGCAGGCGATGTTAAACGGTATTCCCAATGCTATGTCTCCAGACCGCTGGGTTAGATGTGCGTTAAGCTTCCCGTCCTGAACGTTTAACACAAGCATCGCATGGCACGGAGGAAGACCAGAGACTTCGGCATTGGCAGGATGCCAAGGTGTTATAACAAGTCGACGCGAATTAGGGCTTCTATCCGGGTTATCATCGTTTAAAGTATCTATTACGTACTGGATCTGATCGATGGTTAACTCGCCGTCTTCTTCGTTGACCCAGTTGGTCTCTTCATCCGCCCATGCTTCTCCGTCAAGATGCTTTGACTCATCTGGTACCGGGTAACGACGCCAGAAACGCCCGTAAGCAGTCTCTAAGTTGTCGTCTTCGTCGGCCCATGCGTTCCAGATCTTTGTATGTTCTTTGAGGTTCTGGATGTGGTGTTCGCCGGAAAAGTACCAGAGCAGCTCATGTATCAAAGAGTTCCACCGGTAGCCGCTCATGTCTTTGGTTGTGAGCAGCGGAAAACCCTTCGATAAGTCGATCTTGTGGAACTGGGAGAAGGTCGATAAGGTATCTGAGTCAGTTCTGTTCGGTCTGTAGTTTGCGTTTTCAAGTACTGTTTCAACGAGCTGCTGGTACTGTTCCATGATCCGGGTTTCGGAGAGTAACTATTCAAATCATGTGGTTAGAGAACTCAATCGGTTTAAAAATAATTCTATTTTGTTACTCATGGCTAACCAAAAACAGAGCTTCCTGGAGAAGATGCTGCGCCATGAGCTGAGAAATCAGTATGCGTCACTAGAGGCATCTCTTAGGCTTCAGGAAAACGGCGGAGATCCAAGTCTTGATATTGAAGGCCATGAAAAAGAGCTTCAGACTGCTCTCAATGTCATAGATTGCTATGTGTCAAATGTAGATATTCTTGGCCTCACAGAAGAGGAGTTCCCGGCTGTAGAGTTTAACTTCGATGGAGATCTTGGAGAAAAACTCGAGTACTGTAGAGAAAGGATAAAGGAGGTTGAATCTCTCAACAAGAGTACACATAGCGGCTTAAGTTCTTCTTACCTGGAGTTAGAGGAGTTCCTTGAGCCGTTGACTGAGTTTGGCGGCGATGAACTCGTCTTGAATTCTGAGGCGGCTATGGATAAATTGGTTGCTCTCGATGCCGGAGCCAGGCCTGCTGTAAACACTATAGGCAAAAATTATGTGGAGCATGGAAGACCTTCGGCCGCTGAGTTAGGACGCAAACCCGAACTTGAAATCGAGGTAAAAGAGAATCTCACGCATTACGAGATCGGTATAAATGATAACGGAGTCTATGAGGAAGGCAGCGGAGCAAAAGGAGAGGGTTTGAGAATAATAGATGCTGTCGCAGAACTCTACGGTATTAAAGCTGACTATGGTCTAGAGGACTCGGCGGATTTCGGATACGCTCTAGAAGTTCCTAAGCCCTCGGCCGCAGCTTTTCTCGAAAACTATTGAAACCAGATTTTTCAGCCGGAAAAAACTTCTAGCAGTGTTTTAGATTTCCAAACAGCACAAAACCTGTTTACAACACTATGTATGTACTGTTGTCTATACTTAGACATAGAATTATATACATTAAGCTCGCTGGATTTTCTCACAGCAGTTCCGGGCGGATGGAGACTCTGACTGGTGAAATCGTGGTTTGTGTTGAGAACTCCGATCAGGGTTTCGCACAGTACCCGGATGCACCGAAACCTGCTGGTACTTGCTAATGTAAGGAAAAGCATCGGAAAAAGCCTGTTTAAGGCTCCAGCTAGTACTTGACCTTTGAGTTCTCGTAAAGCGGGAACTCTTCAAGTATCTCCGATACTTTCTCCTTCATTTTTTCTTCCATTTTTCCGTCTTCAGGATTCTTGACTCTCCGTGCTATCATCTCGCCGATCTGCTCTAACTCTTTTTCTTTCATTCCTCTGGTCGTCAGCGCAGGCGTTCCAAGTCTTATCCCTGAGGTTACGAAAGGACTCTCCGGGTCGTAAGGCACCATGTTCTTGTTACAGACAACGCCGATCTCTTCAAGCAGGGATTCGGCTTGCTTGCCAGTGACTTCCTCGTTGCGAAGATCCACTAAAACCAGGTGGTTGTCGGTTCCGCCTGAAACCAGCTTCAAACCTTCATTTCTTAATCCTTCAGCTAGGGCCTCTGTGTTCTTAATTATCTGTTCGGCGTATTCCTCGAAGCTATCGCGCTGTGCTTCCTTGAAGCTGACTGCTTTCGCTGCGATCTGATGCATCAAAGGTCCGCCCTGAGTGTACGGAAAGACTGCCTTATCGACGTCTTCGGCGTACTTTTCCTTACACAGAATCATTCCGCCACGTGCGCCCCGGATCGATTTGTGGGTCGTGGTTGTAACGATATCACAGTGTGGGAAAGGCTCGGGATGTTTGCCGCCCGCGACTAATCCGGAAATATGAGCAATATCTGCCATCAGCAAGGCATCGACCTCATCAGCTACTTCGCGGAACATCTCGAATTCGAACTCGCGTGGGTAAGCCGAGTACCCCATGACTATGAGATCCGGATCGTGTTCTCTAGCGGCCTCTAAGATGTCTTCTTTTTCGAACCGCTCGGTCTCTTTGTTGATAGCATAGGTTCCGAAATCATATAGCTCGCCTGAGAAGTTAACGCCGTGTCCATGAGTTAAATGGCCGCCGTGGGCTAGTACAGGCCCCAGTATCTTATCGCCTGGATCTAAAACTGCCGCATACGCTGCGAAGTTCGCCTGGCTTCCGGAGTGTGGCTGAACGTTCGCGTGGTCGCCGCCAAAAAGATCCAGGGCGCGTTCTTTCGCTAAGTTCTCAACTTTATCGTGGTGTTTACAGCCCGCATAGTACCGGTTTCCGGGATATCCTTCCGCGTACTTGTTTGTCATAACCGATCCCTGTGCCTGAAGTACCTGTCTCGGCACAAAGTTCTCCGAGGCAATCATCTCCAGGGATTCGGATTCTTGTCTCTCTATCTCATCGTTCAGTGCTTGGTAAACTTCCGGGTCGGCATCTTCCAGATCGCGGTGTTCCATACCTCAAGGTTCTAAGGAACTACTATTTTTGTTTCGGTTCCGGGAATCGAACTCTTGTTACTCGTCGAGCAGCATATAGACTATCATCTGGAGTATTTCAACGAATACGCCCATGTATGCCGTGTAAAGTCCGATTCCGTTCATGAACGGCTGGCCAGGTTTGACCTTGACTCTGTAGATCTGATCGACAAGGTACACTATGAAGCCGATTAAAGCAAGGAAGAATGCGAAAATAATCATTCCTGCGCTGAACGTTCCTACAAGCGACAGTCCGAAAACCCCTAGGAAGATGTAGTTAGCGTACTTGCCCCACGAGGAAAAATCGTGGTCGGTGCCAAACACTGCTAGGCCGCAGATCACTGCTATAGCAGTTGTTGCAACGGCTGTGGTTCCAAGCGCCAGTGCCTGTATAGACGGACTAAGCATCGAGATTACGCCTGCTCCGAACATTCCGTAAGCGAACTGGACCAGCGATGTTCCGCCGACCGCCATTCCTGTGTTGCCGTCACGGACTCCTCTTTTAGCTATGAAAAGACCTGCGGAAAGCAAGACTCCGTAAACCGCGACTCCTATTATGAAGTGGTTGAAAAGCACATTATTAGCTGCCGCAAGCGGTGTAAAGGCAAATGCCCAGATAACTCCGATATTTAACAGTATTAAACCGGTTGCGACCGCCAGGCTTTCCAACTCTCCTTTTTGGAACATACCAACTTATGGGTTTCAAACCGTTAAAAGAGGAGATGTAGTTAAAATCGTTCGGCTCTAAAACCCGGATGTGAAATCAGAGTCTTACCCGGGAACTTTTATCGTAATTGAAGGCGCAGACGGCGCAGGCACCACCACGCAGGCAAAAAAGCTGGCTGACCACTTAGATGCGCACTATACCTACGAACCCTCCAAGAGCAAGATAGGTGTCAAGGTCGATGAGCTTATATCCACTGATGATAGCTCCGCTGATACAGTCGCTCTAGCTTTCGCAGCCGACCGTATGGTGCATTTAGAAGAGGAAGTTATCCCAAAGCTGGAGAAAGGTGAGACTGTTGTCTGTGATCGTTACTATCACTCCTCGCTTGTATATCAGCCGTTGATGGGCGAAGACTTCGAGTGGGTGAAGTCTCTGAACCGTTCAGCTATCAAACCGGATCTAACGGTGGTGTTAGATGTTTCGGCAGAGGAGGGAATGGAGAGAGTTGAGCAAAGAGGTAAGGATGGAAACGTTTTCGAGCAGTTAGACTTCCAACAGAAAGTAGTTGTAAAATACAGAGAGCTTAAGCAGTTGGAAGAGCCAATAGAGTTTGTAGACGCTTCAAACTCCAAGGAAAAAGTATTCAACTCTGTAAAGGTAGCTCTAGAGGATCATTTACTTTAAATGCGGAATTATGCTTATTCGTGTTAAGGAATGGCCGATAACGTCGAGGAAACGAACTCAGGAGTAAAGAAAAAAGGAGAGTGGAAGGAGATCGCTGAGTTCAGCGAGGAAGTAGAGGAGGCGGTAAAAGACGCCGCTGACGAACAGTCGGTCAAGGAGTTCGAAGAATGGCGGCCGAAGGAGGAAGAAGCCGAAAACAATATGAAGCGGAAAACGGTGGAAAAGGCCCTCGTAAAAAAGAAGATATCTACTAAAGGAAAAGAAGACTTCAAAGATGCCTCTGAGAAAGCTCTCGAAGCCACTAAGAAGGTAACTACTGGCCAGAATCCCTCCAAAGAGATAAACCAGGCCTCGGAAACTGCTATAAGACCTTTCGCAGCCACAGTTCTAGGCGTCTTCCGCAGATTTGAATCCTTAGTTTACTCGAAAATAATTCTCAGAGGTAAAAGATACTACTTGGATACCGAAGAACTGTCTGCGGATATGAAATCAAGCAGATCCGGAGAATACGAGTTAGACGTGAATGTTAACTCGGATAAGTCCCGTCAGAAGTTAAAGGAGAAATTCAAGAATGCTAAGTGAGTTCGCACTCGGTTTAGCGTTCGCTGCCTCTATTTTCATGGGTGTTTCCATCGGTGCTTCGACAGTCGCATCGGCATTCGGACCTGTAAACAGTTCTGGAGGCGCAAACGTGCTAAGAAGCGCGATGCTCGCAGGTATATTCGCGCTTGCAGGGGCAATAGTTCAAGGAGGAAATACTACTAGGACAATTGGTTCAAATCTTTTAGCAGGTGAGATACAGGTAATTCAGGCGGCTATAATTCTCTCAGTTGCGGCCTCGTTGGTTATAATCAGTGTTCTGGGTGATTATCCGATGCCTACTGCGTTTACGGTCATAGGTGCTGTTATAGGAAGCGGACTGGGGTTGGGCAACACAGTTAACTGGGGTGTTTTGACGGGTGTTATTGGTTACTGGCTTTTGATTCCTCCGCTTGCCGCAGGAATGGCCTATGGGTTGGCTAAGGTTCTTAGAAGCAAGGTTTCTCGTCAAAATTACAAGAGTGAGATTCGCATAGGTCTTCTAGTTGCCGGTTGTTATCTTTCGTACTCGGCAGGGGCTTCAGCAGTAGGTTTGGCGGTGGGTCCGCTTACAGGAAACTTTTCTCTTTCTTTGCTGCTTGCTACCGGCGGTCTTGCCATGCTTTTAGGCACCTGGGTTTATTCTCCTCGTATAATCCGGGCAATCAGCTTTGATTATTCGAATGTCGGTCCTCGGAGGAGTTTTGCCGCGCTCGTAACTGCTTCAATTCTAGCACAGATAGGGATCTTCTACGGTATACCTATATCCTTCAATGAAGCGATTATCGCGTCCATGATAGGCAGCGGGCTGGTTAAAGGAACGGAAAACACTGATCACTCGAAGATTCTCCGTACTGCGGGGGCTTGGATGGCAGCGTTCTTGCTCTCAGCGGCTTTGACTTACGGGATAACTTTGCTGGTGTAGAAGGCATCTGCTTTTCAATTGTGACCACGAGTATCTTTTCATGAAACAGTTTATCTCCAGAATCAAAAAGGCATTTTCATCAAGTCCTCGCGTCGAAGAAATCGAGAAACTACCTGGTTTCGAGCTTGAAAATCAGGACGGAGAGATTGTAAACTCTAAAGACATTGAAAACGCCTTGCTCTACTTTTATCCGAAATCCGGTACTTCTGGCTGTACAAAACAGGCATGCGATCTTAGAGACAGTATAGAAGAGTTCAGCGATCTGGGCGTCGATGTTTACGGTATCAGCACTGATTCCGTTGAAAAACAGAAAGAGTTCCACGAAGAAAACAACTTGGATTTCGATGTACTTGCTGATCCGGAAGGACTGGCTGCTGAAAGATTCGGAGTTCTAACAAAAGCAGGTTTCGCCGAGCGAACAAGCTTTCTTGTCAAAAACGGCGAAATAGTGGAAGTATTCCGGAAAGTTGATCCGGAAAACCACGTAAAACAGGTTCTTGAATACTTGGATTAGTTTTCAGCTTCTTCCAGGCGCTTTGAGATCTTCAGGAACGCCTTTTTCTTTTTTCTCAATCCGTCTTCGAGTTTCCGGTCAACGAACTCCAGTAACTCTCCTATATCCTCTTCTGTCTGTCGGTATCCGCTTATATTGCGTTCTGCGTAGGCAATTCGGGTGTTAGTCCATTTATTCAGCTCTCTGCGGTGTCGCTCTACTTCTAGAGGGTTGTCTGCTTTCTGTGCGTAACGTTTGCTCAGGTCACGGAGGTCCTTGTAATCAAATGAGTTTTCGCTGTAAACTTCTAGCTCCTGAACTGACTCGGCGTCGTAAGACTGGGATACAGACATTAGAAGATATGAAAAGAAAAATGTGATATGGAGTTTTAATCCCGTAGCTCGGTCTTCCGGATCTCGAGCTGTCTGAATGGGTAGATGTCTTCTGCGATGTCTCTCAGTTCGTCCTGAAGTCTGTCCTCGAAGATCATCTCCATTACTTCGTGGTATGTTGCGCTGTTTGCTTCCTCGTCGATGAGGTCCTTCATCGCGTTTCTGACGTCTTTAAGCGTCTTGGAGGATGTGTTTCTGACTGTTGCGCCAACAACCTTGATTCTGACGGTTTTTCCGTCATCTGTTTTAGTATCGTGTACGAGATCGAATCTGTCGCTTCGCTTGCGGATCATCCGGGAGACGTACTCCTTGGATACTTCCATTCCTGCGATCTCTGTAAATGCTTTGTTTCCTTCTACGTCTGTAACCTTCAGGGTGACATCAGCGTAGTATTTGTCTGTGCCTTCCATTAGGTCTTCAAGTCCTTCACGCACCTTTCTGCCGACTACCTGAGAATCCTTTTCAGCAGGAGTCTCTGTAACTTCATCAGCATCGAATATTTCCGGTGCTTGGATTTCGTACCAGTTCTTCTGGATAACTGCCTTAGCCATGTGGGAAACCTCGAATCAAATCTTTATAAACGGACTGTTGAACCTGTAGGCTCAAACTCTTTCCGCGATAGCAGCATCCAGCTGATCGATAAACTCCTGTTTTTGATCCTGCGGGATCTTCGCTCCTGCTGCTACGTTGTGGCCTCCGCCCTCTCCATCGACGTCTTCACATATCTCGCCGATGATCTCTCCAAGGTTCAAGCCGTCTTCAACCATCTTCTTGTCCGCACGGGATGAGATCTTTAGTTTCTCGTCTTCGGTCTCGGCAACTCCCATGATCGCAGGAATCTCATCGAAAAACCCGTTGCTCATTGAGATCGTTGCTACGGTTCCTATAAACTCCTCGCTGATGTCGTCTTTGCCGTCAATGATTCCAATCGTCTTCTCGTAGATACGATCCTCATCGTCCTTGTTGTTTTCTACGTAACGCAGTGATTCCGATATTTTCCGGCCGTACTTGCGTGACATCTTGTTGATCAAGGTTTCATCGTTGGTGAGAAGGATTTCAACACCTTTCTTGGGTTCTCCAAGCCTTCCGCATGCGTTGATTACTGTGGAAAACTCATCGATCTCATAGCCGTTTTCCAGCATGTAGATATCGTTTAATAGAGACTGTACGTCGTAGCCGGATTCGATCATCCGGTGGATCAGCTTTCTCTCCTCGTCTTCGTCCAGATCGGCTAGTGAACGGAAGTCTCCGTCCTCTCTAAGGTCTATACCGGCGGATTTAACCAGCTGGATGGCTCCGCCCTCGTTGTTAGAAACTCCTTCCAGATAAGGATCGGTGGTATACATCAACGACTTCTGAAGCGGTTTGGTGGTTCGGCCGTAAAGATCAAGGCCTTGCCGTCTGCTTACAAACCCGTTTTCTACGGCTTCCTCTGCGATCTCCGAGTTTAACCCGATGAACTCTCCGTCCTGTTTCTGGACGTCTCCTGTCGCACCTACGAGCGCGAAACGGATCAAATCCTTGTTTCCTTCGGCATTAACTGCTTTGGCTAACAGGTAGGTCATTCCTGCGGCAGAAATTGCCTCTCCTCCATCGTAACCCAGGAAGTGAGGGTTCATGTGGATAAAACTTCCTTCTATCTGTGGTTCGTGGTGGTCGCTTACAATTACCTGTTTGTCTCCGGCGATATGTTCTTCTATTAGCTCGGACTGTCCTGAGCCGATGTCGACGAACAGTATAAGTTCTTCTTCGCATTCTGCGAGTCTTTCAACGCCCTCTTCGTATAGTTGTTTTACAATTTCGTACTCGAAGTCTTTTCCAAGTCTTTCAAGCATCTCGTGTGCGATCGTGGTGGCTGATATTCCGTCAGCATCGTACTGTCCTACCAGTCGGATCTTTCCGTCGAACTCCTTGAGTTTTTCTGCTGCGGGCTTAGCTGCGTCTAGAACATCTTGAACCATGTAACCACTAGAATATGTAAGAGGGCCGGAGCTTAAAACGGTTCTTACTCCTGGCCCCTTAGATGGGAGAATTTACTTCTCGTCTCTTACGTACTTCCAGTTCTCTGGAATGTTGCCGTTCTCTCTGTGGTACTTGGCGATACGTCGAATCTTGGCTTCAACCAGTCTTAGCTGTCTTTCAGCCTTCTGATCGTTCTGGTTGTCATGGTAGTGGTCCTTGATGCTTTCAGCCTTCTCAAGTAAGTTCTGAAGGTCTTCAGGCATCTCAAGAGCCATGTCCTCTTCTTCAAGTATCTCTGTAAGCTTGCTTCCTGTAACTGTCTTTACATCAGGGATTCCGTACTGGTCTCTGAGCTTGGATCCGATCTGAGCTGGCTTCAGGCCGTCTTCACGAAGCCTTACAATTAGATCGACTACTTCGTCTTCGTTGTAGTCTGTCCAGCGCGGAACCTTCTTGTTTACAGGGTTCTTGCTGCCGGACTTTCCGCCTCCACTGGAGTGCATACGTGCCATTAGTTATCTCCTCTGGAAACGAGTCCTGCGATTTTATCTTTAACTTCCGAAAGCTTGTCTGTGTAGTTGTTCATTGATTATCACATGCCGATCCGGTCGAGCAGCACTCTCCCGGTCTAAAATTTAACTCGATGGAAGACTTTTAAATCAGGTCTTGTAACGGCCACGCATCTCAACGTCTTCAAGCCTTTCGAACACTTCCTCGCTCTCCTCGTAGCCCGAGTATCCGTCTATGAATGCCTCCCAGCAGCTTTCAGCTTTTTCAGGGTGCGAGGACTCTAAAATCTGTTTGAACATGTGAAGATCCATTGCCCGGTCCTCGATCCGCTCCGAACGGAAGGAAAGCCCGAAATCGATTAAATAAACTTCATCCGATACTATGACGTTGCTGGTGGTGAGGTCTCCGTGAATAATATCTGCTTCGTGGATTTTCGCGAGGTTTTTACCGACTTTTTCGACGTTCGAAGCTGATAGCTGTTCTTTCAATGCGTTGCCATCGATTTTCTCCATACGGAGGCAGTATTCTTTCTCTTCAAGCACCTGCGGTACGTTTGCTCCGGCTCGGGCGGCTTGGCGTAGTGACTGTGCTTCTCTACTGTTTCGTTGTTCTCTTATCCTGTCGTCTAAATCGGGGTGTCTGTACTTTTTCGAGACTCTTTCCTTGGATACTTCCTCTCCTATATTTACCACTGCTTCTGCGCCCTGTAACTTCACGGCTCAAGGTTAGAAGGTAAAAATTATATTTCAACTATCCGAGTTTTGAAGCTGCTGTCTGATTTCCAGAATGTTTTTCCGCCTGAGTTCTTCTCTGTAGTTTTGATCGTGTAAAACGCCGTTGATATGTTCGTTTAACTCTTCGGAAGAAAGCACTTCTGCGAGGCTGACATACATTGCGCCTGCTTCAAGCAGCTCTTTAGCTTCATCTATTTCCGAAGAATTCACGATTATATCCGCATCGGTTTCAAGCTGGCTTATATGCTTTGAGATTTTTGTCGAAGGCACTGTAGAAATTATGAGACTTGCTTCATCTATTTTCGCAGTTTTCCATGTCTCATCATCCATTACATCTCCGAAAGTGTAGTTTTTATCCTCTTTCGATATCTGACTGATTTTCTCCGGGTCATTTTCTATTATAACGTAGTCTTGTCCTTCGATCTCGAGTTTCTCAGCGATTTCCTTGCCCTGTATGTCGTAACCTACGAGTATCACGTGTTCTTTCATATCTGACGGCACATCGGATTTTTCCTTAATCTTCCGGCTATTTACTTCTATCCAGTCGTTTTTTGAGACTGCTTCGTAAATCTCTTCTTCGTAGCGGCTTGTATAGGATGATATGATCATTGTGACTGTTGCGGCAAGTGTTATAGCATGGAATATTTCGAGTGCGATTGTTCCTGCGATGTAGGCCTGAATAGCTATTATCAGGGAGAATTCGCTTACTTGATCGAGGCTGAATCCTGCTAGATAAGAGGTTCTCTTATCGTAGCCGTTTGTCATCAGCAAAAGGCTGGTTATAACGGGTTTGATGATCAGGGTTCCGATTAAAAGTATCAAGGTTAGCGCAATAGCTGTTGGTTCTGGGTATGCGATCAGCGCGCCGAGTGATACGAAGAATATGGCTGAGAAAAAGTCTTTCAGCGAGCCAACTGAGTCAAGTATTTCGAGGTTGTGAGGGAACTTTGCTACTGCGAGTCCGGCAGCGAAGGCTCCTGTAACGATCGAAAGCTCAAGTAGCTGGCTTACTGAGATGAATACGGTTAGAAGCGTCAGCGAGCTTAGCATTAGAAGTTCCTCGGAGCCTTCTGCGAGAGCTGCGACATTATCGAAAACTATTTGTCGGAAAATAACTGCTAAAGCAATCATTCCTGTCAGCTCTAGGAAGTTCATGGCTAGAGCGTTCAGAGTCAGTGAGGATCCGATCACGGCTATCAGCGCCACGGCAAGTAGATCCTGCATCAGCTGGATTGATTCTGCGAGCCGTCCGTGAAGCAGGTCTGCTCGTATTTCTCCGTCTATCAGCTCTAATCCTACCATTGAGGAGCTGAATCCTGCTGCTGCCGCAAGATACAGCGAGTTCAAGGCGTTGAATCCGAATCCCTGTGCTATTACAAACATGGATGCGCCGGCTAAAGCTACTTGAACTAGCGTGGTTGTCGTAGTTTCGAATGCTGTGACTTTTATCCGGCTGAGATCTGCTTTAAGCCCGAAGATAAAGACTAGAAATGCTATTCCGAGCTGTGAAAGGTTAAGGAACTGTTCTTCGGGCAGGTAGCCGCCTATAAGTATTCCTCCGAGTATGTAGGCCGGTAGGATAGGGTGGTTCAGCCGGTCCATTATTAGTATCAGGAACGCGGAGGATGCGAAAACCAGTGTAAGAAGGTTGATCAGCTCGGACATCAGTTCCTACCTCCGTAACGTATCCGATCCAGCTCTGAAGATACCTCCTGTTTGAACAGCTCTCGGTCTTCTATGTAAAGCTGTACGTACTCGCTTAGCTTCTCGCCTGTAAGCATGTGTTTAATCATTACGTAATGCGCTCCCATTTCATAGAGTTCTCCGGCCTCCTCTAAGCTGTTGGCTTTTACAAATATGGTTGGCTTCCGTCCCGCGTACTCGATGATTTCCTTGCTGGCCTGGAAGTCAGAGGACATGTTCACAATAAGTTTAGCTTTCTTTATGCCGGCTGCGTTACGTATCTCCGAGTGCTTTACATCTGCGTGGATGAACTCGACCTCTGAACGAGCCAGCTCATCGATATTTTTCGTACCGTTGTCTATAACAACTATGTCCTCGAAACGGTCTTCGAGAATGTCTATAAGGTTTTTAGTGACGGTATCGTAACCTATTATCACCGCATGATTTTCGAGCTTCTTTATCTCTATATCTTGTTTGTCCTCCGAGTCGAAACGGGATAGTAAATGCTCGATCTTGCTGTAAATATCTCTGTTATAGTTTATGAGGTATGCTGACAGACTCATCGTGATCAAGGCCATCATGCTTAGGTATCCGATTATCTCGTCTCCTATGAATCCTTTTGCTGCGGCTGCTGCGCCAACTACGAGTGAGAACTCGCTGACCTGGGTCATGTTTATGCTTCCCAAAAAGGAGGTCTCTGGTGTGAAGTTCTCTCTGTCGATCAGGTAAAACATTATCAAGAAGTTTCCTGCCATTAATACTCCTGCGCCTATAAATGCTTCCTTCCAGTAAGCTGTCAGGCTAGCAGCATCTATCGATAGTCCTATGCTTGAGAAAAATATCATTATGAAGAAGTTGGTTATCGGTCTGACTCTTTCCTGTAGCTCCTGGCTGTAAGGTAACTGTCCTAGGCTTAATCCTGCCAGAAATGCTCCGACCTCTATGGATATTCCGAGGTAGCTGGCCAACGAGATGAAGGTAAAGGCCCAGGTGATGCCGTAGATCAGCAAAGCCTGTTTGTTGTCCGCTATACGTTCGAATATATCCGGCAGAATCCATCTGGATGAAACGAAGGAAAGTCCGGCGATCGCTCCTGACATTCCCAGTATCTTCAGTATGCTGGTCGCGACCTGGCTTACGTTTCCAAACGAGTCTACGCTCAGAACTGTCAGGGTGACAATCAGTATAATATCCTGTATAATCAGTACTCCTACATCTATCTTGCTTGGCAGGGTAGAGAGTTCGTCTTTGTCCGAAAGTATCTTGATAACGACCGGTGTGGCTCCGAAAACCGTTGCTACAGCCAGTACGGATGTCTCGATAAGTGTAAAACCGAGCATGTATGAAACTGCGAAAGCCAGGGCTGTCTGTAAAACTGTCTGTCCGAGCGCTATCTTCGTCACTGATCCTAAGATGTCTCTGATCTCCTCGAAGTCTAACTCTATACCTACGAGGAAAAGCAAGAATCCAAGCCCTAGCTCGGATATTAGACGGGTTAAGGCGCTCTCCGAGACCGCGTTCAAAAATACGGGTCCGAGCAAAAGCCCTGTGAAAATGTAGGCAACGATCGTTGGCTGCCCGGTCTTTTTCGTAAGAAATCCTAGCAAGGTTGCTGTTATGATTATCAGTGCGAAATCGAAGGGCAACACTAGCTCGGAGATCATCTAATTACTTTTTCGATTTCATCGCTCTTAATAGGTCCTTGTCTATACGTTTTTACCTCGCCGTCAACAATCTCTATGATACTCGAGGTAGGTCCGTCTTCAAGCTCTCCCACATCGATTACGCCATCAACCTTTTCCAGAAGCTCTTCAGAAATATCTTCGACTGCGTAACTCGTGTCTTCCCCGGAAATATTCGCAGAAGTAGCTGTGATCGGAAACTCTTCTGCCAGCTCTCGTGCTGTCTCTCCTGAGGAAATCCGGAAAACAAAATCCTCGTTGATATTCTCGGCCAGACCTTTCTTTTTCCGCGTTACAAGCGTCAGAGGTCCGGGCATGAACTCCGCTATAACCGCCCGTTCGTCTTCTGTCAGTTTTCCGTATTTTTCAGCCTGCTCAAGAGAGGATACAATCGTGGTTAACCCTTTGGATCGCGGACGTTCTTTAGCCTTGTAAACCTTTTCGACAGCTTCTGGGTTCCGGGCATCGGCTGCTATGCCGTAAGCGGTCTCTGTTGGGAAAATGATTATTCCTCCGTCTTCAATTGTTTTCCTTGCCTGTTCTAAATCCATGATACTTTTACCTCATCCGGTCTCCAGTTCGGATCAACCTGGCTGTCTTCAATTTCTGTCCTATCCCCGGCCTTCGCCTGGATGAGTCCTTGGTGGGCGATCATCGTTCCGTTGTCCATACAGTACTCTGGCGGCGGGAAGTAGGCTTTCGCTCCACGTTCTTCACACATCTTCGTCACCATCTCACGCAACCGTGTGTTCATTGCCACTCCTCCCGTTAAAAGCGCTTCGCTGCTTTGAGATTGAGCCATCGCTCGCTCCAGTGCTTCAACCGCTGCCGAATAGGCATACTCCTGGAAGGTGTTTGCGACTACCTCGTCTTTTTCATCTCCCACTTTCCGTTCCATATCTGTTACGAGACCGGAGTAGGATAGATCCATGCCTTTGATCGGATAGGTTGTCTCAATTATCTCGTCTGTTTTCTCGGCTAGTTTCTCGATTTCCGGTCCGCCGGGATGCGGGTAACTTAGTTTTCGGGCGAGTTTGTCCAAGGCGTTTCCAAGCGCGGTATCAAGTGTTTCTCCGATCACCCTGTAACGCCCGCTGCGGAACTCTACTATCTGTGTATTGCCTCCGGAAACGTAGAGTGTCGTCGGATTTTCCGCCTCAGTGGTACGGGTCCCGATAGATATGTGGGCAAGACAGTGGTTAACTCCGATCAACTCTGCGCTGTACTTGAGGGCGAGCGTACGGGCAATGACCACACCGATCTCAAGGCATTGTTGGATGCCAGGTCCCTGTGAGAAGGCAACGGCATCGATCTCAGAGAGTTCGAACTCTGTCTTTTGATCTACCTCGTTAATTATCTGAAGTGCTTTCTGGTAATGGTGTTCGGAAGCTTCCCTTGGATGAATACCTCCTTCATCTGGCTCGAACATCGACTTTACATTACAGTGTATCTCGTCTTCGTCAACAACCCCGATTCCCAGCGTGTGAGCGGTACTTTCTATTCCAAGGACCTTCATGCTTGAATAACTCGGTTGAAACGTTAAATTAAGTGTTCGTCGATGTAGTTTTTCAGCTCCATCAAAGCCTTCTGCCTATGAGAAGTTTCATCCTTCAGACTAGGATCTTCTCCCCATGTCTTACCCTGTCCCTCTGGTTGGAAGATCGGATCGTACCCGAAGCCTCCGTCACCGCGTGGTTCAACTACTTGGCCTGAAATTTTGCCGGAAAACACTTTGTTGTCTCCGTCTGGAATGAAAAGACCGATAGCGGCTCTGAACTCTGCTCTAGCTCCTGGCTCAACTAGATCAAGAATCCTGTTTTTCCCTACTTTCCGATCGAAGAATGCGGTCTGCGGGCCGGGAAAACCGTTTAACTCATCTATAAACAGTCCGGAGTCATCGGCGATTAGGAAAGCATCTTCGATATCTGTTTTCTTCGCGGCCTGTTCTAGCTTTGAGAGCGCTATATCCTCTATCGAGTCAATACTTGGCTCGACTGTTTCAATATCTAGCTGTTCGACTTCACAGTCAAGAACGTTGTCCGCGTGGTTGACTTTTCCGCTGTTGCCGGTGGCGAAGTAGATCTTCATTGAGCTCTAAGTTTTTCCAAGATTTTTTCATTCATATGTAGGTAGGAGCCTGTTAGTATTATGGGCAGGGCTATCAGCAAGAATTTCCCCGTTTCTAGATCTAGAGATTCCTGGATAGAGTAGCCGAATGAAGTAATTGAAAATAGAAGAAGCATCTGTGCTATCATTAGATTTACTTTATTTCTTTCTAAAGCCTTTCTCAGCTCTGAAATAGGATTGTCCTTGGATTCTTCTATAGAATCTGGCGCAGGATTTGAATCTATTAACGTGTTTGAGCTCCATCTGTCTATTGATATTACAATAGAAAGAAATATAGATGAGAAAAGTAGTCCAAAGCCAAAGTAGAAGCTCCATTCAGACGTAAATGTCGTAATTCCATTTCCATTAGTTTGAATTACGTATCCTAGACTCGAAAAAAGTAAACCAAGCAAGATTATACATATCCTAAAATTCTTGATCGCGCTTTCGTTAGTCGCCCGTAATTCTTCCACTAAGAGGTTTTTCCTAGAATTCATATTTTTACTTTTCACACAACCAAAATTAAATTTGTAAATGAAAATGAAAAAGAGAATATGTAGAAAGGGAGTTTTTACGAGTGCTTCGTGTAGCCGCACTTACCGCAGCTTTTGCGGTCTTCGTGTTCGGCGAGGAAGCTTCCACAACGAGGGCATTTTTCTCCTGCTGATTCGCCTCCGTCGTATTTCTCCCAGATCTGGACTTTCTGGTGTTTAGCCATTGTTCAAAACACCTCTAAACCTTCGACTCTAGCCAGTCGATGAATGTCGTACGGTTTTTATCGTCCTTCTCTGCCTGAAGAGCTTTCTCCCAGTCAACGTTTTCTAGGTCGTTGAGAGCGTCTTTCGCATCGCCGATTGTTCCTGATACAATCTCTGCGTAATCAACGTCTGATTCATCCGATTCGTCTTCTGATTCGGTCTCCTCGACTTCATCTTCTGCTTCCTCGGATTCTGTCTCTTCTTCCGTCTCCTGGTCGGCTTCGTCTTCTTCGGATTCTACTTCGGAGGCCTCATCGGCATCCATTTCCTCGAAGACGTCTCTTACTTCATCGACTGTTACTTTCTCCATGTCGATTTCCTGAACTTCTGCTGCTTCTTCGATCGCTGCTGCTGTCATGTTCTCAGCTTCTGCGATGATCTTTGCGATCTGTTCTGTCTTGGTCTCGCCGTCAACGGTCTCGTGTAGGATCTCTTCCGTTACATCGACGTTGCGGTGTTTGAAGTCTGGTAGCTCCTTCATGATCCGGACTTTCAGTCCGATTGCGCCCGGCTTTGTACGCGCTAGCGTGTAAGCCGAGTCAACGCTTTCCTTCGATGTGTTACCACATCTTTTGACGTATCCGTAGGAGAACTTCTCTGTCCGTCCTCGGTTACCGGAAAGCTTTCCGGAGATCTCGATTTCGACACCGATTACCCCGGATTCCTTGACGCGTCTGAGGTAGGTGTATCCTACTCTCTTTGCGCTTCCTCCTTTTTCTAGCCAGGAGGCCATGGACTTTGCGACGATCTCTGCGTCGCTGTCTGCGTCTTCGATTTCGTTTACCTCGATCTGAGGGTTATCGAACTCGAATTCTTCTTCCATGTCTGCTGTTAGCTCGCGGATTCTTGATCCGCCACGTCCAATAACTAGTCCTGGACGCTGTGCGTAGATAACGATCTTTGTTGATGTCGGTGTACGTACTAGATCTGAGTGAGAGTATCCTGCTCCTTCTAGCTCTCTTTCTAGGAACTCATCTAGTCGTACTTTCCTTGCTCCTTTGTCAATGAACTGTTTTTCTTTCATTCAAAGATCACCTCGGTGATCTTTTGCTTGTCCGGAATCTCTGTGAAATTCGGTCATTATCTTTCACCCACGACGATTTTTACGTGAGCTGATTTTATCGACTGTCCTCTGTGACGCTTAGGTGTCCGAATCTTCGGACCTTTGTTTGTGACAACTTTCTGTACCTCTAGAGCGGCTGTGTTCAGTCCTTCGTTCTCTGCGTTGGCTTCCGCCAGGTTGAGAAGCTTCAAGACTTCTTCAGCTGCGTTCTGAGGATAACGTCCTTTACCCTGTCCGGATACGTGTCCGGCATCGGAGTCGAACTTTGTGGCTGGAACAGCCAGGTTTTTCTCCTGGACCTGTTCTAGCTTGTTGACTGCTTTCTCGAGGGAGTCGCCTTTTATCCAGCGACCGATCTCGGTACAGTGCTTCCAGGAAACTCGCAGGTTCTTTCCAACTGCTTTGGACTGATGTGGTTCTGTGTTAATAGGCACTTGGAATCACTACTTGAGTGGTACGTGCTGTGAGGATCTTGTTGCTCCAAGTCCTGGCGCACTGTGTGATACTTCCTTACGGGTTTTTGCTAGCTCTCCTAGGTAGTGGCCGAGCATCTCTTCGTCGATCTCTACTGGAACGAAGTCCTCTCCGTTGTAGACACCGATCTCCTTGCCCACCATCTCCGGTAGAACGATCATGGAGCGTTCGTGTGTCTTGACCGAGTCACTGTCTTCTAGGTCGTCGAGAAGCTTTTTCTCGTCTTCCGTAAGTCCTCTGTTGATTTTTCTTCTTCCTCTTGCGTTGAGGAGTTCTGCGAACTCTTCGTGACTCATTTCTCGGAGTTCTTCAAGCGTGTGTCCTCTGTACGTGAATTCGTCGCTCATTTTTACTCAGTCTTGTTGCCGGTCTTACGCGCCGATACAGATCCGACCTTGGATCCTGGGCTTGCGTGTCTTGAGACCGTCTTTGGCATACCTGGTTTTGCTGATCCACCGAATGGGTGGTCTACTGCGTTCATAGCAACAGCGGATACATGCGGATACTTCTTTCCGCGTGCTTTCATCGCGTGGTGCTTGTTTCCTGCCTTTACGAAAGGCTTGTCCTTACGTCCACCTGCTGCGACTTTACCGATTGTTGCTCTACACTGTGTGTTAAGTTTCTTGAAACTCTTTGATGGAAGCCGGATTCTTGTACCTCCTTTCTCGTGTGTTACAACGAAAGCGTAGGTTCCGGATGCTCTAACGAGCTTTCCTCCGTCTCCTGGCTGTGTTTCGATCGAGTGGATCGGAACACCTTCCGGGATCTCTCCGATTGGAAGGGTGTTGCCAGGTTCGATTGGTGCGGAAGGTCCGATGTGTACTTCGTCTCCTTCCTGAACTGTTTCAGGTGCGAGAATCGCTCTTTCCTCACCGTCTTCGTACTCCACTATTGCGACAGGAGCTGTGCGCGCAGGATCGTGCTGAATATCTACAACTGTTCCTGCTGTCTCTGCGTTCTTAATTTCTACATCGCCTTTGCCGTTTCTGGAGTTAGCACGCCATGTGCTGGACCCCTTACCTCGGCGTTGTTGTCTGATTGGCTCTCCCATCTTACATCATACCCATTTTTGTGGCCACGTTCATAGCATCGTCAGTCTCTGAAAGTCTGACAAACGCTTTCTTCTTGGCCTGTGGTGTGATCGTGGTGTTGACTTTTTTAACCGTGACATCGAATAGATGCTCGACCGCGTCCTCGATCTGCGGCTTGTTCGCATCGATGTCAACCATCAAAACGAGTGTGTTGTCCTCATCGACCTTATCCATTGCTTTCTCAGTCAAGTGAGGGTTCTCGATAACTTTCCAAGCTTTTTCTGTGTTCATAGTATCTTACTCGAAGAGCTGGTCTTCTTCCAGCTTTTCGATTGCTGATTCACTCCATACACAAAGCCGTCCTGGCTCTGCTCCTGGTGCGAGTTTCTCAGCGTTTAGGTTTTCGACCCGGGTTACGTCTACTCCCGGAAGGTTGGATGCTGCCTTGAAGACTCCGTTGTCCTCTGCTACTACGACTAGAGGTCCGACACGTCGCTTGTACTTACGTCCACGGTTCGATCCTCGTCCGGCGCGAACCTTTTTCTTCTTGACGCGTTCAAGCTCTTCGGTCATTCCGTGATCCTCGAGGAGCTGTTTTAGTTCCTGTGTCTTCTCGATTGACTCGAGGCCTTCCTCGATGATCGGAACTTCTCCGTCGTAACGGTGCTGGGCTGATACAAGGTCTTTGTCTGTTGAAGCTGCGATTCCGCTTCGGATCGCCTTTCTTCTTTCCTTGTCGTTGACTTCTTCTTCCCAGTCTTTCTCGGCCTTCGGTGCGTGTGCGCGTCGTCCGCCACGGGTGTGCGGAGCCTTTGCTCCAACCCAGTAGAACTGGCTTCCTCTTGCGAGCATGGCCTTCTTCGGTGTTCTTGACATTCCGCGTCCTTTCTGGGTACGGAATGCGTTGCTTCTCTGTTTAATTCTTGTAACCTGCTTCAAACCTGCGTCTCTGTCCGATCCGTAGGACTGACGGTTCTTCGACTGAATTGATAGAACCGCTCTCTTTACGATGTCAGGTCTGACACGTTCGTTGAACTGCTTAGGTAGATCTGTCATTTTTTATCGCTCGATGTGTGTTATTTCTGGCTGTCCTGGGTTTTCGTCTTTCCGTAGAGCTGTTCTCAAACGAATAAGTCGTTTTGTAGCTCCTGGAACGCTTCCCTTGATTAGGATGTACTCGGACTTTAGCTCACCGTAGTTGGTGAATCCTCCTTCTTTCTGTACTTCCTGTCCGTCTTCTCCATGGGATAGGATGCGCTTGTTCTGCTCGGTTCGGTTGTTGAATCCCTGCTGTCCTGGTAGAGGGATCTTCCATGATAGCTTGTCCGGATGCCATGGGCCAACGTTACCGGCCTTTCTCCGTTTTTTCTGGGTCTTGTGACCTAGCTTCTTGATTCCGTAACGCTGAACAGGTCCTTCTGTTCCCCGTCCTTTCGTTACGCTGACAGCATCGGAGAACTCTCCTTCTTCGAATACGTCTGAGAAGTTGATCTCCTTTCCGATCATCTCTTCTGCGTAATCAAGTTTTTCTTCTACTGTGCCGCCGATCCCTAACTCAAAGTTCTCAGGCTTGGATTTGGAAATCCCTGCGTTACCTGGCTGTGTGTGTACTAGGAGTCGTACGTCTGTTATTCTTTCACTGTTTTCACGGGCTTTCTCGAAGTTGTCCATGTTGCCTTCCTTTGGAACGTCTACAGCTTTCTGTAGTGCCTTGGAAGGAGACTCTGTCCATGCCTCCGTGAAAACCTGCTTTCCGCTGTTAGGGTCCTCTGTGTAGAATCTTGCTCCGTAAACTCGTAGCGGAGGAACTTCCAGAACCGTTACAGCTTCTGCTACTTCTTGTCCTTTTGTTGCGCCTTCAGTATCGTCAATCATGAGTACTCTGGTCATACCTGCCTTGTAGCCCGCAAAGCCGAGTGGCTTCTGTTCATCTGAGTCTTCCCATGTGGAAATCTCAGGATACATTCGTTCTGCGCGGACTTTCGGCTTGAAACCGAGAGACCCACTTGTTGGTACATTTTTGTCTGCCATTGATTGTTCACCTTCAGAGGCCTCATCCGAGGCGTGAACTCCATAGAAACTATAGAGTAAGTAGAGAAGTGAAGCCAACCTTTTTAAACCACGTGAACCTGTGCTGCCCGCTCATCACTGAGAAAATACGTTCATTAACTTAGGCTTCAGCAGGTTCAAGAGGCAAACTTGCTTATTGGCTGGTCGGGGCTTTTCCACAAACGTTGTAACTCAGTAACTATCAACCCTTGATGTTGACGATCGGCTTCATCTTCGCCACTTTCCGGCCTATATCCAGCTCGTCGGATACCTTGATCACTTCATCGACGTCTTTGTAGGCTCCAGGTGCTTCTTCTGCGACCGTTGAGCCTGAAACTGCTTTGACGTAAACTCCTTCGTGTTTCAGGTCTCTCTGTACGTCTTCTCCCCAGTAATCCTGTTTGGCTTGGGTCCGTGACTTCAATCGGCCGGCACCGTGAGCTGTCGAGCCGAATGAAACGTTCAACGAGTTCTGGCCGCCGACAAGTATGTAACTCGAGGTTCCCATAGTTCCGGGAATAAGAACCGGCTGACCTACGTCTTCGTATACCTCCGGCACTTCTTTACGGCCTTTCGGCATCGCACGGGTCGCACCTTTCCGGTGAACCAGTACGTCTACGTCTTTGCCGTCGACTTCATGAGTTTCTTCCTTCGCGATGTTGTGACATACATCGTATACCAAGTCAATCTCTGTCTCGCCGAATATCCTATCGAAACAGTCTCTGATTGCCTCGGTCATCGCCTGACGGTTACACCAAGCGAAGTTCGCAACAGCATACATCGCATCAATATAGTCCTGGGCTGGCTGGTCTTCAATCGGCGCATAGATTAGTTCTTTGTCCGGAAGGCTTTCTACTTCCTCCGGGTACTGTTTTTCGAACTTTCTGAGGTACTCCGTACAGGTCTGGTGACCTAATCCACGTGAACCCGAGTGGATCATAACCAGTATCTGGTCTTTTTCCAGACCGAACTTTTCTGCTACCTCTTCGTTGAAAATCTCATCGACCCGCTGAACTTCCAGAAAGTGGTTTCCGCTTCCAAGAGATCCGAGCTGTTTGATACCTCGTTTCTTAGCTTTTTCAGGCACCTTTGACGGATCGCCAGGCAATCGGCCGTTTTCCTCACAGCGTTCCAGATCTGATTCTTTGGCGTGACCGTTTTCCAGCATCCAGTCCATACCTTTCTCAAGTACTTCCTCTAGCTCGTCTTCATCTATATCGATGTAGCCTCCGCCGCCAAGCCCGGCAGGTATCTTCGAGTACATGATGTTTGCGAGCTGCTGTTCATGTCCTTCAATTTCTTCAGCTGTTAAATCAGTTTTCAGGACACGTACGCCGCAGTTTATATCGTAGCCGATTCCTCCGGGGCTGACAACTCCGTTTTCCATGGATACGGCTGCGACTCCTCCGATTGGAAAACCGTAGCCCTGGTGGCCATCAGGCATCACTATAGAGTGTTTCTGGATTCCTGGCAGGGTCGCGACGTTTTTAACCTGCTCGAGGGTTTTATCGTCCTTGATTTTCTCTAAAAGTTTTTCGGAGGCATAAATCCGCGCTGGAACGTTCATTTCTCCCTCTTTAGGGATCTCGTAAATATTTTCCTCTACTTTTTCGACTTCAATGCTCATGGATTGAAACTATCTCTCAATTCTTAAACAACAAGTTGTGGATCCGTGACTTTGTCGGCTAGATGTCTAGGACTGCTACTATCTCCCAGCCCTCGCCTTTGATGTAATCGACTTTCATTTCGCTGTAGGTCGGAGCCTTGATGTCCAGCAGTCCTTGCTGAGAGGTTATAGGGTCGGTCCAAACCGTTGCCTCTATACCGTAGCCGTTTTCCAGTTCCTCGATTTCCACTTCTTTCGGGCCTCCGACGGCGACGTTCTCAGTTTCCTGTAGGAAGATCAGCTCATCTAGGAAATCGAAGAGTAAGGCATCTAGGTTCTCTGATTCGACCTTTATCTTGTGTCTGGTGGATCCGCCTCCACCCCCAACTATATCGGCGAATGCTTTGACAGACTCGCTGAAAACCTCGTTTAAAGAATCTCCCTTCGCTTTGAACTTTACGTCTGCGGTGTGATCAAGTATCTCGTAACTCATTCAAGTTGCTCCGGGAACTTTCTTTCCAGAATTTTTCTTACCTGCTCTTGCTGTTCGTCGATTGTCATTTCGGTGTTATCGATCAGCACATCGTAGATATCCTTGGTGTTTTCGATCCCATAGTAGTCTTTGTAACGCCTCCAGTTTTCCTCATCTCTTTTCCTGATCCGTTCTTTGACTTCTTCAAGACTCTCGGATTTTTCCTCATTTTCTCTTTTACCTTCTTCCTGATCCTTCGAGACTCTTTTCGCTCGCTCCTCTAGGTCAGCGGTCAGATAAATTCTTAGATCCGAATACGTCCCGAGAACTCTTGAAGGAATCCTAGCCTCTATAACACAGTTTTCACTCAAACCTTTCTCTAAGGTGCGTCTATCGACTTTCAGATCCGTCTGCTTGTCAGCGACTTTTCCCAGCTCCTCTACCGTCATATCTCTGTCGGCAGCGATCCCTCTGAAGAAATCACCGGCAGAATAACAGTTAATTCCCAGTTCTTCCGCGATAAAGCTCGCTAAAGTGCCTGTTCCTGCTCCGCTCGGCCCGTCAACCGTTACAACTAGTTCGGAGGTTTTCTCATGATCTCCCTGAAATTCCTCGATGAAGCTCTCCATGTAGAAAATTTCCGGGCAGGAATTTTATGGTTTAACTAAGCCCAGGGTTGTTCGAAACCTTCGAACTCTCATAACTTGTAGAAATCTTGGGATATACGCCGGGACTGGGATTTGAACCCAGGAGGGCAGTTAAGCCCACTACCTTTCCAGGGTAGCACGATAGGCCAGACTCTGTCATCCCGGCTATGTAAGAAAACTATCTGTCGGAAGTATTAAGTTACACTCGGCTTCAACCGGTTTTCTTGAGGAACAAGCTGACTGTGTTCATCTCGGGAGCTTTCTCCGAATGAATCTTCTTCAGAGGAAAGTTGTTCAGAACTTCTTTGATTGCGCTTTCCGGCAGGTGAAACTGCCTTAAACTAGGCTCGTAGTCTTCTCTCATGGTTTCTCCTTTACCAAGTTTGAAGTTGATGTAAAGTACTCCGCCGGTCTTCAGAATCCGCGTAAGCTCTTTCAGTGCTTGCTGCATGTCTCCGGCAGCAGGGTTCAGGAAGTGTAGAACGGAGTTACACCAGATGCCGTCAAAGGTCTCGTCGTCAAAAGACAGGTCTCGGACATCCATCTTTGCGACCTCCAAGCCTTTCCGGCTGGCATCCTCCAAGAGATCTTCCGCGATGTCGATACCAACCGCGTTCAGCCCTATATCGTTGAAGTGTCTGATGTCTCTACCATGTCCGCAGCCCGCATCCAGTACTTTCCCGTTTTCTCCTATCAGCTTCCCGAACCGATCCATCATCCCTATGTACTCCGGGAACTTCTGTTTCATAACCTCGAGACTGTAATCTTGCTCGAACTTGGTTCTAGCATTGTTGAACGCCGATTCCATACGCGCATTTGAGTTACGGTCGGACATGTTAGAAAATTAAGTTCGCTGCTGAAAAAATGTTTTTCCCTTGTTTTTAGGTAGAATAATCGGAGGAATAGGAAAGTTCTTCGCTGTAGCCCTCGGCAACTGTTACAGTTCCGGAGGTAACCAGCAGCGACTCGTCGAGTCCTTCTATGCCTTCCAGGAATTTCTCGACTAGTTCGACCATTACTCGGTCAGTTCGACTTCGATGTCGACGCCTTCAGGTACGTGAACACGCATGACCTGTCGCAATGCTCTCTCCGACTCCATGATGTCGATCAGTCGGTTGTGTACATGCATTTCGTAACGTTCGATTGTTTCGGATCCCTCTCCGTCCGGAGCTTTTCTTGTCGGGATCTCAAGTTTATCTGTTGGAAGCGGTACAGGTCCTGATACCTTGGCGTTGTATTCCTCGCCAATTTCAACTATTTCTTGTGCCAACTCCTGAATCTTCGACTTGTCAGTCGATCGGAGTCTTACTCTTGCCTTCTGCATACTAAACTGATTTGAGCCAACTCTTATAAGTGATTTTAGATCCTGGAAGTCATCATAGGAACTTGTTTCGTATCTTATCCCAGGTCGTCTTGTTCCTGCTCATATCCGGTCTCTTAGCGGTCTTCCCTTCTGGATCTAGGTACCACTCATTCCCGTTCTCGTCGAGGTAAGGAACCAGCTCCGAGTCCTCGATTTCATTCTCTTCAGGTAGCTGGTACTTCGTATCTAAATATGACATCTTCCTATAGACTCTAGTGAACAGAAAAGTATTTGAATACTATTACAGTGTCAGTTCTTTACTTTTAACCGACTGTAGGAGGAAATGAAGGAAAATGTGTGGAGAAAGCCTTGCGGCTTTACTCCTTAGGTGTGACCGATAGAGCCATTCCGGCTCCGATGGTCTTACCCATGTCTCTGATGGCGAATCTTGCCATCTGAGGGATGTCATCGTTCTCCTCGATGACTAGAGGCTGCTGTGGTGTGATCTCGACGATCGCGGACTGTCCCTGCTCGATGTAGTCAGGTTCTTCCTCGATTGTTTCACCCGTTCTTGGGTTCATCGTCTTCTTGAGATCTGTGAAGGTACATGAGACCTGTGCTGTGTTAACGTGGAATACAGGTGTGTATCCTTCGCTGATGACGTTAGGGTGGTTCAGGATGATGACCTGTGCTTCGAACTTCTCTGCGACTGTTGGAGGGTTGTCAGCTGGTCCTGCTACGTCTCCCTTCTTGATGTCGTCCTTTCCAACTCCACGAGTGTTCCATCCGATGTTGTCTCCAGGTTCTGCGGAGTCAACTTCTTCGTGGTGCATTTCGATGGTCTTGACTTCTCCTCCTACGCCTGCTGGCTTGAAGGTTACGTCGTCTCCCTGGTTGATGCCTCCTGTTTCAACACGTCCAACGGATACTGCTCCGATTCCGGAGATGTTGTAAACGTCCTGAACTGGGATTCTCATCGGTAGGTCTACAGCCTTTTCAGGTTCCTGTAGATCGTCTAGAGCTTCAAGCAGTGTAGGACCTTCGTACCAGTCCATTTCGTCTGCGCGCTCTGCGACGTTCTTTCCTTCGAATGAGGAAATAGGGATGAACGGAATCTCAGATACGTCGTATCCGACCTTCTGAAGCATTTCGCCGACCTTGCCTTTGACTTCTTCGAAGCCTTCTTCTTCGTAGTCAGCAAGATCCATTTTGTTGACAGCTACTCTTAGCTGGTCGATTCCCAGTGTCTTTGCTAGGTATGCGTGCTCCTTTGTCTGAGGCTGAATTCCGTCGTCTGCTGCGACAACGAGAACTGCAGCGTCAGCCTGAGAAGCTCCTGTAATCATGTTCTTAATGAAGTCACGGTGGCCTGGTGCGTCAATGATTGTGAAATAATAGTTGTCAGAATCGAATTCCTGGTGTGCCAGGTTGATTGTAACTCCTCTTTCACGCTCTTCGTCCAGAGAGTCCATTGCGAATGCGAATCCGAATGTCTCCTTTCCTTTCTCTTCCGCAGCTTCCTCTAGCTTACGCATTTCTTCGTCCGGTAGGTTTTCAGTTTCCCAGAGCAGTCGACCGATGGTTGTAGACTTTCCGTGGTCAACGTGCCCGATAAATACGAGGTTAATGTGTGGTTTCTTTGCCATTGTTTGGATACCCTGTATATTAGATTATCAACCCGTCAAACTTTATAAACGAACCGTGAGTTCATCTTATTCTATTCTAGACTCTGTATGCTTGAGTTATTTCTTCAAATGAGTCATGTTCTCTCAGCTTTTCGACAGTCTTGCTTAAGTCCTCTAAGAGTTGAACTGCGGAATTAATCTCGACTTTGGCTCTTTTCCTCTCTAACTGTCCGTGTTCTCTGTGAGCCATGTCGTTTCTGTAGCTGATCAATTTCTGTACTTCTGAATATTGCTTTTGATCAATCAATTTTCCTGAAATTGGATCTGCCTCTGCTTCTTTGAGGGCTTCGCTCATTCGTTTGAAACCTGATTTTTCCCACTTTATCGTTCGAGCTTCTCTTTCTGAGCTGTATCTTTCCTCAATCTTCTCGATCCGCCTTTCTTCTCCTATGATATAAAGACATTTTTCGGCAGCTCTTCCTATAACAAAAAGTGCGGTTGAGTAGTATTCTGCGCATGCTAAATCTCGAGCTTCAAACATTTCATCTTCAAGTTCTCGAATCACATCTGCGGAGGATACATGAAGAAACATTTCGCCTAATCTTTGGTGAATCTTCTGTGTTACCGAATTTCTTTGTTTCCGATGTCTAAGAATGTTTGAAAGTCGGTGTTGTAGCCCATTCGCGTTTTGTTCCTCATTAAATCGATTTTCCTCTAGTCTCCAGAACAGGCTGGCTACATCCTGCTGGAACTCGTAGAACCAGTCTTCTTCTTGTAAGGCTTCTATGAAATAATCTAGCTTTTCTGAACTCTCCATTATTTGAAATACTGAGCTATCGCACTCTCTATAGAACGGTTCATATGAGATTTCTCCGTTTTTGTATGCTTTCTGTTTTTCTTCAAGGTTCTCGAGTTCTTCTCGAATTCTCCGGATTTCTCTTCCGTGAGAGGTGTAGCGGTCAATTATATTGAGATTGGATAAAACTGCGGGTGGTTCAAAGCAGTAATAATCGAAGTTTTCTCCCATAATCAACTTGAGAGTCCAAGCTTTATGCGATTTAGAAAAATTAGATGAGAAAAAGAAGAGAGGAGGGAATTTACTCCTCTACTTGTGGCATTTCTTGTTTCATGCCTTTGCGTTCTCGGATCTCCATCATCTTCTCTTCCTGTAGAGCGCGCTGCATTGGCTCGTAGATCAGGTCGACAAGACTGTAGAATCCTTTACCGTTCGTAGCTGACTTCAGTGCTGCTTCGAATCCGAACAGTTCCTCGACAGGTAGCTTACACTGGATGATAGCTGAGTCTCCTTCCTCGTCCATGTCGATGATGTCTCCACGGCGGTTGTTGACCTCTGTCATCGCATCTCCCATTGTATCGGATGGTGTATCGATTCTGAGGATCTGCTTTGGCTCGATCAGCTGAGGTCCTGCGTTCAGGAACCCGTTTTTGATCGCTCCTTTTGTTGCCGGGATCATCTGTGCTGGTCCTCTGTGGATAGCATCCTCGTGTAGCTTTGCGTCGTGAAGCTTGACTTTCAGACCGATTACTGGCTCGTTTGCCATAGGTCCTTCATCACAGAACTCGTGGAAAGCTGTTACCAGGTATTCCTGGATTTCACGGAGGTTCTTGATACCTCTGGATGAGTTGACGAAGACGTTTTCCTCGTAAACTTCCATGATGTTGTCTGCTTCGTCCTGGTCCATTCCGTGTTCTACTAGTGCGTCACGGACTTCTGTCTGGTCGTCGGATTCTCTTTGAAGATCTGCGTACTCTTCTTTGAGGAAGTTACGTAGCTCGTCGTCGATAGGTTCGACTGAGATCTCGAGTTTGTTGTGCCGGTTAGGGGACTTTCCGACTCTGACATCGCTTGCTTCACTGATTCCTTCACGGAATACAACGATAGGCTCGGAAACGTTGATGTCGATTCCTTTCTCTTCGAGGTGTCTCTCAACTTTTGCCTCGATGTGTAGCTCTCCGAGTCCGGAAACCTTTGTCTCTCCGGTCTCTTCGTCGATGTCTACCTTGATTGTGTTGTCTTCCTTGGAGCGTTTACGGAGTGTTTCGATCAGCTTTGGAAGATCTGATGTTCTCTTCGGCTCGATCGATTTTGTGACAACAGGTTCGAATACGTGTTCGATCTGCTCGAATGCTGTGATTTCTTCGTCGCCTTCCATGATGAAGGTCTCTCCTGTTGAGAAGTCAGGTCCTGTGATTGCCGCGATGTTTCCTGCTGGAACCGAGTCGATGTTCAGCTTACGTGGTCCTGAATAAATTCCGACCTGCTGTGCGCGTTCTGTCTTCTGAGATCCTAGTCCGTAAAGCTGGTCTCCCTCGCTTACTGTTCCGGAGAAAAGTCGTGCTGTTGCGATGGTTCCTGCGTGTTCATCGTCTTCAACGTTTGTTACAACTCCGACAAGCGGTCCATCTGCGTTCTGCTCTGCCATTGACCGGCCGACATCTGTATCAGGGTCTCCTGGCCATACAGCTGGGATTCTGTAACGTGCGGATTTTCTCGGGTCTTCGAGGTGTTCTACAACCATGTCAAGTACGACTTCCTCGATCGGTGCTTCCTCACGAAGTCCTTCGTGGTCTCCTTCGTTTACTTTCTCGATGATGTCTCCGAACGTGATGCCGGTGTCCTCCATGTAAGGAACGCTGATAGCCCAGTTTTTCAGTGCGGAACCGAATGCGACTGTTCCGTCGTTTACAGCCATTGACCATTCTTCAGCTGTTTCTTCGTCTGCGTACTTACGTAGAGCTGTGTTTACTTCACGGATGATCTTGGTGAATCTTTTCTGCATTTCTTCGGGTGTCAACTGCATCTCTTCGATCAGTCGATCTACCTTGTTGATGAATAGTACTGGCTTAACTCCCTCGTTAAGTGCCTGCTTCATGACGGTTTCCGTCTGAGGCATAACTCCGTCAACTGCGTCGACAAGTACTACTACGCCGTCTACTGCACGCATTGCTCGGGTAACGTCTCCTCCGAAGTCAACGTGGCCTGGAGTGTCGATCAGGTTGATCAGGTGGTCTTCTCCGTCGTGTTCGTGGACCATTGAGATGTTTGCGGAGTAGATTGTGATTCCTCTTTCCGCTTCCTGGTCGTCGAAGTCCATGAAACGCTGGTCTCCTGCCAACTTATCCGATATCATACCTGCTCGGGCAAGAAGGTTGTCTGTTAGTGTTGTTTTACCGTGGTCGATGTGCGCCGCGATCGCGATGTTCCGGATGTGTTCCGGGTCGTTGATCACGCCTTTGATTGCTTCAAGAGCTTTATCTGACATTTTATTTTTACACCTATACTATAAGTACAGAACCTGATCCAAGTTTTAAAAACAGTTTCCGATTTGCGGCTCTTCTTACAGGAAAAACCTGCGGAAAACTTTCTTGCTATATGGTTTGAATAGATCAACAAATCTTAGAGGGATATAACAGCGGTCGAAAACCTAATGAGTTGCTCCCTAAAGGACTCAGCCTGCTGAGTTTATCTATAATCTTCCGAAACTTACCTGAATATGATTTAACTGTTGGCGGTTAGCCGGAAGAGTTCGTTGAACAAGTAGGAAATATAGATAAGTAGGAAAAAGGTGTGGAGCTTAACGCGCTCCTTCTGCTTCCTTTTCCTTACGCTCTTTCTCTCTTACAGCTCGGATGTTGTCGTCTCCGTTTGCTGCTGAGATAAGCTCGTCGGCAAGGACTGAAGCCGCGTCGTTACTCTCTGTAAGACGGTCTTCGTAAGCTCCCTGGACTAGAAGCCTTAGAGCTAGGTCGACACGTCTCTGAGGTGCGACAAGAACGGCTTTACGTGCGCGCACTCCTCCGCGCTGGTATGTAACTACTTCTTCGGTTGGAGCAGAGTTTTCGATCGCATCGGCCAGAACCTGGAAAGGGTTCTCTCCGGTTTCTTCGTTGATCTGATCGAATGCGTTTTCAATTATCTTCCAGATCTTCTCGCTTGAACCTGTGTTGTGTCCCGAGGAAATGTAGTGTTTGTTTCCTCTGTGTCCTGCGACATACATTCGGTTCAACAGTCTTTCGACGATTGGAACATCTGCCTTGTAGAACTGTCTTTCAGAGTGTCTTCCTCTGCTTCTTGGAGCCAGAATGTTCTCGAGGCCGATGTAACGGACAAGTCCGTCATCTCCTACCTCGATGTCTGTGGCGTCGTATTTTCCGAAAGTCAACATTTCGTCTTCTACTTCGATCTTTGCTACATCGCTCATGGTATTACCTCGTTGGCTTCTCCGCGTCTCCTTCTACGAGACCCTTTAGTGAAACTCCGTTGACCTTAACGACCTGGTAACGTACCGTTGGAATATCTCCCTTAGGACCGGCTTTTGCTCCACCGATTCCTTCAATTAGTACTTCATCGTGTTCGTCGATGTAGTCGATCGCTCCGTCTCCTGGTGCGAAAGCTGTCAACTGTTTTCCGTTTTTAATTAGCTGAACGCGCACACATTTACGTAGCGCGGAGTTAGGCTGCTTAGCCTCAATAACTCGCTTTTCTAGTACAATTCCTCTTCCCTGAGGACTTCCCTCTAGGGGATCTGATTTCTCCTTTAAGTTGAGCATTCTTCGCTTGTAATCAATATCGCTCCAGCGTTGCTCCTGGCGCTTTTTTCGCATCTTACGTGCGCTGTATAAACCCATATCGCCATACTCGTACTTAACCTTTTTATACGGTCGGAGGTGAGTTTAGAGACCGGTGCCTGTCAGCGAAGGCATACTTGTTAACGCCAGGACTGCGATTATTAGAACTGTTACAATCGCTATCAGTGCTAAGGCTCCTTTCCCGAGTCCAAAAACTGTGCTTTTACTTGGCATGCTTGGCTTAGGTGTTTTGTTGTATATAGAGCTAAGTGTGGATGCTGCGGACTTGCTGCTGTCCAGCATTTTCTCGACGGTGCGGCTATCGGTCTCAACGATTTCTTTGGCTTCGTTTAGAGCTGTTTCGACTTGTCTTCTGGCCTGTCGAGGAAGTGTGTCGTCTTTTTCAAGAATTACTTCTAGGAGCTGTGCGCCGTGTTGAACTTCTTTCAAGGCTTGTTCATGTGTTTCCTGTAGTTCTTCGAACTCTTCGAGTTCCTGTTGTTCTAGTTCCTCGAGCTGTTCGGTCTCTGATTCTATGGTGTTTTCTTCCGCCTCCAGTTTCTGTTCCTGTTGTTCTTCTATTTTGCCTTCTTTGAGTGCGTCTGCTTCATGTTCTTTCTGGGCGAGTTTTTCTTCGTTCCCGATAAGCTTTCTTAGTCCTTGGTTGATCTTTTCGGATGCGCTTATTTCTTCGGAGAGGTGTCCTGTGATCTTTAACATCTCTTCCTGTTCCTGGCTGAGATTCGAATAATGTTTTACATCGCTGTGTAGCTCTTCGATACTGTCTTGGAACATTTTGACTCCTTCAAGTAGACTGTTGGTCTCCGGTTGACCTCCGGAACGTGTTAAGTTATCGTAGAATGTGTTAAACAGCTGTACTGACTGGTTAGCACGGTTCCCGGCCTCTGAAATATCTTGGTTTAGGTCGTGGAGATCCTGTCTGAGTTCTTTTACAGCCTGTCCGGTCTCCTCTACTGCTTGTTGTTCTTCCTTTTCTACCTCAGCTTCTTCTTGTTCGGTCTGTTCTATCTCATCTGCTACCTGTTTGGCATCGGCTCCTTGACTCTCTTGATTGGCTTCTTTTTTCTCCTCGTTTTCTATTCTGCCTATTTTCTGGTCCACATCGGACATGATGTTTTCAACGTCTTGGAACATGTCCCAGACATCTTCCTCGAGTTTTTCCTCTTCGTTTTCGTTACTCATACGGTCTTCTTAGAGAGCCTTGGATAAAAACTGTGCTGTTACCGGAGCAGGTAGGCTGCGGCAAGTAGTTCAACTCCTCCGATAATCGCCATCTGTTCGGCCGGTAGAACCTGGTAGAAGAGAACTGTTGCTCCGATCAGCAAGGCCGCGGGCATGATGTGGTCATTTGAGTTATCTTCTTGGATGACTTTCACGGGTTGTTTTTGCTCTGTTTTCAACACCCTGTTGATCTTTGAAGGTAGCTTGGCTATCAGATCTTTGTTCTTGATCAGGTCGATCGAAAAGTCTTTTGCGATATCTTCCGGCGAGTTCTGCTGTTTCAGTAGGTCTTCGGCAGTCTCCTCGTATTCCTCGGTGATCCGGAAATCGGGGCAGATCGTCAGGCCGATACCTTCGGTTGTCACAAGCGATTTACCCATCAAGGTAAGGCTTGAAGGCATCTGAAGTCCGTTCTCCGAGGCTTTTACGAACAGGTCGAACATCTCCTTGGTTACACTTACCTGTTTTAGACTTGAGTTGCTCAAGACCCGGGTCTTCTGTTCTACAACCTGTTCTACACCCGCCCGGTTGTACTCGCTTGATACAGTACCAAGATCCTCCATTACATCTACGATGTCCGAGGAGTTTTCCCGTATCAGGTAGAGTAACATCAGACCGAGTTTCCGGCTTTGATCCTGACTGATCGAACCCATCATCCCGAAATCCAGGTAGACAAGCTCTCCTTCCTCCGTTATCAGGAAGTTCGATGGATGTGGATCGGCGTGGTAGAATCCGTCTCTTATCGACTGTTTCATACCGGCCCGTACCGCGGTAGCAGCTATTTCCTCCGTGTCTATATCCAGCTCCTCCAGTTTTTCAAGATCCGTACATTTTACCCCTTCCACGTATTCCAGGGTCAAAACCTTTTTCGTGCTGACCTCGCCGTAGACTTCCGGTACCTTGATTTTCTCGTCGTCAGCGGTGTTTTCCTTGAAAAGCTTCGCGTTTTCCGCCTCCCGCTCGAAGTCAAGTTCCTGTCTGGTCCAGCCCGAAAACTCCTTTACGAACTTCAGAACCGACATCGATTTCATCTTGCCTATGTGCTTTCCACCGTAGTCAGCACATTTTTCAAGTATATCCAGGTCTCTCTCAACGACTTCCTTGATGCCGGGTTTCCGAACCTTCAAGACGACGTCTTCGCCATTGTACTTTGCCCGGTGTACCTGAGCTATAGAGGCAGAAGCCAACGGCTCTTCATCTATGCTATCGAACTTCTCCAGCCCGATTTCTTCCTCAATTATCTCCTCGATACGCGAGTAATCTATTTTCTCGACGTCGTATTCAAGTTTTTCCAGCTCCCTCCGGTAGTTTTCCGGTACAAGATCAGGTCGTTCCGCAAGAATTTGCCCGAGCTTGATGAAAACCGTTCCCAGCTCTTCCAGTAGCTCCCGGAACTCTTCAGGTCCGTTTACGTCACTGGACATCACGCGGTAATGGAAGTGTAGATGGCTTTCAAGATCAAGTTTCTTGATTAAAATGTTGAAGCCGTGGTGTGCGACCTCCTCTACTATCTCTTCCAGTCTTTCAATGTCCTCTATGTCTTTTGAGATCCGGTTCACAAAGAAACTGTGTTCTTACTGAATAAGTAACCTGTAGGTAAGGTAGGCCTGTATCACTTGTTCGGGCCGCCGTCGGTTGTAGCTATCTCTGCGTGGATCGAGGTACTGGCTCAACGCTTGTGGTCTCGAAAACTCTCTTAGGGTTCTGAAAGCAGAAGATCTCCGGTCTTCGAGTTGGACAGAACCTGATCCTTGCGATGTAAACGCTGTAGGGAAACTAATTTACAGTTACTTCGTCTACGTTGTGTGTTCTCTTCAGGATATGTCTGATGGATTCAATCTTCTTTCCGTCGCGTCCTACTACACGTCCCTTGTTCTCACTAGGTACGTTGATCTCGACTGTAATCGGTCCGTCTCCGTCCTCTCCTTCGATGTTCACTCCTCTGATATTCGTTGGAACAAGGTTGTTGAGGAACTTTCCGATGTTGTCGCTGTACTCGTAGATCTTGACGTTTTTGTCCATGTTTCTCTGAAGTTTTTTGACTGTCTCCCCGCCTTTTCCGATCGCCATGCCTGCCTTGCCTTCTGGAACGATGAAGTAGGCTTCTTCGTCCTCTACGATGGCGTGAATGGCTTCGACTCCTGTAACGGATTCGAACATGTTGATCGTGCGGATCATGTCGGTGTCGTAAGTTACTGCCATATTAACATCCTAAAAATTGTGATCTGATACTTTGTCTCCTGTAAAGATCAAATCGGTCATAGTTTTTATAAAGGAAAGTGTTACTGGTCGCCGAAACCGGCTTCCAGGTCGATTAGGCCTGTACCTACAGGTACGGCCTGTCCGACAATAATGTTCTCGACAATTCCCTCGAGGTCATCCTTTTCCTCACGAAGAGTTCCCTGAATCAGGTGCTTCTTCGTTTCCTCGAATGCGGAACGGGCGAGCATTGACTTCTTGTTTCCAACGATACCGTAACGTGTCGTACCGTTTAGCTCTCCTTCCTTTGTCATCATGTCTGCTAGGAGCATGATGTGTCTGTCGTCGATTCCAATTCCCTGCTTTTCCAGAGTCTGGTTTGTCTCTCGGATGATCTGTCTTCTGAGAGCTTCAACGCCTAGAACGCTTTTGATTTCATACAGGTCGTTGGAAATCGTTCTGTCGGAATCAACTTCCTTCATCTTAAGGGTTTTACGTAGCGAGGTTCCTGCTGTCTGTAGCTTCCATTCTCCGTCGTCTTCCTGGATAACTACCTGCTCGATGCCTTTGATTCCCTTGATCCGGGCCTCTTCAACATCGTTTTTCAGATCCTTGAGGTCTCTGAGATCGTAGTCATCTTCAGTACTTGTCAAGGTGAATGTGTTCCCATCGTTTTCGACCTTCGCCTTCTTGGTCGATTCCTGGACACGGGTGATTACATCGGTCGCATCAACATCGTAATCGTCCATCAAGTCTTCATTTAGCTCGTAGACGATCTCTAGCTGCATGATGTCGATTGTATCCTTCCGCACCAGGTCTTCGAACTTGACCTCACGAAGTCTTCGTGCGATCTCGGTTGCGCCTTCCTCGTTGTTGTATTCGTCGTTGAGGTAGACGTTCATCGCCGGCGTCTTCGGGTTGCGGCGTGCGTCGACGATCTCGATCAGACGTGGAAGTCCTGCGGTAAGTGAAACCTGTGCGGCTCCTGCTGCGTGGTATGTTTCCATGGTCAGCTGGGTTGCCGGCTCCGAGATGGACTGTGCTGCTACAAGTCCGATTGACTCTCCGGGTTCGTACTGCATCTGCTGGTAACGATCCTTTAGATCGCCGTCCAGCTTGCCTTGGTACTTTTCAGGGATTTCATCTTCTGCGCGTTCTTTCCATTTTATTTGTTCTGTCATTATTCGAAAACACCTTGTGTTTTCTCGAATGCCAGAAATTCTGTGTTGTTGAATTTCGTCATTTTGATCGCCTCTAAAGATTGACGTTTGTCGAGATCTTTCCTCTGTCGGATTTTTGCGGATCGATTCCGTCTTCTCCAGCTCTGAACTGGATGATCTCTCCTTCTGCGTTACGAACCGTCTGATCGTACTCGACCTTCAGGTCCTGTAGCGAGTTCGAGACACGTCTATACATGTATCCCGAAGTCTTGGTACGCAGCGACTTGTCCATCAGCGCCTTACGCTGGGACATCTGGTGGAAGAACAGTTCCTGTGCGTCCAGTCCTTCAAGGATTGATGAGGATACGAATCCGTGCGCTTTAGGACTTAACTCTCCTCTCTTGAAGTGGCTGGTAGTTCTTCCTTTGTAACCTCTCTCGATCCGTTGGTCACGCACGGAGTTCTGTCCGAGTAGGCCTGCCATGGTTGTAACGTTTTGCATTGAACCTCTTGCTCCTGAGTCGGCCATGATGTAGGCCGAAGAGTCTTCATCTACGTTGTCGCTGATGATCTCTCCGATCTCTCCGAAGACCTCGTTCAGTGCTTTCGTGATCTTGATCTCTCTGGTTTCCTCCATGGTTTTACCGGTGATCTGTTCCATCTCTCCGTTGTTGAAGTCCTCGATCTCGGCTTCAGCGTTAGCAACTGCGTCTTCGATCAAGTCGTTGATCTCCTCGGTTGCCTCATCAGGTACCTCGAGGTCTTCGAGTCCGATTGAGAATCCTCTTCGGGACAGGTAAACTGCTCCTATCCGGGATACTCTGTTGAGGAACTCTGTGACTGTCTCACTTCCGTACTCGATTTTCAGCTGCTGGATGATCTCTCCACCGTAGTCGGATAGAGCATCATCGTCAAGCCGTCCTTTAACCAGCTGTCCGTCCTCAATTACTACTTCGTTGGACTCTCCCTCGTTGATTGTAAGGGAAACGTCTTCCGGGATGAACATTGAGACAAGCTGTTCGCCTGTAATTGTCTCTCCTTCAGGAAGGCTCTTGTCGTGTTCTCCTGCTTCCGCTAGAAGGTTGAAAGCTTCCTCTCGTGAAAGCTCTACGTCTCCTCTTGTCAGTAGGTACAGTCCTGATACGAAGTCCTGAAGCATACCGACGATCGGTCCTCCGGTCTTCGGCATCTTGACGTGTTCCTGTACCTTCAGGAGTTCTTCTGCTTCGGCACGTGCCTCTTCTGTCTGAGGAACGTGCAGGTTCATCTCGTCACCGTCGAAGTCAGCGTTGTACGGCGCACAGACGTTAGGGTTGATTCTGAACGTTCTGTACGGTAAGACACGGACTCTGTGTGCCATGATCGACATACGGTGTAGGGATGGCTGACGGTTGAACAGTACGACATCTCCGTCCTTGATGTGTCTTTCAACCTTCCATCCGTTACCTGGCTCGATTGCCTCAAGCAGGTCCTCGGTGTTGTCCTCTGTAATCTTTCTTCTCTTTCCATCCGGCTGGTAAACGTAGTTAGCACCAGGATGGTCGTCGGAACTGCTTTCGATCGCTTCGATTGCTTGCTCGTAGTTTCTTTCCGTGATCTTCTCCGGGATCGTCAGCTTCTCAGCTACCTGGTAAGGTACTCCTACCTCGTTGATTCCGATGTTCGGATCAGGGCTGATTACTGTACGAGCCGAGAAGTTCACACGTTTCCCGATCAGGTTCTGTCGGAAACGTCCTTCCTTGCCCTGTACTCTTTCGATAAGAGACTTCAGGGAACGTCCACTTCGGTGTCGTGCCGGTGGTACTCCGGAAAGGTCGTTGTAGAACAGTGTGGAAACGTGGTACTGCAGTAGCTCCCATAGATCATCGATAATGAAGTCAGGGGCCTCGATCTCAATGTTGTTCTGCAGTCGCTTGTTGATTCTGATAATGTCTACGAGCTTGTGAGTGATATCGTCCTCGGATCTTTCTCCTGTCTCAAGTGTGATCGATGGACGCATTGTTACCGGCGGTACCGGTACGTGTGTTAGTATTAGGTCTTCCGGGTTTGCTTCGACGCCGATCTTTTCAGCGATCTCTTCAGGGATTCTCTCTAGTCTTTCACGGATCTCGTCCGGTTTGATCTCGTTTCCGTCCTGTCTGAAGCTGTAAGGCTTATCGATCTTGACGTCTGGGACTTCCTCTCCTGTCTCAGGGTCTTCGGTCATCCTGTTGGACTTTCTCAACGATTTTTCCTCGTCCTTGATCAGACAGGTTACCTGTCCGTTCTCGTTGATGTTGGTGAACCTTAGCAGGTTACGTACCTTTTTGGTGTAAAGTACGTGGACTACAGGACGGGATAGCTCGATGATTCCAAAGTGTCCCTGGCATTCACGGATACGTCCTCCGCATGTCTGGCAGGTCATACCTGGATCGATAACTCCCAGCGCAGGATCCATTACCCCGTCTTCTACCGGGTAACCGTCGGCGTCGTATACTTCTGCGACGTCGATCTCCTTTACTGCGATTTCCTGAAGTTTCCTGTTGCTCAAAATTCCGAAGTCTAGACTTTCAATTTGTCTGCTCATTTAGTTTTCTTCCTCCAAGTTGAGGTCTGTATCCATCATCATGGACTTTAACTCGTTCATCAGCAGCAAGAATGCGTGAGGCACTTCTGCTTCCTCGAACTCACCGTCTTCACCGCTAGGCTTGACGACCTTGTTCTGCTGGTGATCGTAGTAACCGATGTCTCCAGAGTCCTCGTCAATGTGGATCTGTGTGGCGTCAGCACCGAACCTCTCCTTCAAGAGAAGTGATGCTCCGTGGCCTACGAAAACGTCCTTTTCCATCTCTCCGAGCCTTAGTCCACCTTCCTGTGAACGCCCCTCGGTTGGCTGCTTTGTAAGCAGTGTGACCGGTCCACGTCCTCTTGCGTGGATCTTGTCCCCGACCTGGTGGTCGAGCTTGAGGTAGTATCCTGGTCCGATCATGATCTCTGCTTCCATCTCCTCTCCGGTGATGCCGTTATACATTGTCTCCTTTCCGGAGTACTCGAATCCAAGCTCTTCTAGCTCCTCTCGGATCTCGTCTTTGTCCTCGGAGTGGAACGCTGTACCATCGACCTTCTCTCCTCTCATAGCGCCCGTCTTACCAGCGATTATCTCAATCAGCTGTGAGACTGTCATACGGCTTGGGATAGCGTGGGTCGATAGAATCATATCAGGTGTGACTCCCTGCTTTGTGAAAGGCATGTTCTCTTCCGGAACAATCATTCCGATAACACCTTTCTGTCCGTGTCGAGTTGCGAACTTGTCTCCGAGTTCTGGAATACGGTTTTCACGTAGCTTGATCTTGATCAGCTTGTCACCGTCTCCTGTCTCGGAAACCATTAGTTTATCGATTTTACCCTGCTCTCCGTGGCGTACTGTCAAAGATGTTTCTCTACGATCTGCGAGTCCCATCTTGACTTCCTCTCCGCCGCCGGATCCAAGGAACTTTGGAGGGCTTGTCTTCCCGACAAGTACGTCATCCGAGTTGACCTCTGTCTCCGGGTTGACAAGTCCATCGTGATCGAGGTGCTTGTAAGCTTCCTCGTTTCTGTATCCTCTGACGTCTTTGTCAGGCTGCTCGATCTTATCCTTCTGTCCTCCCCAGAAACGCTGGGCTTCCGTCTTGTAGGTACGAAGGTAGGTAGACCTTTCCAGTCCACGATCGATTGAACCCTGGTTCATGATAACCGAGTCCTCGATGTTGTATCCTTCGAAAGTTCCGAGGGCTACAACCATGTTCTGTCCGATCGGATGCTCTCCAAGCATCGTATCGTAGGTCTGGGTTTCTGTGATCGGCTGCTGTGCGTAATGCATTACGTTTGCGTTAGTATCGAATCTCTGGTGGAACTCACGGGTGTACATTCCGATACCCTGGCCGGACATCTTGGCTCCGAAGTTAACACGGTCTCCTCGGTTGTTCTGAGGGAATACAACCAGTGAGGCTGAAAGTCCGTGGGTGATCGCCGGATCGATCTCCATGTGGGTGTGTTCCTCTGTTACTTCGTCTTCATCCATTGCGACGTAAGCGTTTTCCTCTTCTTCAGCGTCGATGAACTCTAGGACTCCTTCTTCAACTAGGTCCTCGATTGTGACCTCTCCTTCGGCAAGCTTCTGTTCTTGCTCTTCGGTCATCTGAGGCTCTCCGTCTCTGACGATGATTACAGGTCTCTGAACTCGTCCTGCGTCCGAAGAGATTCTCAGCTCGTCTTTGTCCTCTGCGTAGTAGACCCCAATCTCGCTTCGAAGACCTCCGCTCCGTCTTTTCTCAATTAAAGCTTCCTTGACTTCACTTGGATCCTCGATCTCGTCGACCAGTTCGCCGTCTAAAAATACTTTCGTCACGGAACTCACCTAGAGAGTTCCATCGTCTTAAGCCGCGCCTTGGCGGCTTTCTCAAGGTTTTGGTTCTCAAAACTGCTTTGATTCATAGTATTGTGTTCCATTCTTTGATTCACCTTGCGTCGATCCCTGTCTCCTCAAGCTTGGCTCTCAACGAGTTCTTCTCCATCTCGGAAAGACCTGTTGAAACATCAGCTGACATCGCTAGATGTGTTCTAAGACCGATGTTCATACCCTCCGGTGTCTTGATAGGGCAGACACGTCCCCACTGTGTTGGGTGAAGGTCTCTTGCCTCGAAGTGCTGTCTCTCGCTTGAAAGCGGGGAGACAATGTTTCTGAGGTGTGCCAGTGTCTTGATCCTGTTTCCTCTTTCAAGTCTCTGACAGATTCCCGAACGTCCTCCTACCCAGTTACCTGTTGCCATAGCTCCCATGATCTGTTTTGTGAGAGTGTCTGCGACAACTGTTGACTGGAGTGAAGGAAGTCGTCCTCTTTTAGCTGATTTCTTGAAGTTGTACTTCATTCGTGCTAGAAGACCCCATTTCCCGAGGAAAACACTTCTGAACTGCATTTCCAGTAGCTCGCCTGCCAGGTTCATACGCTTGTTCGCGTAGTGGTCCATGTCGTCTTCTTCAATATCGCCCTTGCCTAGAGCGATCGTGTTCCTGATCAAAGTTGCCAGGAACTCTGCCTTCTCATCTCTTACATCCGGTTCCTGACCGAGATGCGGTAGAAGGTACTCATCGAGAATCTTCTCGACTCTTTCTTCAATATCGTTTGTAACTCCTGCCTTACCTGCGATGTACTCGTAAGCCTCTTCCTGGTTCGAAGCTCCTGTCTCGTACATGTTCAGATAAACATCTGAAGCGTAATCGTCTCCGATTGCTTCAACAATCTCCTTGTCGGTCTCAAGTCCGAGACCTCTCAAAAGAGCGACCGCCGGAGTTTTCTTTACGTTAGCAAAGCTGATGTTTACGATTTCATCGTCTCTCCTTAGAATGTGTCTCTGAACGTATCCCTGGTTCTCGGAGTTGATTCTACATACCTGTTCGCCGTCATCGTCCTGGTAGACAGGTTTGTTGTTCGCGAACTCCTCCATCGCAATAATTGTCTTCTCGGATCCGTTGATGATGAAGTATCCTCCGGTATCCTTAGGATCTTCTCCAGCATGTCTTAGCTCTTCTTCATCCATTTCGCTTGTCCAGCAAAGCTCTGATCCAACCATAACAGGGATTCGGCCGATTGTGACCTCCTCGCTTTCCTGTCGGACTCCCTCGAAGATCGGTGTCATCTCTACCTTGATCTCCGATGAGTATGTCAGGTCTCTCATCCGTGCTTCCTTCGGTGTGATCTGTCGGATGCTGCCGTCAGCCTCGTTCAGTTTAGGACGTTCGATTTCAACGTCGACAATCTTGATAACCAGCTCTTCTCCGTCCGGAAGCTCTGGTTCGATCTCTCCTACCTCGTTTAGTATTGCCTGTACTCTGTCTTCGACAAAGCGGTTGTAGGATTCGATCTGGTGTTTTACCATGTTTTCCTCGATCAGCTGAGATAGAAATTCTTCTTGCATCAAATAAACACCTGTTTAAGGCTCAATTACGCGTCTGTAGTATGTTGCTTTTCCAGCGGTAGGCGAATCACGGACTATTTCGATCACGTCACCGGCTTCGACATCCATCTGCTTCAAAGCCGCATCAGTTCTCTCAATCTTCGGCAGATCGCTTTTACCTGCGTCAAATCTTGCTAGAACTTCCTCAAGCTCGTCTTCTTCGAGTTTTCGATGTTCGGGAACTGCTTCGTGGTCGGTTACATCCATCGCCATGAGTTTGATCTTCCTCCAAAGGAGAAGCTACATTTTAGAAGAACTCCAGTAAACCTTTTATAGGTAGCGAACCCGTACTAAGGGTTTAGCATATCTGAATCACGTCTGAAACTGTAAACTTTACGGCCCACTACAAGGTGATCCAGTAGCTCGACTCCCAGAACTTCTCCAGATACCTTCAAATTCTCGGTGAAGTCTCTGTCCGCTTCGGTCGGCTCCGATTTCCCGGAAGGATGGTTGTGGGCGATTACGATCGCAGCAGCGTTTTTAGAGACCGCTGACCTCAACAAGTCTTCTGAGCTTATCTCAACCGAGCTAACGCCTCCATCGAAGGTCTCTCTGCCTAAAACCTCGTTACCGGAGTTCAGGAAAAACACTCTGAGTTTCTCGCTGTCAAGCAGCTTCAAGTCTTCCAGCTCTGATTCAACGTCTGAAAGGCTTTCCAGCGTTTCTCTTTTCTCCCGGCGCATCCTGTTTGCGATCTCTGCCATCGCCTTGATCTGTCCGGATTTTACCGTTGAGACTCCATCGAAATCCTCAAGCTCCGAGCGGGAAACGTTGAGAAGCCCTTGAAACGAGTATTCGGAGAGAATCTGTCCGGAAAGCTGTTTTACGTTCTTGCCCTGGGTTCCTGTCCTAATTATAATAGAGAGCAACTCGGTGTCAGTTAAAGACTCGGCGCCGTGATCGTTAAGCTTCTCCCGGGGCTGTTCTGACCTTGGAACGTCTTTGATTGTGTAGTCCACGTCGAATCTAGACCTGTTTTTCATTAAAACTAGTTCTGTGGTTTTGACAACAGGTCGGCTCCAGGGAGTAGCTAGAAATAAGTCACGGCTGATCACAACTCCATGGAAAGAATTGTTCAAAACCCGGAGTTCGAGGAAACCAAACAAATAATCGAAGAGTACGCCTCGAGAAAGTACACCTTACAGATAAACGGCCTATGCTCGGTTAACTACCGAGGAAGAGCTAAATCAAAGCTTGATCGCGGTGAAAGAATTGTCATCAAAAAGCAGGATTCGGCGCTACTGGTTCACGGACCGGAAAACTATCAGCCGAAAAACTGGCAGCCGGAAGTCGATCGCTGGAATGTCCAAATCGATGAGGAAAACGAAGAACTGGTAATGGAGAGTAAAAGAACTTCTCCGGAGGAGCTAGTGGAGATAAGGTTCGAACGCATCGACTTAGTGACTGTCGACCAGTTAGTCGATAAATCCGAGCTGAAGATCCGTGGACACGAAGTAGATATACATGAGGCTGTCGAGGAAGAACCTGAGATTGTCGAAGACGGCTTGAAAGTGGTTGAGAGGGAAAAGGAAACGCCGGCAGGTTTCATAGATGTCTTTGCCAGAGACACTGAGGACAAATATGTTGTGATAGAGGTCAAGAGAAACCCTGATTACAACACGGTCTTGCAGCTCCAGCGGTACGTTGATGAGATCGAAGAGGAGTTCAGCGGGAAGATACGTGGAATTCTCCTGGCTCCGAAGATGACGGACAAGATACTTGACTATCTAGAGGATCGTGGACTTGAGTTCGTCGAGGTCGAGATGGAGGATGTTATTGCGTCTTATGAGTCGCTCAATCAGAGTCAGAAAGGTCTGAGCGATTTCGATCCAAGTTACGAGACCTAAAAAATTAAAGAAAAAAGGAAAAACGGTTTTAGAAGTCCTTGTGGATGTAGTAACGTTCTACTTTCTCAGCTACAAGCCAGTGAATCTTATCATCGGCGTCAACTTCGATTACGCCTTTATCTTCGTGGAAATCGGAGTTGTGCTTGTGTAGCTCTCGTTCCTCTCCGGAATCTGTTCTAACCATTACTTCGCCGTAGCTTTCAACCGCGTTCTTCAACTGCTCTAACATATCCATCACATAGACTTACTACGGTTCAACCCTGATAAGCTTTCAACCGGACTCCGATTACATGTGTGGCATAGCAGGAGCGAAAAACAAACAGGCTGTAGAAAACACTGTTGAACACTTAAAGCACAGAGGTAGCTCCTGTAAGGTAAAAGAGTACGGAGAGTTCTCACTCGCACACGTACTTCACTCTATAGTCGGAGAAGTCGAACAACCGCTGAGAGAAGACGGCATAATATCAGCTAACTGCGAAATATACAACTGGAAGGATTTAAACGAAAAATACGGCTGGGAAACAGAAAATGATGCTCAAACATTGTTGAAACTACTAGAGAAAAAAGGAGTATCTGCTTTAGAAGAACTTGATGGCATATACGCATTCGCATACTTCAAAGACGGCGAACTGATTCTGGCCAGAGACAAGCTCGGTATGAACCCTATCTGGTACGCTGAAACTGGCGAAGACTTTGTTTTCGCCTCGGAAAAGCAAGCCTTGGAAAAGGAGGATTTCAAGCCCAGAGAGCTTCATCCGCGCAGAATACTGAAATATAACTTGGAAACCGGGGAAGTCTGTTTTGAGAACCGAGAGTTCTTCGAGATCGATGTAGACGAATCCAAGGAACTCGAGGAGGCCGCAGAGGAGGTCAAAGAACTTTTCGTTGAAGCAGTGGAAAAGCGGGTTCCGGATACAGATCTGGCGCTGCTTTTCTCAGGCGGAGTGGATTCGACTATGGTCGCGGCCGCTCTACAGGAACTGGACGTTGAATTTACCTGCTACACTTCAGGAATACAGCACGGTAACGTAAACGCCCCTAGAGACATGGAATGGGCTAAGAAAGTCGCCGAAGAGATGGATCTTGAGTTAGAAAGCTATGAGGCTTCACTGGAGGAGGTAGAAACTGAGCTGCCGAAGATAACAGACTGGATTTCAAGCACTTCGGTGGTGAAAAGCGGCGTCGCACTTCCTTTCCACCTGGCCTTACGACGAAACTCTTACGGAGTTTCTGGAGCCGCAGAAGATCCAGGATCTTCAACGTGCGGAGATGAAAAAGTGGTTATGACTGGTCTTGGCTCCGAACAGCTCTATGCTGGCTACCACCGACACCAGGGATATCTCAACAAAGAGTGTCTCTCCGGACTTCGTTCCTTGTTCGAAAACGATCTTTACAGGGACAACGTCGTGTCTTTCAGGAACGGATACGAGCTTCGCGCACCTTTCCTTGACCACGAGCTTATAGAACACGCATTAACGCTTCCAGAGGGGTTTAAGGTAAAAGACGAGTACAGGAAATACGTTGTTAGGCTGGCAGCTGAAAAACTCGGTGTGCCGGAAGAGGTCGCATGGCGAGGCAAGACTGCGGCCCAGTACGGCAGCAATTTTGACAAGGCAATCTCCCGGCTCGCTAAAAACAAAGGATTCGATCACAAACAGGGATATCTCAACAGCTTTCGTTCGAAGGAAAACAATCGGCTTGCCGCGCTGACCTCCGGTGGAAAGGATTCGAACGCAGCGCTTTACAGGGCAGCCAGACGAAATAATGAGATTAGCTGTCTTGTAAATCTTTCAAGCGGTAACAAGGAAAGCTACATGTTTGACGCCCGTAAAACCTCCGAAGAAATGGAAAGACAGTCGGAGATAACTGGTTCGCCGCTCCTTGTTCAGCAAACCGATGGGGAAAAGGAAAAAGAACTACAGGATCTCGAAAAAGCTCTTGGAAAAGCTATAGAACAGTACGACGTGGAAGGCGTGATCGCAGGTGCGATAGCTTCAACTTACCAGCGTGATCGGGTTGAGAAAGTCGCTGAACGTCTCGGATTAAAGGTATTTGCTCCGCTCTGGCAGGAAAATCAGGAAAACTACATGCGTTGGCTTGTAAGAGAGGGCTTCGGAGTACAGATAACCCATGTCGCGGCCCGCGGACTTGAGGAAAACTGGATTGGAACTGTAATCGATGAAGAAAACGTAGAGGAGCTGATAGATCTATCACGGGAATATGGGTTTAACGCGGCCGGTGAAGGAGGAGAGTATGAAACAAGGGTCAAAAACTTCCCGAAGTCTATAACTGGTCTCTAATACTTCTTTTCAGCTCTTTCATGTCGGAAGAAGGAAATCTTTTCGAACTCATATGATTGAAACTTGCTCTAAAGCTTTCGTTCTCAAATTTAATGCTGTCATACATTTCATCGATGTCGAGACTGGCTGAAAGCCGGTTTCCTGCTATTTCAGGGGACAGGCCGTAATGTAACTTTGTTTTCTCCAGGTTCCATCTTATGGTGTCGCCGTAGACCTCATTTTCCAGCTGGTAAGAGTTTTCCTCGGCGAACTCGGTTAGTCCGTCATGGAACTTGTTTAAAAACTCCTCATCGGCAGTGTAAACGCCATCGAGTTCGAGTTCATACGGGTTTAGAATAGATCCGATTATGCTCATATACTCGTCTTTGTTTCCTAGATATACTAGTTTTGTTAGTAAACTCTATCGTATTACCGAAAAATTGGATAAAAAATACATTGAAAGCTGTCCGTTTTTCTCCATCTAAATCAGTATTGTAAGTAAAAAAGCAACCAGAATCGAAGCTGTAAGCATTGCTTGGATTAAAGCCGATCCTAGAACTCCTAAAGTCGAGTAAGCACTGGCCTTCAAACTTCTATTGGAATCGCCGTGGATAAGATACTCTCTGAGAAAAACTGTGGCTGCTACCGCTATAGCTAGGCCTATAGGGCCTCCAAGGAAGATAAAGCCGAAAACGCCTGCGATCCCTGCCATTAAACTGGTTGTGTTCGAAGCACCTCCTGCTTTCGCAGCGATCGAACCGGCAAACCAGTCGGTTAAAAGAGCAAACAAGCCTGTTAAAAGACCGAAAACACTGAAAAGCAAACTTACTTCCTTTGATTCATACATGTAGAGTAAAACTCCGATTATCGAGAACAGGGCGCCTGGAGCCATCGGCACTATGCTTCCAACTACTCCTGCTATAAGAAGCACGATAACCGCGATGGTGACAGGTTCCATTGAATGGGCCAGACGGGATTTGAACCCGCGACCACTTGGTAACTCTACTGTGCTTGGTTAACTGAAAGCCATTCGAAGAATGGGTTATTGCGTGTTAACCGAGCATAACCAGTTAAGAGCCAAGCGCTCTGCCAGACTGAGCTACCGGCCCGCTGTATTACAGTTAATGATACGAAAGGATTTTAAGTACGAACATTGGCTAGAAACGGATGCTGTTTCTTTGACCGACTATCTCCGGATCAGGCTTCACCATCTGGTAGGAATCGTCTTTGACCTCTGCGAAACGACCGCATTCAGGACAGTTCATGTATCCGGGGTGATCTTCCTTGACAACCTGCTGGTTTCCGCAGCTACAGTTTAACTGGGATTCCATCGATTCGACATCCAGGTGTACGTGTTCTAGAATTGTTCCGCGTGAAAAGTACTCGAAAAGCGTCTGGAAGGTTTGAGGTTCACAGAGATTAGAGTTAAGTCTAATCCTAGCATAATCGTTCGTAGAGATCCTGGAGAGATCCTGCATTACATTGATTAATACGTTGCCGACTTTTTCTTTTTGCACTGTCTATACCTCATTATCTCTCCCTCTCCCACTACATTAATCGGTGGAAACTCCGCCTTTATTTAAGTTACTGAACTTTTCCGAACCGGTCAGGACTGTTCACGAGAACTTTTTAATCCAATCTAAAACCTCTGTGTAGCTTTCAAAGACAATCAGTATCAAAGAAACTGAAAGAACACTTAAATTACCTAAGAAGGATGTTTCAGAGAAAACGCCGACTGAATAAAACCCTGTTGCTGGATAAAGTACAGCTATGCCTCTGAAACACAGTAAGTCCAGACTAAGATGAGATAAATGACCTGTCAAAGCACTTTTGGCCGTTGAACTCCGCTCCGAAATAACATAGGCGATAACTCCAAGCCCAAGTCCAACCAGAACCGAGTGAGTGAAGCCGTTCCGGACTATCGGGTAGGCAAAAGTGAAAATGCGATCTATATCCGGCAAAACTGAGAAGATCATCACGGTTCCGATCCGGAGATCCAGGATTTTTCCGACAGCCAAGCCGAAAATCAGATGAGACAGCGCTATCACAAGACATGTTAACTTCTTCGGCTTCAAACAGAAATCTGTGCTGTGTTCCTTACTTCTCAAAAAGGAGAGTTCATACGACAAGAGAGCCTATTGGAAAAACGTGTTTTCTCAATCAAATAAGATTTTAAGTTAAAAAATTGGGTTAATTAAGGTATGGACTCAAGTTTAGCTAGAATACATGCTAGAATTTGCGGAGATGGTAATATCTCAAAATATGAGTCGTCTGAGCCGGACAGGAACAGAAGAGCAGAGGTTGTATACACAAATTATGATGATCGCAATATTAGAGAGTTTAGAGAGGATTTAAACTCGAAATTTGGTGTAAAGGGTTCGGTATATCAAGATAGAATTATGGTGAGGTCTCTCAGGGTTGTTAAGGAACTTGAGGATCGATTCGGTACTTTTGGCTCTAAATCTTTTGAGTTGCCTGAGGAGCTGTTTAAAGCTTCGAAAGAGGTGAAGTTTCAGTGGATTAGGGCTTTCATAAGAGATGAAGGCTATCACGATGAGTCTAACGACAGACTGCGAATTAAATTGATGAATCGATCTGCGCTTGGGGAAATAAAAGCTCTCTTGGCTGATCTTGGTATTTGCGCCCATATTACCGGACCTAACTGCGATGATTCCTTTTATCTTACAGTTTCCGAACTCTCTTCATTTAGCAGGCTCCTTGATGTGGTCGAGAACAAGCGGAAGGTTAAGTGAATAGCGGGGCATGGATTTGAACCACGGACCTCCGGGTTATGAGCCCGACGAGCACTCCTGGCTGCTCCACCCCGCTTCCGTCTATGAACAGTACCAGTAGTGGAATCTTTTAAACACTGGACTCGGATTTTTTGCTTACTGATGCCGACTATTCTAGGAATTGATGAAGCAGGACGAGGACCGGTAATCGGCTCGATGTTCATAGGAGGGTTTAAAATCGACCAGTCGAAGCTAGAAGAGTTGGAAAATCTCGGAGTAAAGGACTCGAAGAAGCTTAGCGATAAAAAACGTGAGAGACTGGCGGATGAGCTACGTGAGTTCGGCGAGCCGTTCCTGAAGGAGATCACAGCCGATCAGATCGATGAGCTTCGAGAAGTCATGACTCTCAACGAAATCGAGATCAAGGGATTTATAGAGGTTATCAAACAGTCTGATGCTGATAAAGTGGTTTTGGATCTGCCGGAGCCGAACGCTGAGCGTTTTGTCAACAAGCTGAAAGCAGAGCTGCCGGAAAAGTATGGAAGCCGGGAGTTCGTGGCTGAACACGGTGCGGACGATGAGTACCCGATTGTTTCCGCGGCATCGATTATCGCTAAGTCTGCTAGGGAAACTCACATCGAGGAGCTACACAAAAAGTATGGATACGACTTTAAATCCGGTTATCCGCATGATAAGCCTACCAGAGAGTTTTTGAAAGACTTTTTGGAGGAGAACGGAGAGCTGCCGCCTGAAACCCGTCGGTCCTGGAGTACGGCCGATAAGATAATCAAAGAGGTAGATCAGAGCGGTCTCGGAGATTTCTGAGGCTTTCTGTTTTGGACCGGTGCGGTTGCCGGATCCGCAGCTAAATAAGGTTCTGGTGTTGAACTGAAGAATATGTTCGAAGGAAAACTCTACAGCTCAGGAGTCAAGGTATTCGACGAGGATCAGGCCGAACAAATCCATGAAGACTATTACTACGGTAAGTTTCTGGAGAACGGGGATCTACATCTTTCTCCAAGTGAGGCAATGCACTTGGTTGACCGCGAGGAAATTGTAATAGAGAAAAACGGCGATGAACTGTCTAGAGATGAGCTTTACGATGAGTTCGAGGCGATTGACGAAGAGTTCGGTTACAAGTATCCGGTCTACAGTGATCTACGGGAGCGGGGACTGATCGTGAAAAGCGGTTTCAAGTTCGGCTCGCATTTCCGGGTCTACGAACGCGGAGTCAATCCCTACACTGGCGGGAAAAAACAGCAGAGCCAGCACACCAAGTACGTGGTACATGCCGTACCTGAGAACCATACGATGAGCTTCCAGGAAATGTCCCGAGCAGTCCGTCTCGCCCAGAACATCCGCGCATCAATGCTTTGGGGAGTAGTCGACTCCGAGGAAGGCGTTACTTACTACGAGGTCGAACACACTAGTCTCTAACGTAAGTCTATGTCGAAATCATCGTTTTCCTCAATGTTTTTCATACCGCTAAAATCGGTGTCATGGAAGTTATCTGGTAAAACTCTGACGTGAACGGTATCTCCCTCGTAACTGCGGTGTGAATCCAGATCGCTTTCCATTATGGCTCTGAACTTTCCGATTCCAGCACTTGAGATCTTTTCATGAGTCTCGACGTTGATATTGAAACCAGGATCCCGATCCTCCATAACGGTCCCTACACCATACATGTCTGCGTCATATTGGCAAGTAGCTTCATTTAATCTCAACGTAGGCGCGGTGTAATCTTCCTGTGGCTGTGAGTTATCTACGTATGCAGAGATTACATTCTGCCCTCCTGCGAAGTTAAACATTGTAGGGTCGTCAATCGACATAGGTGTTCTTATCAGCCGGTTTTAAAAAGCTTTACGGCTTTAGAGGGTTTTTCTTCGCATCTACTTGTTTTTCGATCAGTTCTCCGATGTAATCTACCTTCACGGTCTCGTCTACCAGTGATTTCCGATTCTCACAGTAGTTTTTACTACATACAATTGCGTTGACGGTTCCGGGCCGGGTTAAGCGGTACTTGAACTCTAGAACGGTCTCTATGCTTCCGCAGCTTGAATGTAGGATTGCAGGTATCTTGTTTCTGAGTCTGGCAACGCATCCTTCCTCAACTTTCTGGCTAAGACCTCTGGGATCCACCCATATCCTGTTTTCCTGGCGGGAGGCGTACTCATCTACTGTTAGTCTGAAAGAGTTTTCCTGGGAAACCGGTTCTATGAATGATTTGGCTCTCTCAGTCGCCCTGTAGTTGGACTGTGATCTCTCAGGACGCCAGATGTAGACTTCTTGTCCATTTGAAATTACGACAGTCTCTCCCTCGAACCCCATAAACTGTTATAGGTGTTTCAGCGTTGATATATCTATCAGCCAAACAGTTCTAAAACGCCGGGTTTCGACCTATACTTGTCTCGGAGCTTTCTGCCGAAGTATACTCCACAGAGTAGCCCTGTCAGGTGCGCCGAGGAAGCAAAATTCCCGATTACAGGCAGCGGCATACCCATCAGATTGGTTGTAAGATTCAATGCCTCGAATCCGGTAAAGATATACAGCGCGTTCTTGATCTTCATCGGTATGAAAAAGTACAGTAAAACTTCGGCATCAGGATAGAGAACCGCGACCGCTGCGAAAACCGCTACAACTGCGCCTGAAGCTCCAACGGCCGGACTCAGAGTTGGAAAACTATTCATGAGAGGGCCGTGAGCGTAAAACATTAGGTTTCTGAAAACAATGTATCCTATGCTCGCTATGAATCCGGAAACGATGTAAAACTTTGTTAGGTCCGTACTTCCGATCTTTCTCTCTAGGACGGTGCCGAAAAAGTAAAATGTTACCATGTTCGCGAAAATATGGAACATCCCGTTGTGTGTTATCATGACGGTGAACATGCTCCAAGGTTTTCCAAGAACTGTGCTGTCCAGAACCGGGCTGTAACCTGCCTGTATCGCCGCCTGGTTTGTCGCTTCCACAGCGGACTGGGTTAAAGCCGGTGAAAGATTCAAAAACTGTGTGTAGCCAGGTATCAGCTGTAGGAAAAATGATACTACTGTAAATGCGATTATAGCCATCGTGGCGTTGTTTGTGATAGTTCTCTTGAGGTCTTTAGCTATTGAAGGCTTTCTAGGTCTCGATGAACGCGTGGTTGTGTCTTTTTCCACGAACCATTTGTCCTCCGACCCGCTCTTAGTCTTAGCTTCGTTAAGACCCTCGCAGTCATGGTTCTCCGGTAGCCTGTGTTCTGTACAGAACTTCTGTTCGCAGTAGCGGCACTTAAACGTCATCTCCTGTTTGCCGCATTTCGAACAGTTGGCCATAAACAGCCACTGGCTCACGTTCTTTATCAAACTGAGTGTTCTCGACTGTACTCTTCTCAAAGAAACGGTTTTCTAGCTCGCGGTAGATTCAAAACAGCCGAATAAGAAGTATATACTAGATAACATGGCTTACGAACAACTACTGCTCATGGCAGGAAGAGCCTTGATGGGAGGATATTTCGCATTCACAGGCATCAACCACTTCATGAGTTCACAGCAGATGGCAGGATGGATTGAATCCAAAGGCCTGCCGGCACCAGAAGCACTCAACTATCTTGCGGGGGGACTATTGCTCTTCGCAGGACTTGGAATGGTCACAGGAGCAGCTCCGGCAGTTAGCTGGGGTGCGCTAACCGTATTCGTAGCAGCGACCACGGTTCTATTCCATGACTTCTGGAGTATGGAAGGCGAGGAAAAACAGAACCAGATGGTTCACTTCCTGAAAAACATCGGTCTTCTCGGCGGACTACTACTGTTCGGCGGACTGGTAGCTTCAGGAGAGTTCGGAACGGTTCTACTAGAGCTTAGCTTGCTCTAAAAACCTCTTCTCCCTTTTTTTTCTTTATATTTTTTATTCTCCAAGTTTTTCTGCCAGCGAACCGATCTCCACACGCTGTTGTTCCGTTGAATCCCGATCCCGTAAGGTTACATCCTCGTCCTCAAGGGTCTCATAATCAACTGTGACACAGTAAGGAGTTCCAACCTCGTCTTGACGACGGTAACGTCGGCCGATCGAACCTGAATCATCGTAATCAACTCTGAAACCGGCCTCCTGTAGCTCATCTCTTATCTCCTCAGCTTTCTCACCTAGTCCGTCTTTATCCATCAAAGGCATCACTGCGACCTCTACGGGAGCAACCTCTCTTTCGAGCCTCAAGACGTTTCTTTCCTCTCCATCAACTTCGTCCTGCTCGAAACTATGGACGAGGATCGAGTAAAAGATTCTATCGACACCGAAGGAAGGTTCTACCACCTGAGGGAAGACTTTCTCGCCGTCCTTTTCCTCAGTTCTCTGGCTGAAACCCGCCTTCTCGCTTGGAACCTCGATTTCTTCCCCGCTGACCTCGATCTCTATAGTTTCTTGCTCGAAGACTTCTGGACTGTCTTCAACCAGCTCTTCGAGTTTCTCTATCACTTTTCCGGCCTGATCTCCGAACTCCGGACCGAAGTAGCTCATATCAGGGCTGATGTCTTTGACTTCGATCTCTTTAGGCTCATCGTACTCTCTGAAAACTCTGTAGTCTTCATTACTGTGGTTATGGTGTTGTTTTACGTCATGACAGCCTCTGAAAGCGAAGCCTGTTATTTCGAGCCAGTCTTTTTCCTCATGACCTACATCGGTCTCGGCGTCCCAACAATCGCTCGCATAATGGGATAGCTCATCTTCCTGATGTTGTCTGAACCTTAAACGCTCGGGATCAACGCCGATACGCTCGTACCATCTCTGTGCGACACCTAGATAATAGGCAACCCACTCGCTGGCGACCACGTCTTTTTCCAGCGACTCTTTTACCGTCATCTCGGCGGGTTCTGCTCCTTCGTCCTGTAGCTTCCGTGAGTAAAGCCTTAGCTCTACGTCTTCAACGTCCGATATGTCGGGATCCTGTCCTGGTAGAATGAAGTTCTCTAACTCTGCCTGTGTAAACTCTCTTACCCTGCTTAAACCGCCACGTGGTGAGATCTCGTTTCTGTATGAACGGCCGATCTGAACCACGCCGAACGGGAAGTCGTTGCGCGCGTACTCCTTCAATCTTGGGAACTCCACGAAGATTCCCTGAGCGGTCTCCGGGCGCAGAAAACCTCTTTCCGCGTCTCCAGGGCCGATACTGGTCTCGAACATCAGGTTAAAGTCATTGACCTTAATACCTGAAAGCGAGGCTCCACAGCTCGGACACTGGATGTTTTCGTCTTCAATTATCTCTTCGATCTTTTCGGCAGCAAATGCTTCTGCCTCATCGATCTCTGTGTTGTCCTCGACTAGGTGATCGGCTCGGTGCTGTTCGCCGCACTTTCCACACTCTATTATCATGTCGTCGAAGGTTTCTGTGTGTCCTGAGGCATCGAAGACTGCTTCCTTCATGATCGTCGGGGAATCGATCTCCATGTTGCTTTCCTTCTGTTTGAACTGTCTTCTCCAGGCGTCTTCGATGTTCGCCTTGAGCGAGGCTCCTTCCGGCCCGTAAGTGTAGAAACCGGCCGATCCTCCGTAACTTTCCTGTGAAAGGAAGTAAAAACCTCTTCTCTTGATAAGCTGCCTCAGTTCTGAATTCATACAATAAGTGCCTCGGCTCGAATCTTAAAAGCTCAACCCGTGCCTTCAAATTCTACCGTAATACATCGTAACATTATGCGCGGTCTTTCCGACACCGAACTGGAATCGAAAAACATACTTCTCAGAACAGATCTAAACCTTCCCATAGAAGATGGAGAACCTCAGAAAACAGTCAGGTTCGAAAGATACCTCGAAACCATCGAAGAAATAAGCCAGAAAGGAGGGAAAACACTTATCATCGCACACCAAGGCCGGCCATCGCGTTCGGACTTTCTTTCGCTCGAAGATCACGCAAAAATACTTTCAGACGAACTCGGTAGAGACGTGGAGCTTGTAAAAAGCTTTTTCGGCTCCGAACTGGGCGAAGCAGTCGCATCAATGCAGGAAGGGGACGTCAAACTGCTTGAAAACATCCGGTTGCTTTCCGAAGAGCTACAGAACCTTCCGGCCGAACGACACGCCAACGATTACTTCGTGAAAAACGCGGAAAAATACTTCGATATCTACGTAAACGATGCGTTTTCCGCCGCACACCGTTCCCACGCCTCGCTTGTCGGGTTCAACTCTCATCTCGATGACTATGCCGGCCTGGTTATGGAACGCGAACTGGAAAGCTGCCGGAAAATACGTGACGAGCTAGATTCTCCGACGCTCGTACTTGGAGGAGAAAAACCCTCTGATATTATCGGCATGCTTGAGAAAATGATAGAAGACGTTCAAAAAGTTCTCCTGGGGGGCGTTCCCGGCGAACTAGCCCTGGTGATAGAAGGAAACTCGTTGGGTGAGAAAAAACAGTGGCTTGAACAACAGGGCTTAGATGGCTCAAAAGACGAGCTAGAGACGCTTCTAGACGAACACGGAGAGAAATTCGTTCTCCCGGAAGATGTTAGGACGGCTGACGGAAATCAGGAAGTAGGAGAGGTACCTGAGGACGCGATGATCTGGGATATCGGTGAGAAAACAGAGGAAAAATTTGCGGAAAAAATACGTGAATCGAACTCTGTGCTGATGAAAGGGCCAATGGGCGCATTCGAAGACCATCCTTCCGGTACAAAAACCGTGGTCGAAGCGATAGCGGAAAACAAAGGGTTTACGGTTCTTGGCGGCGGACACACATCTTCTCTCGTCCAGAGGTTCGATCACGACCTTGAAGAATTTTCCCACGTCTCGATTGCCGGCGGAGCATTCGTCCGTTTCATGAGCGGGGAGAAGCTAGCGGCTGTAGAAGCCCTGAGGTAGGCGGCGATAAGTTTTTAACGCCCTCGCCGCATTATTATTCTATGCTCCAGAACCTTGTTTCAAAGGCCGCATTTGACTTTAGCCTTAGCTGGAGCTACTTTTACTGGTTCTAAGGGTTCGTAATTTTACGCGAACTTCTTCGAACAGGTGATTGCTATCAAGACTAACATAACTACCACGACAACGCTATGCCATGGAAAACCGGTGAACAGAAGATGATGGAGGGAGTCGACGAGCTACTCGAGCAGCGAAAAGAATCCTCGAGACAGCAAAAGGAGCAGATGATAGACGAATACTTCGACAGTCTGGGTCTGAGCGACGTCGATGCCGACTGGCTTAGTTGCGGCATGGAAGAATCCGGTATAACACAGGACGAGGACATGACGTTCCTAATACCGAGACAGCTGCCGACGGACACGGTAGAGCAGATCGGACTAACGGCTGTAGGCAACAGCGTTGGATCTGCGTTAACTGAAGCCGGGGAAATCGACTCATTCGAAGTTTTAGGCGTGCCTCTGACAGATAAGATGTACGGCCGGAACGCGGAGAAAAGAGGCTACGCTCTCCCAGCAGCTATCACGCCGACAGGAACACATGGAACAACGCTTGCGGATATAAACGATGGATACGGCATCGGCTCTCATCAAACCCGCGTTAAGGAATCTCAAACCGTCGAGGAACTGTTCGGGATGGATCCGGAAATTGAGAACCTTAGAGACTTACATGACTCGAGATCAAACGGCATCGTAAACTCTAGAGGAGACTTCACAACTTTACAGCAGAGAATGCTTTCCGAGATGATAGATGAGGGTCAAAGACCGGAGTTCGTGGGCTTTGAGTACGATGACGGTAAGCTAATCGGTCTGGGACACGAACCGGAAACCGATACTTACAGCTCCTTCGATGACAGTCGTCCTCTAGAGCTTGATCCGGAAGAATTATCTGATCAGGCAATCTTGCCGCCACAGGAGAGCTATGAGAAACTTGTCTTCCCTATCGCGGCTCATCCGGACGTCGGATACATGCTGAAAGGTCTGGAAAACGAGAAGTTCAAGACCTCGGCTACCGATGAGTTTGTCGCTAGGTTCGAAGATCAGGGACTGAAGTTCCCGTTCATCGATGCCTCAGCAGACGGCAAGTACAGTGAAGAGGTTCCGGCAACGGCGATCGAGGAACTCAATCAAACTCGTTACGGCTCGTCTTCAAGCATAGGCACGGAAGCGATGGTTTTGAACGCCCAGCCCTCTGTGGTTGTAAAACACAAACTCGATCCTTATGAACTTGGCGAAAACTCATTTGAGGGAACGATGAGAAACGTGGTCCATGAGGTATACGGAAAATGAAAGATAAAGTGGTTGAGACAGCTTCCAAGCTGGCGGATCTGGCGCCCAGGAGAGGAGGAACCGAGAGAAAAGCCGCAGAATTGATCAAAGAGAATATCTCCGAGGAACTGGTGGTCCAAGAGTACGATGTGGTCTATCCGGAGTTCAAAAACTCGGAGCTACATGTGGACGGTGAGAAAATCGAGTGTCTTCCCGGAGGGTTCAAATCCGGAGAGATCAACTCGAAAAACCTGGTTAACTCGGTTCACAACGGACAAGGAGAGGTAAGCTCGCCGGCGATCAGCTTCAACCCTCACGCAGACGGCATATCTGTCACAACCTTCTATGAGGCGCCGGTTGTTGCCATCGCACCAAGTGATGTCAGCGAGGTACTTGAGGCCGAAGAGGTCTCCGGAGAGCTGGAAGTTCAGTGGCGCTCGGGAAAGAGCCGGAATATCCTGGTTGGAAACACCGATGATCCAAGTCAGGTCGTTATGACTCATTACGACAGTCTCTGGGGCGGTTTCATCGACAACGGGTTCTCGGTAAGCCTGTTAGTTCACCTGCTCGAGGAGATTGATCTGGAATCGACGCTGGTTGTTTTCGCAGGTTCGGAGGAGGTCAGCCAGGAATCGCCTTACCACTGCTATGGCTACCGCAGGTTCGAGGCAGAGTACTCAGACCTGCTCGAGTCCGCAGAATCGATCAAGGTCGTTGATTCGCTCGGCAGAGGCTCACAGCAGGTTATAGAAGATCCAGAGATCGTAGAGAAAGCCATTGTATTCTCACAGAACAGGTTTATTGAGAAAACCGATCTTCTGGCCAGCAGCTACGGTGATGTACTGGATATCTATCACTCAAAACTCGATAAGAAAGAGGCTTTAACCCATTACGAGGAAGCTCTTGAACTTCTCAGAGAACAACTCTTGAAGGATTAAAAACTCCTTACCTCAAATTCATTGGTATTAATGAAGACAAGAAAAGTAGGAGTAGGAGACCCGGAGCTGGCTGTAGTAGGCTCCATACACGGGGATGAACCCTGTGGAAAGAAAGCGATAGAAAAATTCCTGGACAGCGAGTACGAGGTCCAGAAACCGATCAAGTTCCTCATCGCAAACGAAAAAGCGCTTGAACAGAACAAGAGATTTCTTGAAGCGGACCTAAACCGCAGCTTCCCAGGGGATCCGGAAAGTGAAAAACATGAGGAAAGACTTGCAGCAAAGATAGTAGATGAGCTGGAAGGCTTGAAGATCTTAGATATTCACTCCACTCGCTCCCAGCCAACTCCGTATGCGGCTTTCGGAGGGATGGATGACCGGACGCTTGATGTAGTCTCCTCGGCAGGAATGAAGAAAGCATGTTATTTTCCGGAAGGATCAGGATCTCTCAACAGTGTTATATCTGGATCGGTCGTGGAAGTCGGACCGCAGGGAACGGAAACTGCTGAAAAACAGGCTTACGAAGTCTTGATCAACTTTCTGGCGGCTGAAGGCATAATCGATGCTGACTACGAGAAGACGGATCCTCTGATCGTTGAAAAGTACGAGACCGTAAGCGGCGGCGACTGGGAGTTTAAGGCAACGAACTTCGAGAAAGTTGAGCCTGGAGAGGTTTTCGCAGAACACGGTACGACCCAGCTGACCTCGACGGAAGGTTTCTACCCTGTCTTGATGTCAACCAACGGCTACGAGCTGATACTTGGTCACAAGGCCCGGAAACTCGGTAAAGCCTCGGAGCTACAGGATTGACCGGAGCTTATTCAAGAATAAGTGAGGAACTGGTTTCCATGACTGACAAAGAAGAGTATGAAGTAACTCCGTGGGATGTAGAGGGAAACGTTAACTACAACGAGCTGATCGAGAAATTCGGAACGGAAAGAATCGACGATGAGATCAGAGAAAAAATAATTGAGGCAGCGGGAGAAGATCACCTCTACCTCCGCAGAGACTTCATATACTCCCACAGAGACATGGATAAGATACTGGAAGATTATGAGGAAGGAGAGGACTTTTTCCTATACACCGGTATCGGACCCAGCGGAAAGATGCATATCGGCCACGTAATATCCTTTTACTTCACCAAGTGGCTGCAGAAAGCCTTCGATGTCAACGTCTACATCCAGGTAACCGACGATGAGAAACACTGGGACAGGGACATGAGCTTCGAAGAGATCGATAAAAACGCAAAACAAAACATCAGAGAGATCGCAGCGGTCGGCTTCGATCCGGACAAGACCTTCATCTTCCGGAACCGCGAATACATGGGTAACATGTACGATGGAGTTGTCAAGGTCGCAGGCAAGATCAACAACTCGACGGCAAGCGCCGTATTCGGCTTTGAAGGATCTACAAACATAGGAATGAACTTCTGGCCGGCCATCCAGTGTATGCCGACCTTTTTCGAGAACAAGAGATGTTTGATACCGGCAGCTATCGATCAGGATCCGTACTGGAGAATACAGAGAGATATCGCAGAGAAACTAGGTTACTACAAGACCGCTGCGATCCACTCAAAGTTCATACCGGCCCTTACAGGTCCTGACGGGAAGATGAGTTCATCGAAGCCTAAAACAGCTATCATGCTCGATGACTCGCCGGAAGAGATCGAGAAAAAGGTAAAGCAGAATGCTTTCTCAGGCGGCGGAACCACGCTTGAAGAACACAGAGAAAAGGGTGCGGACTTATCGGTAGATGTATCCTATCAGTGGCTTCACAACCTGCTGTTAGAAGATGATGAACAGTTGGAGAAGATCGCAAGAGAGTACTCTTCCGGGGAGATGCTGACAGGCGAGATAAAGGAGATTCTGATCGAAGAGCTACAGGAGTTCATCGGCGCACACCAGGAACGGAAGGAAAATGCCGATGAGCTGGTTCAGCAGATGATGTACGATGGGGATCTAGCCCAAGAAATGTGGGATAAAAAGATCGATCTAGAGCCTGGAAAATAGCTCAAAAACGGTTTAAACCACCGACGGCTGAAATATCTTTATGCTACCGGAGTTGATCCTGAGAGAGGAAAAACAAAAGAATTATCCTCTACTGTTTTCTCTTGGATTAGTGTCAGCTCTGGTAGGTATAAAACTAGCCCAGGTTCTTTTCCCCGGTAAATCGGCGTTCGCAGCGGTAATGTTTGCCGCAATCCCGATGGTCTTCCCTCTTGTAGATGTCTTCCTCAAAGACGAACGGGAAAAAGAGGCTCACAGCCCGGAGATAATGATTTACAGCGCTTTGTTCGCAGGACAGGTAATAGGTTTCTATGCTGCGTCCTTGATCGATCCATCGCTGTTCGGGATGCAGGTATCGGTCTTCGAGCTTAGACTGGTTGAGTTTGGAGTCACAGGGTATGCTACGGGCGGCCCGAGCTTTGTATCTATACTTGTAAATAATATGACTGTTTTCAGCTTCATATTTGCGGTTTCAGCGCTTATAGGATCGGCAGGAGCATTCATACTTTCCTGGAATGCGTCAGTACTCGGGGTTTTCCTGGGTGTTTTAACCAGCGAGCTTTCGGATTTAGAGGTTTTAACCGGTGATGGAATGGTGCCGACTCCGCTGGCTTACGTTCCGCATGCTGCCTTCGAGATGGGCGGTTTCATCGTAGCAGGTATACTTGGGACTATGATGTCCGCAGCAGTCTACAGAAGACATTTTGACCGTGATACATGGGAGGATCTGACAAAACTGTTTTTCACAGGGATTGCCATGGTTGTAACCGGGGCAGCACTCGAAATGGGGGACGTAACGGTTTTCTTCGCAGGCTTTGTCTCGGTTATAGGTCTATCGTTCTGGATGCGTTGAAAGTAATAAATCTGTGCTGATGAACCAATGGATGTGAAACTATCCGCTCAAGCAAAACAGGTAATTGAAGAGCTGAAGTCGGGTCCAATAACAGTATCAGAGCTGGAGGAGCTGGGCTTCGATCAGTCAATGGTTAACAGAGCCATCCTCGAACTTGAAGAAAAAGAATTGATCGAACTCGAGGAAGAAGAGGAGATAGTACAGAAAATAACCGAGTCAGGGAAAAACGTAGCGGAAAACGGCTCACCTGAGTACAGACTGGTTGAAAAACTCAGGGAAAACCAGCCGGTAGCTATAGCCGATATCGAGAACCCGGACCTCGCAATAGGCAAAGGAAAACAGAAAAACTGGATCGACATACGGGAAGGCGAAGTATACCTGACTGAAGACGGAGAAAACGCAGAGGACGGTGCGAGCAGAAAGCTTAACTCCGAGAACTTCGATGAAGAACTGGAGGACAGAGGATTGATCGAAACCAATATTCTGGTTGAGAAAAAGCTGATTCCAACCGAAAAACTCGAGGAACTCGATCTTGATGATATAGAACAGGAATTCGACGTCGAGGCAGATGTAAAAACTCCGCGGACAGGTAAAAGACATTTTTACAAACACATAATGGACCAGGCACGTCAGACCTGGCTCGAGATGGGTTTCAAGGAGATGACAGGAGAGTTCGTAGTACCTAGCTTCCTGTGTTTCGATGCTCTCTACACTCCGCAGGATCACCCGGCCCGTGAGATGCAGGATACTTTCTTCATGGAAACACCGGAGAGTTCGGATCTATCCGGTTACGGAGCCAGCGTCGAGAACGTGAAAAATACGCACGAAAACGGCTGGACAACAGGAAGCACCGGCTGGGGATACGACTGGTCGATGGAAGAAGCAGAAAAAAACGTACTAAGAACGCATACAACCGCGGTTTCGGCGAGAAAACTGAACGAGCTGGAAAAAGAGGACCTACCGGCAAAGTACTTCGATCTTTCAAGAGTCTTCAGGAACGAAACAGTTGACAGGCACCATTTAGCCGAGTTCTACCAGACCGATGGTATCGTGGTAGGCGAGGATCTGAACTTCCGGAATCTGAAAGCCTACATCTCCGAGTTCTTTGAACGTATGGGCTTCGAGGAGTTCCGGTTGATTCCTTCCTACTATCCGTACACTGAAATGGGGGTAGAGGTACAGGTATTCGACGAGGCCGAGGAAGAATGGATAGGTCTTGGGGGCGCAGGAATGTTCCGACCGGAGGTAGTCAAGCCAATGTTAGGCTTCGAGGCAACGGTTCTGGCCTGGGGGCTTGGAATCGGAAGAATCGCGATGCGTTCAGCGGAGCTGGAAGATATCAGAGAGCTTTACAGGAACGACATCAAGCTACTGGAGCAAACACCGAAATGGAGGCCGGAAAATAAATGATGAAAACAGGTTTTCTTGACAACCACTTGGAGGCAAGAGGAAGATGAGTCACATAGAGATAGATAAAAGAGAGTTTGAACAGTTAATCGGACGATCAGTGTCCGAGAACGAATTAAAGGAAAAAGCATCGAACCTGGGCGCACACTGGAACCATTTAGAAGGCCCTAAATGGGACGTGGAAGTATATCCAAACCGGCCCGATCTCTTGAGCGTGGAAGGTCTCGCAAGAGCTTACAGAGGCTTTTTCGAAGTATACACAGGGAAAGAGGAGTACGAAGCGAAAGAACACGAGATCAGTCTAGAAGTCGATAGCTCGGTTGAAGATGTCCGACCGTACATTGGTGGAGCGGTCATCAGAGATCTCGAGTTAACAGAGAAAAAGATCAACGGACTGATCCAGCTACAGGAAAAACTACACGAAACAATGGGCAGAAGACGTGATAAGATCGCGATCGGTCTCCACGATCTATCGGAGCTTCAAGCGCCTTTCACTTACAAAACAGTAGAGCCTGAATCCGTCGATTTCACTCCACTGGAACACGATAAGCCGCTACATCTGGAAGATATCCTTGAAGTACACGAGAAAGGCAAAGAGTACTCTTGGATCCTTGAAGACGCTGAAAAGTATCCGATAATCGTGGATGCGAATGAGAAAGTTCTTTCCTTCCCGCCTATAATCAACAACCAGCTTACAGAGGTTCAGCCAAGTACAACCGACGTCTTCGTTGATGTAACCGGGAAAGACAGGAAAGCTGTCAGGAAAGTGCTTAATATCCTAGTTACTGCTTTAAGTGAGAGAGGCGGAGACATTGAATCTGTTGAAGTCGACGGCGAGATTATGCCAGACCTGGGTTCTGAGTCCCGGGAGCTGGATGTCGAGTACTTCAAGAAGATCTCGGGTCTGGATCTTACGGGCGAGGAGATCGTACACCGACTTGAGATGATGAAGTACGGTGCCGAACTGAGTGAAGGTGTGATCGAAGTAGAGGTTCCATGTTACAGGAACGATGTGATGCATCAGTATGACCTGATAGAAGACGTTGTAATCGCGCACGGTTACAGGGAGATCGAACCGGAGATGCCGGAAATCGATCAGATAGGAGGCCAAGAAGCCATCGAAAAACTGACTGACACTGTAAGAGAGATCATTCAGGGTACTGGCGCTCTTGAAGCCCACAGTTTCGCGCTTTCAAGCGATGAGAAACTCTTCGAGAACATGAACATCGAGAAGGAAAAAGTCGCTCGGATGAACAACGCATTGACGAAAGATTATTCTGTTGTCCGCAACTGGATGCTGCCATCGATGATGCAGGTTCTTGAGAGCAACAGGCATCGTAGCTATCCTCAGAAAATATTCGAAGCATCGGATACAGCGGTCCTCGATGACTCAGATACAGGTGTATCGAACAGACGTAAACTAGCGTACGTCCACGCTGGAGAGGTGGCGGATTATACAGACGTTAAAGCAGTCTTACAGGTCCTGGAAAGAGAGCTAGGTCTAGAGCTTGAGGTAAAGTCAGCTGAGAAGGGCTGTTTCAGACAGGGTAGGGCAGGAGACATACTGGTCAAAGGTGAGAGGATAGGTATCATCGGCGAGTTACATGATCAGGTCGTGGAAAACTGGGGTCTGGAAAATGAAGTCGCAGGCTTCGAACTGGATCTGGAAAGAATGATGGAAAATATTTGAAGCATCTGGGCGATGGGTGATGAACCCTGCGGGACAAAAAAACGCCTTGGGAATGATGCCCTGGGAGTTTTTCTACTTTGAGTGCTGACGTCGCCCAGATATTCTTCGCTCTTTATCTGACCTCGCTTTCCTTCGGAATTATCAGCCAGGCGATAAGGTAAGGCAGTATTCCCACACCGGTTCCCAGAACTATCAGAACCGTTACGATTCTGACAAGCGATGGATCGAGATCGTAGTACTCTGCGATACCTCCGCATACTCCGCCGAGAATCTTATCGTGTTCCGATCGATAAAGCCGTTTCATTATCTATTATCTCCGTCTCCGTGTATTTTACCTCTTTCCTTCCGATCGAATAACTTATCGAGGTTGGTCTCTGCCACATCGTCTAGGTCGAAACCTAGCTCGTCGGCCAGTCTTGCCAGGTACCATAGAACGTCTCCAAGCTCCTTTTCCAGATCAAGGTCGTTGCCGTCTCTTATCGATTTTTTGACTCTTTCCGCTACCTCCCCGGCCTCACCGTTTAATCCAAGCGCAAGATAATGGATGGCTTCGTCTTCAGGGTATACTGCGGTTTCTTCCGTCTTACTCTGGTAATCGTTGAAATCCATGTAAACCGTTTTGATCTCAGACTTTAACTAGAAAATGGTTGGAGATAAATGAAAACGAGGTAAGGGGGGGGTTAAAGCCCCTGTGAGTTTTAACGTACTTCGTTTTCCTGAGCTGTCTGGTAATCGTATAGCTCGTCTTCGTCGAACCAGATCTCGATCTCGCGTTCTGCTTCTTCCGGCTCGGATGCGTGTACAAGGTTCTTGTAGTGGCGTCCGGCTGAATCCGCATGCTCCATGCTCATGTGTCCGAACTGTCCTCGGACTGTGGCAGGATGTGCTTCTGTTGCGTCTGTCTCTCCTACGATCTTACGAAGGTTCTTTGCTGCGTGAACTCCTTCAAGTACGATTGCGACAATCGGTCCCTGCTTCATGTACTCGGCAAGTCCATCGTAGAAAGGCTTGTCAACGTGTTCTTTGTAGTGTTTTTCAAGTAGCTGGTCTGTTGCCTGAACCATCTTCATTCCGCAGATCTTGAATCCTGCTTCCTCGAAACGGGCTGTGATCTTTCCTACAAGCCCTCTTTTCACTGCGTCTGGTTTCAGAGCGACAAATGTCCGTTCAACGTGTTCTGACATAGTATTAATACACCTTATATGAACGGTTTACTCAACGAAGATTTTTAACCCCGAGCCGCCTTTACCTGGTTGCGTTCAGAGTTCGGTAGTAGGTCTTCTCACATGGAAGCAGCTGGATGTTTTCGTTTTCAAGCCATTCGTCCGCGGTTCTGTTCTCGTAGCTTACCTCTGAAGTCCATTCCATGCCGTCCATCTCTTCCGTACAGGTGTTTGTGGCTCTCAGCATTAACTCGGATTCAACCTTCCGGTAGTAGTTAGGAGTTCCTTCCTCGATCTCCGTGTAGTTATCGTAGTTGTATGTAGTATGTGTCTGGCGCTGGATCCCAATACAGGCTCCAATGTCGACTCCGGCACATCGTGTCTCGACTTCTACCATTCCAACGTTTACAGGTTCATCTGGTGTAACCACGTTGTGCGCTGCTGCGAATGATCCGGCGGTTAGAACTGATAGAGCCACTAGAATTAAACTGGTCTTTAGACTTTCCGATGCTTCCATACAAAACAGAGTTGTAGTGGAGTTTCTTTAAACCCGGTGTCAGTGGACTTAAGAAGAACGCTTCCTGATGAATTACTAGATAGAATGCAGTTAGGCACCATAGAAGGAGAAGTAGATACCTCGGCATTCAAGTTTAGAGCGGTTGAAGACGTTGGAAAGTTCGACTTCGTATCCGTCAAATCCAACGAACGCTGGATACTTGCACAGGTAGAAGAAGTAACCAAAAAACCTGATGGGGAAACCCTCGCAGAAGCCAACATCATCGGCTACAGAGACAAAGGACTGACCAAAGCACCGCGCCAGGTCATCGAACCAGACTCTATAGTATACGAGGCCGACCAGGAACTGATCGCAGAAACACTTGGTTTAGAGGACGCAGGACTGGGAATCGGAAACCTAGAGACCAACCCTGACATCGATATCTTCGTGGATGAAAGCGATTTCTACAAGCACTTTGCGGTCCTAGCACAGACAGGAGCAGGTAAATCATACTTAACAGGTGTACTAACCGAGGAACTGCTTGAACAGGAGTTTCCGATACTTATACTTGATCCTCACGGCGAGTACTCTTCGCTTGAAATCCCGAACCCTGAACGAAGCGAAGGAGCAAAAGGATACGACGTCAGAGAGTTTTCCCCAAACACGGATGTAAACAGCGAGGCAATGCCTCTACGTTTCTCATCGGTTAACATGGAGAAAAAAGAGCTGCTCGAAGTCATACCGGATTCTCTAACCAACTCACAGATGGGCGTACTCTACAACGCCTTGAAACGGCTGAGAGAGAAAGGAGATGACTACACATTAAACGATATCATGGATGCGGTCTCACAGGAGGATTCGACCGCTAAATGGAATCTCTTGAACTCCATGGAACAGATTGAGGAAAGCGGGCTTTTCTCCGAGACTCCTACGAACCTCAAAGACTTGCTTGAACCGGGAAGAGCCACTATAATCAACTTGAAAGCTGTTGAGCCTGAGGCAACTGAGATGACGGCTTACTTGCTTGCGAAAAGACTTTTCGATCTCCGTAAGCGGGATAGGGTTCCGCCGTTTGTCATGCTGATGGAGGAGGCTCATAACTTCGCTCCTGAACAGGGATTCGGTAAGGCGCTTTCAAGCGAGATTTTACGTAAGATTGCCTCGGAGGGACGTAAGTTCGGGCTTGGAATCGGAGTTGTGTCTCAGCGACCGGCCCGGATCGATAAAAACGTCTTATCACAGTGTAACACGCAGTTCATACTACGTGTATCGAACCCTAACGACATTAAAGCAATCTCGAAGTCTTTCGAAGGAGTGACTTCGGAGGTCGAGTCAATGATTACATCTCTGCCGCCCGGAGTCTGTTTCGTTCTAGGAAACGAGTATCCGGTCATGACACAGGTACGTCAGAGGTACTCGAAGCACGGCGGTACAACTCAGACAGCTGAAGACTACGAGCAGAAAATCACTGTGGACTGTTACCTGCCTCAGGAAGATATCGATACGGTCAGACAGAAACGTGACGGAGATTACACGATTGCCTACTATCCTCTCTACCATCTTGAAACGGATGATGTTGAAATCCTGGTTGACGGGGTTGAAGGCGATGTTAAAGCTGAGAGAAAGAAGCCTTCGGGTCTGGAAAAACAGGTGTTGGAAAAGCTACGGAACGGCTTGGAAAAATCCGAGATCGTAAACGAGATCGATATGACCTTAACCAAGATGTCTTCCATCCAGGAAAGTCTGGTTGAGAAGGGCTTGGTTCATGAAGACCGATTTGAGCCGAAGGAATCGGTTCTAGACGTCGATCTGGTCGAACGTGATGCGACAGAACCGGAGCTTATAGACTACAAGATCGATGAGAAAACAGCGAGAAACCATCTTGAAGGCGCTAAGGTTAGAAAGCTTCGTTATCCTTACTATTCGAGCGGTGATTCAGTTTATGACCCTATACTGAACAAACAGCTCTGAACCGGGTCGGTTTTAAAGTGTTGCGTGGAATATTTTTGATGATCGTAGGGTTCATGGTCTAGTTGGTTATGACGTCGCCCTTACAGCCATTTTCAGGTATGTGAGAGATAGGTTTTCGACCTATCCGGAGGATCGCAGCCTGATCGTTGGCAGGCTAGGCGAAGATCCCCAGTTCGAATCTGGGTGAACCCATGTATTTGACAGCGATTGCCGGAGTCAATCAATCCGCGAATCTTGTTGTCACCAACAGGTACTTAAGACTTGATCAGGGTTGTCTATATACAAGACTTAAACGCCGTAGTTACAAAACCTTCCAATATATGACTGCTTACAAACAAGCCATCGTACTGAGAGAGGATATTGAAATGTCGACTGGGAAAATGATAGCACAGGCATGTCATGCGTCATTAAAGGCTTATAAGAGAACTGACAGCTCGATCAGCGAAGCATGGGAGTCAGCAGGCGCGAAAAAGATTGCTTTGAAGTCTGATGATCTTGAAAGCCTTGAAAGGAAGGCCAAACAGAACAATATTTCGGCCGCGGCCGTGAGAGACGCTGGAATGACCGAAGTGCCTCCGAACACTTTGACGGCCGTAGGAATTGGGCCTGCCGAGGAGGCAAAAATAGATACTGTTACAGGAGAACTGGAGTTGATTAACTGAATGATGGAACAAATGGACTGGGAGTATTACACTGGAAAACCGGGTATTGGCGGAGAGCTTAAAGAACAGGTCGATGACTTCGTCGTCCAAGAGCTTTCGAACCACGAGCTGGACGAAGACGGCGATCACCTGATAGTCCAGCTCCGCAAACAGAACATGACTACGATGGATGCGGTCAATACCCTTTCTAACATGCTACATATCTCGAAGGACAGGATCGGTTACGCAGGCAACAAGGACAAGAGAGCTATAACCGAACAGTACATCTCAATTCAGGGTGTATCGGAGGAAGACGTTCGGCAGATCTTCACCGACGAGTTCGAACTCGAGGTTGTCGGTAAAAACGGATACATAGGACTAGGGAACCTGGAGGCAAACAGGTTCGAAATAACTATAAGAGATCTTAACCTTCCGCAAGATGATATCAAGCGGAGAACGGAGAGCATTGTAGAGGATCTCGACGGTAAGTTCCCGAATTACTTTGGACGGCAGCGTTTCGGAAGCTCCCGTCCTATAACACATCAGGTCGGCCGGCTAATTCTGAAAGGAGAGTTTGAAGAAGCTGTCTGGACTTATATCGCAAAACCTTACGACCAAGAATACTCTTCAATCCGGAAGGTCAGAGAGGAGCTTTGGGACACAAGGCAGGTAGAAGACGCCGCCGAAAAGTTCCCAAAACAGTACCGGTACGAGAAAGCACTTCTTTACCACCTGACGAAGAACCCGGAGGATTACAAGGGTGCGATCAAGAGACTGCCTGAAGGACTTCAGCAGCTTTTCATTCATGCCTACCAGTCATGGGTTTTCAACCGCGCGCTTTCCAAACTTCTGGAAGACGACTGGTACGATGAAAAGTACGAAATCCCGCTGGTAGGGTACAAAACCGATCTGAAGGACAACAAGCCGGAAAACATAATCAAAGAAGTTCTCGAACAGGAAGGAGTATCTCAGGAGGACTTCCGGCTTCAAGAGATGCCGGAGCTTAGAAGCGAAGGTAGTTACCGAAGAGCTTTCGGAGACTTCAGGAAGTTCAGTGTCTTGGAAACCGATGAAGACGATCTGAACATGTCGAAGAACAAGGAACGCGTCAAGTTCGATCTTCCGAAAGGATCATACGCCACGGTAATGCTCCGTGAGATAATGAAGAACAACTGAACGGAGTTACGGAGAGAATGGGACTTCTTACTTTGACGCTGGCGTTCGCACTGATAGGTTCTTCAGTGTTTTTCGCCGCCTTCTACATCAGCGTTTTCCTGAATGATGAATCCAAGTACTCGGAAACAGTTTCTCTAGACAGTTATCCCAAGCTGACTATCGTCATGCCGGCTTTCAACGAGGAAGGAGTTGTCAGGACAAGTCTTTCCGCTGTACAGAACCTTGATTATCCTAACTACGAGGTTAAGTTCGTTGACGATGGTTCAACAGATGGCACACTTGAGATAGCCAAAGAAATGATCGATGAATCAATAACAGAGATTATCGAAAGCTCTGAGAACGAAGGTAAAGCAGCTGCGCTCAACAAAGGTCTTGATTCGACTGATTCGGAATACATGGTGGTGGTGGATGCTGATTCAAAGGTAGATGGCCCATTACTGAAGGAAGCAGTAGAGACAATCGAGGTTGATTCTAACATTGGCGCAGTGATATCTGCGATAATGCCTCTTAACAGCAATACCTTGGTTCGACGGCTCCAGGTCGTAGAGTACCGTTTAAGGGATTTCTACAGGAATCTGATGGCTGATGTGCAGATCCTTGATGTGACTCCTGGTGCTTTCTCAATGTATAGAACCCGTGATCTAAACGATATAGGAGGTTTCGACGTCGGAAACCTGACAGAAGACCTTGAAATGGCATGGAGTCTACGTAAACACGGCAGAGATATTGAAATGGTTAGAAAAAAACGTTCTTACACAGAGCTTCCTGGAACTTTGAAAGGGCTACATAATCAGAGGGTTAGATGGGCCAGAGGCCACATACAGAATCTCTTCAAGCACAAGGATATGTTTTTCAACAGTCGGTATGGCTGGTTCGGACTTTTCCATATGCCAGCTACCACGATGTTCGCAGGATTTTCCATCCTCGGATTCGTCATGGTTTTATGGGGTCTCGGCGAACAGGCCTACAACTTATTTATCACGTTCTCGTCTGTAGGTTTCAAAATGCCGAGCCTTGAGTTCAGTTTGGTTAGATGGCTTCTGGCGCTGGACATGAAAGTTTACGTGCCTCTAGCCTCCAGTCTAGGTCTGACAGCGTATATAATGACTAAGGCATACCAAGGATTCGGTGAAGATGTCAAACACCCGGTTGCATTGGCTGTTTACTTTTTCGGTTACTTCATGATTAAACCGGTCTTTTGGATTTCGGCTATTTTAAAAGAGCTGCTACGGACTAAAAGAACATGGACCTAGTTGAGTCTTCTCTGTTGAAAGCGACGGCTGCGATGGTCGTTGTTTTAGCAGTAGGGATCCTAGCTGGACTAGCTATGGATGAGGCAAGGACTGATTTTTTGAGAGATGAGATAAGAGATACCGAGCTACAGACAGAGACTTTTCTTGTAACCCAGCAGTATCTCCGTAACTCCAGTAACAACTACTGTGGGGTTATGTCCGATAGGATTCCGGAGATTGCGGATAAAAACGCACAGATCGGCCGTGATCTAGAAGAGTTCAGCAGTAAAAGCATCGGTCAGAAAGATGAATACCAGTACCTCACGAACAAGTACTACATAAACGAGTTAAGGCTGTATGTAATGTTACAGAACTATAACGCTCGTTGTGACGCCGATGCGAACGCGATAATGTTTTTCTTCGACGGCAGCATGGATTCAAAGAGACAGGGTGCGGTACTGACCGAGTACCGGGAAAACGTCGACAACCAGACCTACGTGTTCAGCTACAATATAGATGCGGATCATTCAGAGATCCTCGAAATGCTGAAAACAGACTATGAAGTACGGGACGGTCCGGTGATAGTTATTGATGGAAACGATGTCTACAGAGAGTACGTGCCTTTGAAACGTCTTAAACAGGTAATCGATTAGAAACGGTAGTTCTTCCTGATTGAAACCCGGTTGCTTCGCCCTTCCTTTTCCTTCCGGACAACCTCTTTTTCCACTAGACTGGAGACAGTACCGGATATCTTGGCCTTTGAGTAATCCATCTGACTAACCAGATCCTTCTGAAGCATAGAGCCTTCATTATCTCTCAAGAGTTCGATTACCTCTCTTTCATCGTCCTCAAGTTTCTCGTATACTGAATCAAGATCTTCCTCCCTCAGCTTCCTAATACCGAAGTATCCGGCAAGTAAAATTAGAGATATAACTACTAGCGCACCAAGAAGTTCTAGAATGCGGTTACCGCCCTGTGTGCCTTGGTAGGTGATCTTATGATCGCTACTTGTCCCTAGCTCAGGGTTTTCACTCCATTTCACGCTAATTCTCTGGCCGTCCGTACTTATCTCTGCGTTCGAGGGCTGTACGGAAGCGTTTCCGTCTGATGGAGCCAGGATGTCTCCACGAGGTAAAAGCACTGTTAAAGTATAGTTTCTGGTCGGTCTGATGAAGTTCTCTTCCAAACTGAACTCTCTGGTATTTCCGTTGTAACGTACGAGATCCGGGGAGCTGTACGAAATATGGGCGGTAAAGTTGTTTTTAGCCGAGGTCTCACAGCTTATCTGGTTGTTTGACTCCGAGGAATATACCTGGCAGTCAAGCTCCTTGCCGTCCACAGTCACCGAAAGATCCTCGATCTCTTTGTATGTAAAATAAGTCAGCCGTGAAGAGGTCAGTTCCTCTACATGTAGCTCGATGTTTACCTCAGAACTCTCCAGATCGACTGAAACTGCTTCCGTCCCGATAGTCGTAGCTGTAGCCGAGCTAACAAGCAGGGTTAAAACTACTGCTACGAACAGCTTTCTCATACAAAAATTGGCCTCTTTCAGGGTTATATACCTTATTCGTCCGATGCCCGGGAGATTAGCATTCCTCCGGCTCCAGAGTTCGCATACTGGTGCATAGTATCTACAACTTGCTGGAGGGACTCCTGAGCGTCCTTAAGATCCATGTTGATCTCGTCAGGTCCTTCAATCTGGACATAGGTAGGACCATAGTTGATAACGGTTTGAATCACCTTTGAGAAATCATCTATCTCCGTCCGGATCTCACATACCTGGGAGAAACCTTTTTCCAGTCCGGGATGAGGGTTTTCCATCTCCGAGATCTCATCGAATGTCTTTTCCTTGATTTGAACTCCGTCGTCGCCGGAAAGCATTTCTATGTGGTCCTGAAGCGAGTTCTCAACTCCCTGTTTGTTGGGAGCAACGGCTTCAAAAACCATCCAGAGCTTGATTGTCATAACAGAAGTTTCGAGCCGAGTTTTTAAACCGGTGACTGTTAGTTGATCGAATTTAAAATGGATCGCTCCGCGGTTAACTTATGAGCTGGAGAGAAACCGCAGAGAAAACAATCACTGAACTCAGGACTGACGGCCTTGAAGAGACAGTAAAGGACGTCGAAAGAAGCTATGTGATTGATCAGACCGAACTAGGTAAGATACTACTGATAGCATCGCTCTCTTTAATGGTCGCTTCCATTCCTTCTGCTATGACTCTTCAATCTGCTCAAGATGATATTAACGCCGTTAACCAGGACTTAGATGAGGTCCAAGGCGTCATAGGATCGGACAGGTTTCAATCAAGTATGGAAACCCTCCAGACTCGTATCGGCGGCGATCTGGGTAGAACCCTTGATCGGGTTACAGATGGTGTTGAGACAACGAACCAGAGCGTCCAGCAGCTTGAGTCAACACAGTCGAAACTTGAGGAAAACGCAGAAATCTACAGATGGCTGAGCTTGGTATCTATAATCGGAGTGATTTCGGGTATAGCCACTATCTATATCTAAAGCATTTATTCGAGCTTCCGGAAGAATGTAAGTATGAACCGAGTGAAAACCATTTTTCTAACAGCTTTCATTTTAACACTGGCTACAGCAGGATCTGCCGAAAGCTTCGGCGACGGCACATCCGCCCAGCCAAACGTCACAGATCTCAGTATATACCGTGTGACGGACTTAAACTCGGCGGAAAAGGAAACCGGCGGCCGATTAGTTGATTCAGGCCTGAACAAAACCTTCAGGATCGATCAAAACAGCTCAGAACAGTACCGTTTCAGCTTCGAGATCGAGAACACCGGTTCTTCTGCTTGGGATCTACAGCCTGCCGATGAACTGTTCCATGATAACCTGAGCAGCGCCTGGACCATAGACAAGGCATGGTACAACATATCACAGGACTACGATGGCGGAACGTTTTCCAGCCAGCAGCTAAGCTGGGACACTGATCAGGACGGTTCTCCGGGAACGCTAGGAGCTACCGAGACAATGTATGCGAAGTATCTCGTAACTATAGATGAAAACCGGTACAACCGCTCACAGTATTTCCGGGTTAACGATACCTCTGAGAACGCCGGGAGCTTCGATAACCACCGCATACAGGTCAGTGACCTCGGGAAACTCGAAGTCAACATGACAGAGCCGGCGAACGGAACAATAATCAGAAAAGACAGGACCTTCCTTGTTAATGCCACGGTAAGTTGTACTCAGGGCGACTGCGGGACTGTAAAAGCCACGCCTCGTTATAATCAGTCAGGATCCACTACGGAAACCGTCGTTCCTACGAGCGGAACACCTTTCAACAGCACTAATCGGTTGAAAACATGTAGTAACTCGCTTAAATCCGGTCAATCGTGTAACGTAAACTTCTATGTCAACGCATCCGGTCCTGATCCAAGCTACCACAAACTCGATGTAAACGCATCCTCAGATCTTTCACTTCCAGGAAACGACTCGAAAGACTCTGAGGTCAGCATTGAAACTGTTATACTGTTCGATCTTAACTGGAGTACGGTAAGTTTCGGATCTGTGTCTCCAGGAGCGGAAAACATCTCTGCGCAGGGAAACAACGATAGAACGTACAATATAACTGTCGATACGGACAGCATAAGCATAGATAACATGTGGGTAAGAGCCACAGATCTCCAGTCCACGCAACAAGACTACAGTATTGCGGCTGAAAACATTAGTTACTCGCTTAAAAACGATATAACGACAGAAAAGTTTCTTTCGAATAGTTACCGGGTTTTAAAATCAAGTATATCTCCGGGCGCGGTTTTCTCAACTTACTACTGGCTTGATGTCCCGAGAGGAATATACAATGGAGGTTATCAGGGATCAATCTATTTCAAGGCCAACGCATCCTCCTGATACTTGTGTTTATGGTTCCAATGACCACTGCTTACTCGTTCGGAGCTTTGGCAACAGATACTTCGAAGACTACGGATGGGAACGTCAGCTTCCGGATTGGATTGTTAAACGCTGGAAATGACACGCTTGAAATCGATATGGGTCACCGGGGTCTTGAAAACGGAGAAATCCATTTTCCCAACCGGATTAGGTTGGAGCCATCTGAGGTATCCTCTGAGTCAAGAACTGGCTGGATCAGTGTCGGACCGGATCGGTACGTCAAACCGCGGTGGATAAACTTCTATGTAGAGACCACTGATTCCTCGGACGATGAGTTCAGCGTCCTGGCTGAAGCCAGGAAACCTGGTATATCATCGGCTCAGATCGCCCCAAGGATAGTACAGGTACGTGAGTTCGCATACACTCTGGATTATACGGAAGAAAGATTTTCGAAAGGCGAGCAGGACTCTCAGAACGCTCCGGAGCTTTTCCAGTTAGAAAGCCAGCAGGATGAACAAAATAAATCAGAAAGAGATAAACAGAATGTGATCATCGGAACTCAGAGAACTGAGAGTAAAAACGAGGGCGAAAACGGTAGCGGTGTCGCCACACCGGTGCTTTTAGCCATCGCCGCAGTCTCAATTATCTATCTGTGGAGGAGTCTATGAGAAGATACCTTCTGCTCACAGCTCTGATAGCACTCACTACAGCAGGTACAGCGGTACAGACCTATAGCTTTGATACGTACAACGACGGGGTTCAAACAAATGTATTTGAAGACTCCGAGAACATAACTTTCAGATTAAACGTCTCAGACAACCAGGATTACAATATAACTGTCTTGGATCCTTCCGGAGATTCTTTAGCGATTGATCAGCCGATGGAGCAAGTAAGTTCGGGGTACTACAAGATTTATGAGTTCAACCAGGTTCTGAATGATCCTGAACCTGGTGACTGGAGCTTCTATGTTAATATGACTATAAGTGAAGAACAGAAACTGGCCTCGAGAGGTTTCCATGTTGCTTCCGATACTCCTGGGATCTATGAGTTGGAAAGACAGGAGTTTGTGAGAGAAGGAGAGCAGGGAACGGTTACCGCAAAGATTACAGATACTGGAGACGATCTTGACAGTATTGAAATCCAGGGTCCGGATCAAACTTACGGTATGAGCAAGGTTGAAGATGGCTCTGATTTCGACACTTATCGGACTCAAGTCGATGTCGATGAGGTGGATGAAAACGTCTTTAGCTTGAATGCGGCTGATTCAGGTGGTAGAAATGTTCAAAGACAGTTTTCGGTCTACGGGTACCGGAACGATGAGAAATCGACGTCCGTCGATGTATCTGTGAATGATTCATGTCTGGTGGTTATGGAAAACTTCTATGCTCCGAAAAACGGCACGTTGTTCATAGGAGAGGTAGGATACTTCACAGCGGAACTTGCCAACAAGGGAAGTGTATCGGCTAACGTCACGGTAAACGGGATTAATGTAACTTATGAGGGCGATAATCGCTGGGAGGAAGGAGATCCGATCGGCCCTCAGATACAGAGCTTTGGCTCCCAAAACTACACGGGTGTGATGGAAGGCGAGCAGGCAATTTACAACCGTCAGTTCACCAACTCGACTACCTCGGGCTGGTACACCGGCCGTACAAGCTACAGTGCTGACTGCTACTTCAATGGAGAGAAGCATAACATTTCGGCGGAAAAAGAGGTAGTATTCAGCGTTGTCAATGCTTCTGGAGGGGTCTCCAAATCAGGAAACGAGTCAACCAACCAGACGATCGCAAGCAACGCATCAACGGTTTCTGATAAGTCAACAAATCTAACTTACCCGAGCAACGTTTCCGATGTATCAACCGAGGATACCAACCAGACCTTGGAAAGAGAGGCCAATCAGACCGGTGAGACAGGTCAGAACGTGGAAGGTGACAACGCACAGCCCGGGGTAACTCCTGAGCCAGAGCCGGAGCCTGAACCCGAGCCTACGCCGATGCTCAGCCTTGATATGGAGTCGGTCAAATCCAGCTACAGAACCGCCCGTGGAGGAACTATACGGGCAAATATATCGCTGACGAATGAGGGGAACGAGCCGTTGTCCGATCTAACCGTCTCACCTCAGATACAGAAGTTTAGAGAGGACTGGCAGGCAAGTGATGCCGGGGTTGCCGGCCTCGAGGTCAACCAGACGGTCTACCGGGAGATAATTGTACAGCCCCCGGTATCAACAGATCCAGGTCTGTATGTTGTACCGATTATCGGCTCGAACCCTGAAAGAGAGCTTGACCTGGATTACTTTACAGTCGAAATCACAGAGGAGGTTGAGAACCGCTCGAATATGGAGATTGTTGAAGCACCGAGCAGCTTGAACGTCCGGCAGAACACTTCTACAAGCCTTCCAATTCTTATCAGGAATACAGGGGACACGCCGCTTACGAATGTAACAGGGAGTTTCCAGAACCTCGATCAGTGTGGTGCCGCGAGAGTGGGGAGTATAGACCGGATTCCGACAAACGGATCGGCGTCACTCGATGTACGCTTCGATGCCGCAGAGACCACACAGAGCTGTAACACTACTCTGATCTTATCCTCGGAGGAGGGAAGCTTCAGTTTCTCAAGAGTCAACTTCACTGTTCGCCCGGAACAGGGACTGCTTCCAGAACAGTATCGGGTTCCATTTATCGCGACAGCATGGACCTTACTTCTAGCAGCATTCGCAGTGATGAGAAGCCGGTACCATCCGGACTCAGTCGTGTTTAAAGCACCCTTTGTACTGATTGTCGCGGGCGAGGCGTTGATCTTCCTTTACCTGACCGCTGACTACTACCAGTTAGCTCAACTTTCCTTCCTGCCGTTCTGAGCTTCCTCCAGGAACTTGTAACTTGTTCCAAGGGTCCCTAGAACCAGGAGTCCGAGGAACGGCAGCTCCAGAGCTGAAAGGTTCAAGGCTCCTAACATGTTAGCGACATCGCCCTTGTACGTCACGCTCACCAGTATCGAGACCAACATTCCTCCGGCAAGATACTCAAGGAAACTAGTGTTTTCACCAACTCTCAGCCCAAACTCTCTCAACCCGAAGCCGGCTAGAAAAGTCGATAAGTATCCCGAAGCATAGAAAAACGCTAAGTTCTGTCTTGAAAGGTAACATAATGGCTCGACTTTACCGTAAAAACCTATCAACGCACTGAAACCCGGGGAAAAACGGTACATACAGCTCTGGAACTCCATCCAGGAAATATGTCCTAGTTCATGGATGAAAGGACCTAGAAGGAGGATGCCTGAAATAAAGAGAGCGGCCTCGATCACACGGGTTCCATACCTCGATCTTCGCTGTGAACTCTCCAGGTCTTTTACGTACTTGTCCGGATACATCTAACCCAGCTCTTTTGCTACTTTCTCCGATGTTTCAATAAAGCCGTCTATGTCATCGATCGAAATACGGCCCATGTACTGGTCTTTGTGTAGTTTCTTGAATATCCGTGCTAGCTCCAGCATTTCCTCCGAGTTACTTTCCTCGTTCATCTCCTCGGCCAGTTCCTTGTACGTCATCTCCCGGTCGATCTCCAGTTTACGCTCCAGGTACGCCTTCATGACATGAGCGGTCTTAATAGATGCCTCCTGGTCTCCAAGATCTTTATACTGTTCCAAGAGATCTCTGAGGTTTTCCGGGTTCAGTTTCGAGTCGTTTCCATCGTCCTCAGTCTTTGAACCAGGCATATAGCCTTTAAACTTCTGGCGCATCGAATCAATGTTTCGCCGGAAGTCAAACTTTTTTTCACTGTCATCTCCGCTGTCTTCAACGGCTTTAGCTCCCATAAGCATCTCGAGTTCTTCCTGAGCTTCTTCTTCGATCCTCTCAGCATCAATCTCCTCTTCTTCTTCTTCTTCCTCTTCATCGTCTTGAGGCTCTGAAATTTCCGCTTCTCCGTTTTTCTGGTCTCTCAATGCTGAAGCCAGTTTTTCAAGATCGGATGTACTTGACTGCTTTAACAGCTCTTCATCGAACTCCTTGCTTAATTCTTCTATTAGCTCGTCTCTCTTCCCTTTCTCGGCTTGTATCTGTTCAAGTTCTTCCAGACTAATCTCTGAAAGCTCTTCGGTTGAAAGATCGAGATCCATCTCTTCTGCGATCTCCTTTTTCCTCTCCAACTCCTCAGAGACATTTTCCTCTGTATCTGTCTTTTCTTCCGACTGCTCAGTTTTCTCTCTGTTTTTCGAGCTTTCTTCTACGGTTCCAGAGTTGTCTTCTTGATCTATATCTTTGTTCTCTTCAATTCCTTCCTCTATATTTTGTTCTGTTGTCTCAGAATCATTTTCGCGGTCTTTGTTTTCCGTTCCGTCTTCTTTAAAGGTTTCTTTTGGATCTTCCTCTTCTGTTGTTTTCTCTGGTTGTTTTGATTCTTTCTGTTCGATGGCATCGGCCAGATCATCCATTTCTTCGTCCATCTGGCTGTCAATTTTCTCAAGCTCTTCTTTCAGCTTCTGTTTGAACTCTTCATCTGTTCCCGTCTCGAAACCTCCTTTTTCCAGATCTGATTCTAGCTCTCCGAGATCATCTTCAAGTTTTTCCGCATCATCCGAGACTTTCTTGGCGTCCTCTCCGAGCTTTGATTTTTTAATCTCTTCTTCTATGGCTTTTTTCGCTGTCTTCCGGTCTTTAACAAGCTTTTCAGCTTCTTTAAGTTCCTTGAGTTTTTCCTTGGTGTAGGTCTTCTCTTCTAGGCGGTCGATTAGCTCGTCTACCGTACAGCCTACGAGTTTCAGCACTTCTTCCTGTGAGAGTTCGGTTTTCTCATCGTCGATCCTGTATTTTTCGAGGAGTTCTTCTACGTCGCCGAGATCTGCTTCCAACTCATCGAGCTGGCTCTCAATACTTCGCTGGTTGATCTTGGATTCCAGGAATTTCTTGACGTTTTCCCGGTTTTTCCCGGCTTTCTCTCCTTCCATCAGCTTCTCAAGGTCTTCGGTCGATAAATCTCTCTCCTCTACGAACTCTTTGATCTCTTCGTCGTCGGATTCGACCGCTTGAACGATTTCAGTTACGCTGATCTCTGCCATCCATGAAAACCTTTCGGCTGATTAAATATTACTTTACGGAAGTACGCTGTACTTCGTGTTTCCTAGAACCCATTCGAGCAACAGCAAAATAGCTGCTCCAATGATGAAAAACGTTGAGATATCGGTTCTAGCCTCTGATTTTTCAAGATTGATCAACGCATCTTCCAGCGCCGAGCTGTTTGACGCTGTTGTAAACTCTCCGCCTGTGCTGTTTGAAATACTGCTTAGCTGCTCGACATCCAGGTTAGGGAATGCGGCCTGCGATGCGTTTTCCCCATCTATGATTTCATAGCGGTCAACTGACCGGTTCCGCTCACCTAATCCGATTGTATGAACGGTTACATTCTGCTCGTTTGCCAGTTTGATAGATTCGTTTATAGAGATTCCTGCGTTGTTCCGGCCGTCAGTTATCAGCACCACGGTCTTGTTTCTCTCATCGTCAAGCATTGAAGAAGAGACTGAGACCGCGCTACCGATCGCCGTTCCCGCACTTGAACCTATCTCAACGGAGTCAATGGCGTCAAATATCTCCGGACGAGTCCTCGTAGGAGATTGAACCTTATCAGCAGTACCAGCGAAGGATACGATCCCGATGCTGGACTGGTTTCCCAGCCGCCTTACAAACTTCTTCGATATATCCTTCGAGGCCTGGAAACGGGTCGGACGGATATCTGATTCAAGCATAGAGCTTGAAGAGTCAATGGCAAGTACGTAATCAGAGTCTGTATCCGACACTTCCTGTACGAGTACGGGGTTTGAAAGCCCGATCATCAGTAAGGTTAAAGCACCTAGCCGGGTGACCAACATCACGTGACTGGATTTCAGGAAATCCTTTCCTGCCACTTTCTGTAATGTCTCGTAGTTCCCGAACTTCATAGCTCGCTGCCGGTTCTTTTTCTTTGCTCCAATGTAAAACAGGATCGCCAGCCCGTTCAAAAGCAGTATGATGTTGGCGAACTGGTCTGTGAACACAAGTCTCATGTGAAGATCTCCGTCGGTTTTCTCGATTTCATGTTTTTCATCCTACCAGCCTCCCTCGTTCTCATCGAAGAACTCCGCGAAAGACGCGGAGAAACTGTCTCTGGTATCGATTTTCAGGAAGGATGAGCCTCCGGCCTCGACACGTTCAGCTATCTCTTCTTCCTGTTTTGCGGCTTCTTTCTCGTATTCTTCCTTGATCTTCCCGGTATCAACAACCATGTTTTCGCCGGAACCTGGTGCCTCGAAACGGATGTTTCCGGCTTCCGGCATCTTGTAATCCGTTCGATCCCGGACCATAATCGACATGACGTGTCTGAACTTCATCGAGGCCAGTTTCATCTTTGTCTGCCAGTCGCCCTCAACGTCTATGAAATCCGATACGATGAAAAGAGCGGTATCCTCTTTAATCTGTCCGATAGTCTCGTTTAACGCGTGTTCTAGATCGAAACTGTCTCCGTAGTACTCAAGAGTTGTCAGCTCCTTTAAAAACAAGTGGTAGCGATCCATTCCGCCTTGAGGGGTTAAAAACAACTGTTCTTCGCCGAAGATTCCGAATCCGACGTCGATCGCCGCATCAAGTGATGCGTAAGCCAGTGCTGCCGCCACGATCGCTGCGTACTCACTTTTCAGTTTATCGGCGGTTCCGAACGTCATAGTCGAGCTACAGTCAACGATGATGAACGCATCCATGTTGATCTCTTCTTCGTACTGTTTTACGAACAGATCGGGTTTACCGGCTGAAATCTTCCAGTCAATCCTTGATGCATCATCGCTCGGTAAGTACTGTCTGAGACCTGAGAACTCGACTCCGGACGGCTGGTAATGTCTCTTGTATTTCAGAAGAAATCTGAACAGATCCGAGACTCTTTTGACCTCCGCATCCATTGACTGCTGGAGTTCTCTCTGGGAGATGACATCGTCCTGATCCAACTTATCTCACCGGCACTCTGTCTACAATGTTTTCGATAACGTCCGCGACCTCCAGTCCTTTAGCCTCTCCCTCGTAGTTCAGAATGATTCTGTGGATGAAAACATCGTGTACGACCGCACGGATATCCTCCGGGGTTACATAATGCCGGCCGTTGTACATCGCGTTCGCACGCCCTGCCAATGCCAGGTTAATCGATGCCCGTGGAGTACATCCCCAGTCAATGTAATCCGAGTACTCCATGTCGTAAACTTCAGGGTTTCTCGAGGCATCAACCAGGTCTACAATGTACTCTTTGATCTCCTGTTCTACCGTGACCGCCTTTGAAAACTCCTGTAAATTAAGAATATCTTCCTTGGAGACAACTTCCTCTACCGAGAAATCCTCTTCATCCATGACGTTTGCGTTCATGTCAATAATCTTCTGCTCGTTGTGTTTCTTCGGATAATCCAGGTAGATCTTGAAAAGGAAACGGTCGATCTGAGCCTCCGGCAAAGGATACGTACCTCCCTGCTCAACAGGGTTCTGCGTAGCCATCGTAAAGAACGGCTCCGGCAGGTGGAAGGTCTCATCTCCGATCGAAACCTTATGTTCTTGCATCGCCTCAAGCATCGCAGACTGAACCTTCGGCGGCGCACGGTTGATCTCATCTGCCAGAATGAAGTTACCGAAGATCGGCCCTTTCTCAACGTAGAAACCTTTATCCTCGTTGTAAGCCTCCGTTCCTACAATGTCGGACGGCAGAAGATCCGGTGTGAACTGGATACGATGCATCTGCGTGTCCTTTACAACCCGGGATAACGTCTCAACAAGGAAAGACTTTCCAAGCCCCGGAACACCTTCCAGCAGAACGTTACCTCCTGCGACAATCGTAAGTATAATTTTATGGATAACATCTTCCTGACCGATATAACCTTTCTGAATCTCTGCTTCAAACCTCTGGATAATCGCCTGCATCTCATCAGCTTTCGCAGCCATCTCCTCATCATCCAGATCTGCGTACTTACTTGCCATGTTCTCAAAAACAACTTCTACAAGCTCGGATAAAAAACGTTAGCAGTAAAACCCTGGAGAAAAAATAAAGAAAGAAAATGTGGTGGAAAAGAGGACTAAGCCCTCTATCCTGAGTCGTGTGTGACTCCTACCTTGACAGTCAGTGTTCCTGAACCGACTTGTCCGTTAGCTACAGCGTTTGGAATTGCCGCACGGGTAAATACCGTGAAGTGTTCTCCTGGCTGAAGCTCGTCTGGGTCCTGAGGGTCATCGATAAGTTTCTCAAGAGAGTTAGTCTGTGTCGAGTACTGGTTCGACGCACTGTCTTCTCTGTTCTCAGGGTTCCAACGTGTTCCGATAACGTGAGTAGTGTTGTCAGCAGACTGCTGTGTTGAATCACCACACCATGTCAGCATTGTAAGGTTCTTCGTTCCTTCGTACGTGTTAAGACCGACGTTGTCGACTCTTCCGTAGTTGTCGGATGAAGTACCGATGCTGTAGTTGGTGTAGGTCGTATCGTCTGTGAAGTCCACAGAACCTGTCTGTGTTGGCGTGTGAGGCGTGTTACCTATCAGTAGGTTTGAACCTGTGCCTCCTGAACAGTAGTTGCCTGATGAACCTCCAGCTTCAGCTTCTGTAATCATCCAGAAGAATGACTCGTTGGCTGCTCGGAACCGTCCGTATCGAACACTTCCCTGGCCTGTAATCGGCTTAACGTAGGAAAGGGTGTTCGACTCGTTGAAGGATTTCCTTGAAACGTACTGGAAATCATCTTCGCCGTTGATTCCTGTAATCTCTGTAGACGGCTTGATCTGGATGAAGTTACCTGCGTCGTAAGCTCCTGCTGTACCAGATCCGAAAGGTCTGCTGTCAGGGGTAGAAGTCGTGAAGTAAAGCTCCGTAATGTTTTCGGAACCTACGTTCTCAATCTCGACACCCTGATATCCGTTGGTTGTCTCTGTAGTAGCTACAGATCCTGGGTCTCCACTGTAAGCTAAGTTGTTAGGAGACAGATCTACAGCTGTAACGTTGTTGACATCGACAGTCACTGTTCCTGCTTCTTCAAGCGTGTCTTCCTGTGCTGTAGCCGAACTTACTAGTCCTACGGCTGCTACAACAGCTAGTGCTGCTACAATCTTTGTTCTCATTAATTAGTTCACCTCCGTATAGTTGTGAGTTTTTGAAGATTTTGAAACAAAAGACGTCTCTTTGGGTAAATTTCCCAAGAAAGTCATAGCTGGGCCGGAGTGAACTCTATGCCGAATACTTCGACAGTAATGTGTTGTATTGTTCATGTGTTGTTCCCGTCTTTGAGTTCCTCCGCTTCCCCATCGATATTTTTCCAAAGTCTGTATATAAAAGTAGATGGCGTTCGACGTTCTTCGTTCAGCCGCCCTGTCAACGCCTATAAACCATGGTCTACAATAGTAAGGTGATTGATAGATGAAGAAGTTACTTGGAGTTCTTGCCGCTATTTTTCTGGTCTCACAGGCTTCGGCTTATATAGGTATAATGCCGTCACAGCAAAACTTGGGGACTGTTGAAAGAGGAGAAACCTACGAGCTGAATCTGTATGTCACCTCGGATACTTCCGAGCCTATAACTGTTCAGCCAGGTGCTTCTCGGCTCCCACGTAATATTTTGGAAGGTCTGGATAATGTTGATTACTTCAGTATGGATGAGTACTCGGCCGAGCCGGTAGAGTCCTGGATAGATTTCTCTCAGGAGGAGTATGTTTTACGGCCAGAAGGTTTCGAACAAAGAGTGGCTGGTAGAGAGGTTAACGCCAATATTAGTTACGAGCTGGATGTACCTCGGAACGCAGAGTCAGGTTATCATGCCGCACAGATTCAGCTCAACCCGCAGTTTGAAACCGGTGAAGGAACAAGCGTCAGAACGGTAGGTCTTAGCTCATACTCTGTGTTCTTCAGGGTTCCTGGAGAAGTCGACAGGCGGCTGGAAGTGACGGATGTTGAGGCGTTAAGATCCGGTGAAGATGCCGCATTAATCAGAGCAGATGTAACTAATACTGGTTCGGTCACTACTTACCTGGAAAGCGGTGATGTCGAGGTACAAGGCACCGGTCTTGAAGATAGCTTCAACATGGGAGGTATGTACATTGAACCTGGAAGTACTGAGCAGGTTGAGACTACCTGGAGTCTATTCCAGAATAACATAGAGGCAGGGAATTACAGGATTCAGGGGTCGCTTAGCTATGTTACGGGTCAGGCGTTTTTACAGGAGACGGTTTCTATAACTGATTTTATACAGATCCAGCCGTCTGACCAGCAGATATCGACTGGAGGGGTTTTGCCTGAAGGTCAGGGTGATAGTTCGATACCGGTTTTCCTCATAGTAATGTTCCTGGTTACTACAGGGGCGATAATGTATGCCTTCGAGATCGATCCTCTTCTAATTATTATGGCAATGGGGGTCTTCGGAGTCTCTATGTTTATCTACTTTAGCTCGCTTCCGGTATACGGTATAGCGATAGTTTTATTGGCGGCAGCGGGAATGTTCTACTATGGGTGGCTTTGAATGGATGTAGAAAAAGAACTTGATTTAGACAGGAATAAAAAAATAATAGCAGGTTTGGTAGGTCTTACAGCGCTGGTTGGACTGGTGCCGTTCGTTATAGCGGAGACATCGGTTGAAACCCAGACTGTCGAGTTCAATCCGCGTGCTAACGTTACATCTGACCCTGTAAACTCCTCGGAAAATGTTTCGCTTGGAGTAGCGCCAGGAGGGAATGGCCTTAACTTCGGGGAGCTTCCGATACGATCAACTAAGCAAGCAAGGAAGACTGTAGAGCTTAACTCTGATCAGAAGGCGTTGATCAAGATTTCCTCGTCAGGAAATGTCTCGGAGTTTCTGGTTTACAACGACACCGTGTATTTTGAAGGCGCTGAACAGCTGGAGATAGGTTTCACCACGCTTGAAAGAGGTTACTACGAAGGAGAGCTTAAGATGAAAATCATGACTCCGAGAAATCGGATAGGCAAAAAATGGATCGAACTGCGCTCTTACTTCTAATCCTGGCTTTGGTTCCGGCAGCTACCTCGGTTGACTTCAAGGTCAACGTGGCCGGTCAGTCCGGAGACGCCGTTTTCAACGCCAACAGTTCCACGAGCGGTGATCTACACCGGTTTAACGCAACACTGGAGAATCCTTCTTCCGTTGGCTGCCAATACCATCTTAGAGGAGAGTTTACGAGAGGAAATCTGACGGAAAGACGTTATTCAAATGCTTACCGCATGTGGCCTGGAGAAACTTCAGATATAGAACTAAGCTACGTGCCTGTAAACTATACGGGACAGGTTCGGGCGGATATAGACCTTATGTACTGTGATACGACCCGGAATATATCTGACTATGCTTTCAATGTCTCGAATCCGGCTTTCAACAATACTTACGCTTCTGAGACCTTGGAGGTGACCGAAAACTCTGCTACCGCAAGTTTCAGTCTTGAAAACGCAACGCTTGTGCCTGTTCAGGCACCTTCTTACTGGAAAGTCGGTTCGACCAGTATTGTAAACCGTACAGCACAGATAGATTACACGCCAACGCTTTTCCAGGAGGAAAAACAGATACAGTTTGCTGTAATACAAAACAACAGCATAGAGGGAACTACAACGGTTCTACTTGAGTCTCCGCCGCCTACACTTAAAGAAAAACTGTTGGACAAACAGTTGGAAATAATTGCGGGTTTGCTGGCGTTCTCTTTATTAGCCAACTTGTTTATGGCTAGGAAAAAGATCTTGCCGGATAAAGTTCTGGAGAAACTCTCGGAAATTGAAACTAATAGAAGTATCAGGAATTAACGTGAGACGGCTTCTTTCAGATTACCTAGCTTCCGTTTGAACTTCGCGAAGCTTGGTTTGCTGTACTGTAATCCTTCAAGGCTGTGAGCAAGCTCTTTCATCTTCAAAGATGCTTCTGAAAGAGGTTCATGGTGGACTAGAGGTGTGCCGTGGAAAAGTGCTTCTTTCATTTTGTCATCGTGAGGTATTTCGGCTACTACATCGCTTTCCGTCATGACCTGTACCTCGTTTTCCACTAGTTCGCGTCCAGGATCGTTTTCGCTCATGTTTACAACTGTTCCAAGCACAGGTACATGCATGCGCTTGGCTTTCTCTATTATCTGGGCTGCGTTAGTTGCTGCGGTCTTCGTCGGCGTGGTAACGATCAGTAATTCGTCGCACGCATCAATTATCTCTTCTACAGTAGTATCTATACCTGGAGGGCAGTCAACCAGTACGTAGTCACTTTCCTGTCCTGCGGTCTCAAGCAGGTAACGTAGTAGCTCCGTGTCTGGTTCGACCCGGTTGATTTCGTTGGAGGCTACAACTGCTTTCACTCCGGTTGAGTGCCGGAAGATTGCATCCTCCGGTTCGGCTTCCGCGCCCAATACATCGTGTATCTTTACAGGATGGTCGTACTGTCCGAGATGCACTCCGAGGTTCGAGGCATCGAAGTCAGTGTCTACGAGTGTGACTTCCTTTCCCAGCTCCTTTAACGCGAGTCCGACGTTGACTGTTACGGACGTCTTGCCGACTCCGCCTTTGCCTGAGACAACGCCTATAATCCGTGCGTCATTCACTGGAAAGACATCTCTGTTTCAATGGCTCTCGAGAAAACTCTCTGGTTTTGATACATCTTCCAATGAATACTTCCAGCCAGTTCTTAATAAAACTAGATCAATCGACTACCAGGCAGACATTTCCTTTCACGTTCTTGACCTTTCCTTCCAAGGTCCTCGGACCTTCCGGTATCTTTCTCTCAGCTGCGACCACAACACTCCCTTTCTTCCCGGAAATCTTGTAGAAACGCCTTCCGCCCGCTTCCTTCTTGAACTGTAGACGTCCTTTAACCTTGACCTCGTCTCCGACAGTCTCTTCCGTTATATCGCCTGGTTTACGTACATCTCCACTGTCTTTCGAAGGTTTTCTCGAAGTTTTAACGGATGATTCGTCTTTAATCTCGTTTACAATCTCTTCTTTAAGCTTCTGATCGACTTCAATTTCCGAAAGCTCATCTATACGGTCTTCAAGCTTCTGTACCTGCCGCTGATGTTCCTTAACCTTCTCCTCAAGATCCATTATGTCGGCATCCGAAGCCACAAGTTCATCGTTTTCAAGCCGCTCTTTGACCTGCTCAATCTCTCCTGTCTTATCCTCAAACCGTTTTTCAAACTCATCAAGCTGCTCTTCAAGCTCCTCAAGGCTTTCAACATCCGACTTCCTCGAGACTTCTTCAATACGGTTAGCATTTTTCTCCATCTTGCTGTGTAAGCTCTCCATACGTTCCTGGACTTCGCTTTCAACCTTATCATCTATCTTGTCTGTATCACGTTCAATTCTCTTCTGTACCGAAGAAATACGGTCGTGTATGTCTTCTAACTCTCGTTTGCGCTCGTCTTTCATTGAATCTACCTCGCTTTCTATTCCATCGATACGCTCATCACGATGTCTGATCTCGGTTTCAATCTCCGATTTCGCATCTTCAATCGAGGCCTGCAGGTTTTCGACAAGCTCTCTGTTCCTCGCCTCTACGGCTTCAATTATCTGAGGTACAAGCTCCTTTAGGACAGCTCTCTGCGTTTTCTCCATCGCTTCCTGTTCAAAACCTCTTCTCCGATCCTCAAGTGTCTTCAAAGTATCTTTCCTATCCGATCTCGAGCTTTCAAACGCATCATCGACATCGATCAAATCCCTGAGCTTCTCTTCCTTCCGGAACTCCTGACCTCTCATACACTGTAAACACTTCTCCGGCTTGTTAATAAAATATATCTCGAACCCTCCGGACAGAGTTTTTGAGTTTCATACGGCCGGATGCCCGAAAAATACTGGTAAAAGACTTTAAATTGAACAGGACCGCAATCCTTTACTGATAATAGTATGAAGAAAGGAAGAAAACTCAGCCTGGTTCTGATTTCTGTTTTGGTATTGATTGGCTACGGTTCTGCGGCAGCTGAAGTAGATATAAGTCCTGAAGATCAAGTGGTCTGGTTGAATGATAACGTTGTTGATAAGAAGTTAAACGCTGAGCTCCGATGTACTGGCGAAGACGTGGATATAGAGGATTACGCAATCCTCGACTCCTCAAGCAATAGGATTTATCCTACGGATGAGCCAGATTTGAGTACTAATACTACAGATCTTGTCTACGGGCCGGATGAAACTGAAAGTTGGGTCGCGCCTGAACCTGGCAAGTATTTCGTAAAATTAGAATGTAGCTCTGGGTCGGATACATTTGAATCGTTCTACTACGACCGTCTAAGTGTCGAAATTTCTTCCCCTGAGGAGGATTCTTCGGTTTACACGGGTACTGAGAGAGAGGTAGAGGTGAGTCTGACATCTCCAGCAGATCAGCTAAACTATGGTCAGAACTTCGACAATGTTAAACTCAGGTTAAACGGTGAGCAGATAGGTCAAGAGGAGATACAGTTCGCGTCATCCACTAAAGTGAACGTCGATATACCTAAGGATGCGATTCAAGGCACTGCGTCTCTGGAGGCAGAAGTGGCCTATGAAGAATCTTCTCAGTCTCCAACAACTTGGACGGAGACAACTTCGAATGAGGTTGATGTTAAAGATTGGAAGATCGAAACGACGTATAATCCTTCTCAAAGATTGCCTAGTAATAGGCTTTCGGAACTGAATATGACTGTAAAGATAATGAGAGAGGGAGAGCCTGTCAAGGATTTAGGGCCTCGACATTTTTTCATCGAGCAAGGAGAGGAGAGTGCGAACACAGGGGATTATGAATGGTTCTCCGGAGAATTTGAAGGTGTTACTTCTGATGAGCGCTTCGCAGTGTACAATCTTGAGCTACAGAAGATGCCTAAGCTTCAGGAAACTAAAGATTATGAACTCGATATACGTTTCAAGACTGGAGGCGATACAGATTATGATCAGAAAGTCGGTACTGTGTACGTAGAAAAGAAGTTTACCTTCGAAGGCAGGGTGAGTGATTCGGATTCGAGGGCGATTGAGACGGCTTTCCGGCTTCAAGATGATGAGTACATTGAACAGTTCGAGACGAATTCAAGAGGGTTTTTCAGCCGTCGGGTGATGCCGGGTGGTTTCGGTATGGATGTCACTTTTCCGAGAGGCGGTCTTGTATTGAATGATGTTGAACTAAGCGGGGATTACTCGGGTAACATAAACTACCAGTACTATGAGAATCCGGGGGAGGTTGAGGGAGTTGATCTTCAAGGGATTGATCCGATCAACATGATGGCGGTTTCATTCGGTTATCCTTTCGATTCCGGTTCCGGGTCGATACAGTACAACCCGGCGAAGACTGAGGATCCTATGAACGTAGACTTGTATGAGTGTCAGAGATGGAATTTCTGGGGCGAAGATTGTATCTCGGGATGGGACAAAGTTGATGAGGAGGATGTGACCTTACCTCCTACTAAATGGAAAGCGGAGTTCCCTGTTACGCCTGTAGAGACATCGGAGTACGGTGATGAAAAACAGGTTCTCTACAGTGCTTATGTCATCGGAACTAACTCCGGTCTCGCACTTGACCGGTTAGGACTGGAAAGCTACAGAGTACCTTCCAATGAACAGTTCCGGGTTGAAGGCCGAGCGGTCACGAAGGGACGGCCGATCGAGAACGCGGATGTCCGTATTGAACTGCTTGATGGCTCACAGGTCGTAAAGTCTTCTTCAACCACCACTGATGAAGAAGGGGTTTTCTCAATGGACGTCGAGACTCCGGAAGCCGGCAACTACAGTCTGAAAGCCGAGATTTCGAAAGGATCTTACCGGCCTTACTCGGAGACTCTTGACAGCGAACTCGAAGTATACAGACAGAAAAGCATGAGTCTGGATATGCCGGATTCGATTGAAGTAGGTCCAGGCAACACTGTTGAGAAGATAGTAACGGTGGAAAACGACGGACAGACCGCGTTCGAGGACGCCGCACTGACAGTCTCAGAATCCGATCTCGATATATCTTTCTCAGATAGCGGTTTCTCGGTTGAACCGGGCGAGGAAAAAGATATCACAGTCTCCATTACAGTACCGGAGGGTTTCTGTGATCCTTCATGTGTCAAATATCCTACTTCGGATATACTGCTGGAGTCAGATGGTTTCAGTGAGGAGTTCGATCTCGGAGTTGAGATTGTAGAAGATTCTGGAGCTGTATCTGGCTCGACGGAAAACCAACAGTCAGATGATTCCGATCAGGGAACTCAGAACAGTCCGATTCCGGTAACGCCGGCAGGGCAGTTCCTCGCATCCCAGAGCAGTCTTAACATCGCACTGGGGCTGATCACGGTTTTCTCCTTGGCACTTGCCAGCGCAGTCAAAAAGAAGAAAGGCTCGGAGGAAAACGACCGTGGCTCCCGGACCATAAACCTTCAGAGGCCGAAAGTCGAGCCGGCAAACAGCTCCGATGATGAGATCGATGCTGTAGCCGAGAACTTGGATGCGGATGGTGTCGATGCTGTAGCTGAGGCCATGACTGAACAAGATGAGAGCCAGGAAGACGGCGAACAAGAAAGCCAAGATTCAGAACCTCAAGACGATGAAGACGAGGAGATCGAAGCACTGGCCGAGGCGATGAAAGAAGAGGAGGAAAACATCGAATCCGGAGCATCCGAAGAATCTGATGAACAGACCGATGAGGAAAGTACTGGTCAGGAAGCAGACCAGGAGGTAACCTGTGATGTCTGTGGGGAAAGCTTCGATACAGAATCAGGGATGAAACTTCACAAGCAGGCCTTCCACTAGGAAAAGGAGATCTCTCAAAAACTTCCTTCTTTTTTGTTACCACCCAGAGTTTAAAACGTTTTGTTGACACCGAGTAGTTATGGATAAATTCTGGTTGTTCTGTTTTACACTGCTCGCGGTAGGAATCGGAGCTATAACGATCGCAAACATGGAAACAGCGGAGACGGTAGAGTTTACGGATCTCGAAACTGAGTGTCAAGTAAGCGAACAGCAGGAAGTCAACCTACGTCTCGCTGATAATAAAGTGGTTTTCGACGGGCATTTCCCGGAGAACGACTCTGATGCTGAGCTAAGCTATAATTACCGTCAGACAGCTGATGAAATTGTCCTGAATATTAAATCAAAGCCTACAGGGGAAAGAATCGATTTCTTCAACGACTGTTATGCCTCGGTTGTCTACAGGGCGCAGACACCGGAGCTTGAACAAGGACCATACAACGTAATAGTAAAACATAATGGAGAAGATGCCGGAGAGACAACTCTCCGGGTTAACTAGCTATTTTTCTGTCTCGAGGTCGTAACGGATCTCGCCGTCCCTGTGTTCGACAGTCAACTTGCCTTCCTTGGCCAACCAGCCGATCGCTTGGTTTATCGAGTCCTTATCGACAGCTTTGTCGGTATAATCAAGCATCTTTCTGGCAGTCATCTTGCCCTGATCTTTCAAGGCCTCGTAAACGTCTCCTGCTGGCTGCCCGACGGTGTTACTTACAGAGAACTCGATGTTTTCGTTCGAGACCTTCTCTTCTGCGTCAGCTACCTTCAGAATTGTCTCAAGTGCTACATCCGGTGAGACCGAGATCGCATCGATGTTCTGATGTACCAGGAAGTCCGCATAACCGTCGTGGGTTGAAGGTGCGTCTCCACAGATACCGACGTGAGCGTTGTTCCGGTGAGCCTTGTTGATCAAGGTCTTTATCGATTTTTTGACCGCTGGATCTCGCTCATCGAACAGATCCTTTAGCTTATCGCTGTTCCGGTCCACTCCGAGAGTTAGCTGTGTCAGGTCGTTGGTTCCAACGCTGAAACCATCGAAGACTTCCGCGAACTCATCGGCACGGATAATGTTGGATGGGATTTCCGCCATCGCATAGACATCTATGTCTCCCTGGTCCAGTCCGTACTCTTTCATCTTCGCCCGGACGTTTTTGCCTTCGTCAACTGTTCGGCAGAAAGGAACCATGACTGTGATGTTATCTAACTCTAGTTCATCGATCACTCTGCGTAAAGCCTCACATTCTAGCTCGAAGGCTTTCTGGAATACTTCATCGTAGTACCGGGAGGCACCACGGAATCCAAGCATTGGATTGGCTTCATCCGGCTCGAAATCTGCTCCGCCTTCTAGGTCTGCGTACTCATCGGACTTGAAATCAGATAGTCTGATGACAACCTGGTCGGGGTAGAATGCGGCTCCGATCTTTCCGAGTCCGCTTCTAAGAGCTTCCACGTACTCGTCTTCACGTCCATCTTCGATCAGGGACAGTGGATGCTCTCCGACGTGGCTGGAGATGATGAACTCCTCGCGTGCCAAACCAACTCCGTTTACAGGTAGCTGTGCGATATGGAATGCCTCGCTTGGCTCTCCGATGTTTACCTGAACGTCTGTTTCCGTCTCCGGGATCTCATCGAGATGATGTTCATCTACGTTGAAATCAAGCTGTCCTTCCCAGATCTTACCGGTCGAACTCGAACAGTCAACTGTGACTTCCTGTCCGTCTTTCAGCTTCGAGGTTGCGTTTTCTGTTCCGATAACTGCTGGAACTCCCAGCTCTCTGGAGACAATCGCTGCGTGAGATGTGCGTCCTCCCTTGTTTGTGATGATTGCTCCTGCCTTTTTCATGATCGGCTCCCAGTCCGGATCGGTCATATCGGTCACTAAGACCTGATCTTCCTCGAACTGATCGATCTGTTTAGGGGAATCAAGTACGTGTGCCTTGCCCTGTCCGATCTTCGATCCGATCGCAGATCCTTCAAGCACGACATCTGATTCCTCGTTCAAAGAGTATTCTTCGATTACGTTTTCATCCTTTTCCGCCTGAACGGTTTCCGGTCGGGCCTGTACGATATACATTTCTTTGGTCTGACCGTCGTAAACCCATTCAATATCCATCGGCTTACCGTAGTGATCCTCGATACGTAAAGCGTACTTTGCCAGCTCCTTGACCTGGTTGTCGGTCACGCAGAACTGTTCTTGCTCGCTTTTCGGAACATCGACTTCCTTGTTGTCGTTTTCCTCCGATTCATCTCTCACGAGCTTGACGGATTTGTCGCCAACTGACTTTTCAATTATCCCGAGGTTTTCTTTGAAAACCGTAAACTCATCAGGGTTGACCTCTCCCAGTACAACGTACTCTCCTAGTCCATAGGATCCGTTGATTGTCACAACGTTTTCGAATCCGCTGTCCGGATCCATTGTAAACATTACTCCGGCCGCACCGATGTCGGAACGTCCCATCTTTTGGACTACGGCACTCAGTTTAACATCGAAGTGGCTGAATCCTTTGTCCTCTCTGTAGGAAATCGCACGGTTGGTGAAAAGAGAGGCAAAACAGTCTTTTACGCGTTTAATTAAATCCTGTTTTCCTTCAACGTTCAGATAGGTTTCCTGCTGACCTGCGAAAGACGCGCCAGGTAAATCCTCGGCTGTAGCGCTTGAACGAACAGCAACCGCCGGATCCTCGACGCCCAGCTTTTTCTCCAGGTCTTCGTATGATTTTGTGAAGCTTTCACGTAGCTCCTGTGGCATATCGGCTTCCTTGATCAAGGATCTGATCTGCTCTCCTCGTCTCTGAAGGTCGTTGACGTCGTCAGTATCTAGACCGTCAAGTAGCCGTTCAATTTTCTCTCTTAGATCGGTTTCATGGATGAAGGTATCGTATGCGTCCGCGGTGGTCGCAAAGCCCGGTAGTACAGGTACGTCCACCTCGTTCGATAGCTCTCCTAGATTTGCGCTTTTCCCTCCGACTTTTTCGGTGTCTTTGGCGTTAATTTCGTCAAACCACAGCACGTTTTTCATGTAAAAAAATCGGGATTGCCGCCATATAAAGAGGATGTTGCCACGGACTCGTTAAACCCTGGCTCTGGAAGCTGTTTTAATCCATCAAAAGTAAATCTAGACGTGGCCAACAAACGAAAAGCTCAGGCAGCCATCGAGTACTTAATGGTCTTCGGAACAGCGCTTTTACTGTCCACTCCGTTCGTGATCAAGGCTCAGCAATCGGTCGTAGATATACAGACAGGATCTGAGCTTCTCGAGGCCCGGAACACGCTCAACCAGATGGAATCAGCCGCACAGACAGTCAACGCGGCAGGAGAGCCGGCAAGAAGAACGTTTACGGTTAGAATCCCTGACTCGGTTGAGAGAACGGAAATAGATAATAATTACATACAGATGGGAGTAAACACCTCACAGTCTTACGTCGGGCTGTCCAGAACCTTCGAGTTCAACGTCACCGGAAATATACCGCAGCGCGGCGGAAACTATCTTGTCTCGGCTTCAGCGGTTGATGGTGCGGTTGATTTCGAGGTGGTTGGATGAAGGCACAGAGTTCGATAGAGTTTCTTTCACTTGTCTCAATGTCGGCGCTTTTACTTGCCGCACTGCACGGCTTCGTATCCGCTAAACAAGCCCAGTTAGTACAGACAGAAGAGACTCGTACAGCCGAACAGGTAGCAGAGAAAACAAGCTTCCAAGTCGAGATGGCGCTTATCCAGGGAAAGGGTTATTCAAGAGTTTTCAACGTACCTAAGGAGATTTCAGGCTCAGAATACAAGGTTAAAACAGGTGAAGGAGAGTCATTTGTCAGCTATGAGGACGAGAACGTGTTTACAGCATCTAGATACCAGGGAGAGTGGATAAATATCTCCACAAGTGATTCTACGGTTTTCAAGGTGGTGAACAATGGATCGGTACATATCATCCCACAGTAAAGGACAGACCTTCATGCCGGATTATACGGCCAGCCTTCTGATATTCGGGGTTTTAATTGCTATATTCCTAACATCCTGGAACGCACTTGTCTCAGTCGATACATCCGGCTCGGAGATGCTACAGACAAGACATACTTCAACTTTCCTGGTCTCAACACAGGGATATCCGTCTAACTGGGAGCAAGACGGCGCCAACGTCACAATACCAGGTTTTGCCGAAGAGGATCACGTGCTTTCCGCTGAAAAACTCAGGGAGTTCAGAGAACACAGTTATGACGAGCAAAAAACGCTCTTACAGGCCCAAGATTTTTGGCTGGAGATAAAAAACAGCTCTCAGGTGCTTGAACTGGATGGACAGAGACTTGAGTACGGAAGAAGCTATGAGAATGCTTCACAGATCTATCCGGTCCGACGTAACGCGCTTTTGAACAAATCAGGTGATCTAGTTGATGCCGAACTGGTGTATATCTCATGGGAATGAAGGGTTTTTATTTTTCCTTTGACAGTTTACTGGCTTTAGGTATACTTACTGCGTCATTGTTGCTGGTAGCACAGTATTCGAACGTTCAAAACACTGGTTTTGAGGCAAACACTGTTGATTACAGAGGTGCGGGAACCGCAGGAAAGGATGCGATGAAACTGGGTTCTCAGCAGAGTTTCAGCGCTTTCAATGAAAGCTACCGCCAGGAGCTTGTCGATCAAACAGTTATGGAGGAATCTGATCTTGATCGGACGATACTGGATGGTATGACGCTTCTCTGGGCGGCTAGGAACACTTCCTATACGCGTGAGGTTGCTGAAAAATACTTTGATCGGAAGATTCCCGAGAAATACGAGTACAGGATACAGGTAAATGAGTCTGGGCGGGGAGATATACTTTACAGGACCTCTGAGATGCCGGACGATGCGGCGGCTGTGGCCTCGATTTCCAGACTGGTCTCCGGTCACAGGATTGATCGGCCGAGTGAGGGCTTCCAGGCCCGTGCCAGAGCTACGGAGGTCAGGAAAAACACAACTCAGATTGTGTCTCTGCCGGCGATGGGTTATGCGAATGAGAACGGGAAACTTGAGATAGACAAGAAGTTCAATATCACCAACCCGGATGAGATCTACAACGCGGTAATGTATCTGAACATAGAGTACAACGGAGATACAATCGTTGAACAGTTCAAGCTGAATGGCGTTCAGAAAAAGAACGACTACAGTATTATACATGATTATCAGGACGATACTGCGTTGATCAAGTTCAATCTGACGGATGCCGTTCAGCCAGGTGAAAACAGCGTATACATACGTTTCAAGGGAGATGCCAGCCAGAGCCAGCCCACCGATCTACAGCCGGGAGGTATGCTGAGGGTCAAATACCGGAAGGATAAGGTGCGTATACCGGATTCTCGTCTGCGCCATGAACGGATTTACATGGAGAACTTGACGGCTGAAACACCGGGTAACGGCCAGTCAGGGATTTTCAAGGTTGAAAGTTTCGAGATACCGGAGAACGCTGAGTTCATCAACGCAACTATCAACTTAGAGGCCAGAGGGCTTGATTCCGGTAACTGTGGTTACGATGGAGGATGGTTCGGACCTTACTATGATTGGGATTTCAAAACGATATTCAACGGACAGACGCTGGAACAATCATGTGCTTCCGGCAGCCTTTCCCGGACCTACCAGCTCGATAGCTCAGATGTCAGAAAAGGAACTAACGTTTTCACCGTCTACCTTGAGAGCCTCGGCGATACCTTCTGGGGAGGGGAAACCGTCAGCCTGTACTCGGATTACGAATCCGATGATTCCTCGTATATCGATGTTTACTATAACGTATCCGACGAGCAGCTGCGTTTCGGCCAGATACAGGTCACAGCAGCCGAAGAGATGGGAGGAGGTATAGAGGAGCCGAAAGTCTACAGTAAAGAGTTCGAGTATACTGATCTGGCCTCAACAGAAGTTTACATCGCTCAGAGATACAGCAACACGGTTCATCTCGAGGTCGATAACGGCTCAGGTTATACAAACATTTTTACTTCGCCTGAGGTCCGGGCTTCTCCGACAAGACTCACGGTCGATCCCAGCTACTTCAACCTCGAAGGAGAAAACAGGATCAGAATGTACGATTCCGGTCCGGACATCGTCAAGTTCTACCCGGAGTCAACTTTCAAATGGACTGTCTGGGTTCCTTCACAGGTAGGTTACGGCGAGCTTTACTCGAATCAGTCTGCGGCCGTTCAAGACGCTCAAAACCGGCTGGAAGACACGCTAGGTCCTTTTGTCGATGCGACTGGGATTTCGACCTCACAGGTCTCGACCGGCGATCAGCCCTACATCTGGGGGCCGGCAAGCTTGAAACTGGTGGTCTGGGATGAGTAAAGGAATGGTTTACACATCGTTTGCGATGATCGCCTCGGCTTTGATGATCTCGGCTGCCTTCACCTTGGGTTACAGTGAGACCCAGAGTTCGGATGCGACACGTATATCCGAGGCCTCGTTTTTCATGGACAGCGTTTTACAGGATATGGACCGCTCGCTTTCAATGGCAACCAGAAGAGCATTCGCGGCTTCAATAAACTACGTAATTGTAAACAATCAGCCTCTAAGCTCTCCGGAGAAAAATGTCAGCTCGGCGCTGGTAAACGGCACCATATCCGGACAGGAACTCGAAAACATGGAAAACGTTTCCATAGAATCCTGGGAGAGTAGAGTGCGGAGCATAGCAAGTGATTCAAGCTACGAGCTTGAGACAGAGATCAGGGGTTACGGTATAAACTCTTCAGGGATCCGATCCGAGTCCTACTATGAGGTATTTGCCCGGCTGAAGGATCCTGTAAGTCTAGCACGGTTTAATCGTACGGAGACGGCTTATACTTCCACGAGTCTCACCGGTCTTGAAGATCCGATGATCACACTCCGATCGAAGGCACGTTATGTCTCAAAGTACGGTAAGTGTAGTTTCTCCCGACCTTTAGAGAGTATTGAGACCGCAGATATTTACTCTGAGGAATACGGTTATGGGAACGCGGTTGTGAATCCTTCCGATGTCTCTTCAGTCGCTGATAAGTCTGATAAGGTTCTTGTCGCCTCGGATATAGATGGTTATACGGTCTCGGAGGCTAATAGTTTTGCCGCAGCTGTCTCCGAATCTGCGAATACTAGTTCCGGTTACTCCGGTGCTTACGCATTTGATATTGGTTCTGTATCCATTGAGGACAATCAGAGTCTGCTTGTCGATGGAGAAACCGTTTGGCGTACGGATTTCACAGAGATGTTCCGGGAGCCGTGTTACATCGAGGACTCTCATGGTCCGGGTGTTTTGGACCGTATGGAAAACCGTCTTGTCAGTGATAGTGGCCGGAACGGCATAGCTACGATGATCGATGTTTCCGAGCTACCTCGTGAATTACGTCGTCAGGAATCGGCTATTCCGTATGTTTACTTCAACAGTTCGGAGTATGGAGCCGCCCGGCAGATTAAAGGAGTCTCCGATGAGTACAGCTGGTTCTACCTAGATCAGGATCACATCGATGAATGGGGAGTTAACTCGCTTGTAAAATAAAAAGAAGAAGAAAGTGTGAGGGATCGACCAGGGGTTTTTACTCTACTTCTCCTTGGAGTGTTCCTGATCTGGTGTCGTTGAGACCGTTACGTGTGTAATCGATCTCTAGAGTGAAGTCATTACAGCTGTCTGATGCTGTGAAGCTACCTGAGCTGAAGACGACTTCTTCGTTCTGGGACAGTGTATTCGATCCAGCTGTTAGCTCTGTATCTCCGAATGTAACGTTGTTGACTGTTACATCTGTGGAGTAAGCGTTAGCTAGTCTGACCTGTACGTTTCCGTCGCTTACGGCGTATCCGTTCTCAGCTACTCCGAAATCGTTCTCCTCTGCTACTTGGAGATCCATTGGAACTTCTGAGCTACATTCGCCGGTGTTCTGGTTGACGGTCATGAAGATGGCTCCTCCCACGATTGCTACTACAAGAAGCATCCATCCGTATGTCATCAGGTACTCGATCGCTGACTGTCCTTTCCTGTTATGGTTGAATTTCATAAGTGGTTTTTCACCTACTACAGGCTAATTAACGCGGCTGGTATAAAAAGTCAGGTGAATCCGCCCATTACAGAGGAAAGAGTTCCCTTTATAATATAGAACAGCGCCACGGATACACTTACCAGTATCGGCACGTACTTTGCGCCCTCTTTCACGTTCGCATTCTTGATCTCCGACATTATCAGAGAGGCAAAAAAGTTGATTGTAACTATCGCCATTACAGCAAACGTCTGGAAGAACTCTGTGTTGACCTGTGGTTGCTGGAAGCTTAAGCCTAACTCTCCGACGCTTTTCATCTTCGATAGCTCGGTGGTTGACCACATGTTTGCCGTTGTCTCAGACATGTAAACAGAGATTGAGAAAAGCAATGGTGCGCCTACAACCGCAGCCATCATGATAAAGATCGTATACATCTGGATGTTTGAGCTGATCTCTTTTCGCAGCTCCATAGAGTTCCGGATGTCGTCAGCGCTTGATTCAAGTAGTTTGGCTGTGTTTCCTCCACTTTCAATTCCGTCCCGTAGGAGTTTTACTGTCTCGGAGAATAGCTCGGATTTAACGCGGTTTTCAAGATCGTTCAGTGCCTCATCCATTGGTTTTCCGCCGAACATCTCCATCGCGGTCTGTCTAAGTTCTTCGGCCAACGGTCCGAACTCGTCTCTGGCCGAAAGCAAAAACGCTTTTTCCACGTTCAAACCGGATTTGATGTTCGCTGATATCAAGAGCAAGGCGTCCGGTAAGACTTCTTCCATCTCGTCTTTCCGTTTTTCGGCAGCGATCGAGATTATAGTATAAGGTATCATCGCTGGGATTACAATTATGCTTATTATACCGATAGGAAGCTCGATGTAAAGCGGGTACTGTGCTATTATCAGAGCCATTGTTATGGCGAGCGATGTGGCTGCCATTGTGCCTAAAACGATTTCTTCTGTCTGATCTATAGCTGCGTATCGGGCCTCACTTTCCACGCGTTCTTTGTAGAACTCCGGTAGTTTTTCGTAGACTGCTTTCAGATTCATCAGGTCTTTACCTCCGGTCTCTTCGATTTAACGAAGTTCAGGAAAAATATCTGGAACAGGATCAGCCCTGCTATAATCTGGAAGAACATGAATCTGCCGATACCCATACCTGTGAATGTGGAAAGTACGATCATAAACGTCACGCCCAGTGAAGGCACGATCACCGCTATCATAAGATACATCAAAACGTATGGGTTTAGCTCCTTGCCGTACCTTTTGACTGCCAGCTTCTGCTGTTTGACCATTGATTCAACCAGTGTGTCTAGCGTATTCGACATGTCAGTTCCGCTTTTCAGAGCGTTGATCATCTGCCAGATAGCTCTCCTGTACTGTGTCGAGGGATTCCTGAGGATCGAGTCTTCAAGTGCTTTGACCTGGGGTTTCCCTCCGTTAATGTCTTTTACAATTCTGTTGAACTCATTGCTGGCTTCGCCATAGTCTTCGCTGACGCTTACCATTGCTTCGTAAAGAGAAATGCCTGAACGAACCTCGATAAGCATGTGGCGTAATGCGTAAGGCAGATCTTTCTCGAGTTGCCGGGAAATCTTTTTCGCCCGTACCTTTGGATAGTTCGCGAATGTAAAAAATCCTATAGCGAAAAGAAGTGGCGAGCCTCCTAAAGCTCCAAGCATCATCGTCGTCTGCTCTGTTGCAAAGCCTAGGAAGGCTATCGATGCGACAATAGAAGCTGTTAGCTGTAAAGACCGCAGCATTGCCGATGCCAGGAACTTGTCTGGATCTATTTCTATCCTGGCTCTGGTTAGATCTCTCTTAATATTAGGCACCATCTTCCTGCTGCTTGATGCGGCGGGCAACAGGAAATGCGTGTATTTATCGGATGCCTCAATGAACATCAGTTAACAATTAGTCCTCGGTCGAATAAAAAGCAGTCCAGATGAGGGGTTTTTAAACCGGCGACTGTATTTTTGTTTATATGAATGGTTTCGGACTTGTCCTAGAGATATTCGCAGCACTTTTATCTGTTTTTTCACTTGTACTGGTCTATGTAGCTATAAGAGACTGTAAGGAATCTGCTTTCGTACCGATCTATTATTTCATAGGTTTTTCCGTTGCTTCAGCTGGAATGACTGCTACTTCTCATGTCCTAGGTGATCTGTCAACGGGAGGTATTATTGGCTCGGAGATTGTACAGGATCTTATGATGGCCTACACTTCTCTATTCCTGTTTGGAGCGCTATGGCAAAGCTATGAGGCGTCAATATAGTTTATAGTTTAAACAAGAGGTTTTTGCTTAGAAGTTATTCACTTTTCTTTCCTTGAGATATCGCTTAGATCGCCGTTTTCTTTTACGACTTCCACCACGTCCTCTTTACTGTCATAGTACTCTGCGACAACGGTTCCAACCGTATCAACTTCGTTAACGTCGTTTTCTATCATCCAGTCCAGAATTTCTTTTTTCTCCTGGATGCTTTCATCGATCTCTTTGTCGGTCATACCTGCATGCATCCTGAGAGTCTCGTATATAGAGGAACTTTCCTGTTTTTTCTCCATCTCGTCGTTCCGTGACTGCCACTCGTAAAGCACGTTGGCCTCAACTTCCTCGGTTTCCTCATCGAGCGAGATCTCGGCTAACTCCATTGCTCGCCGGAAGTTTCTGCGACGATCTCTAAACATGACTAGGTTTACATCTACGGCTTCAACCATCGTTTTTGGGACGTTAATTGGAGGATTGATCAGTCTCCGAACCGTCTGTTCGGCGGTATCGGCGTGTAAAGTTGAGTAAACGGAGTGGCCTGTATGCATTGCCTCGAAGAGAACTTCTGCCTGCCGTTTACGTCGGATCTCTCCTACGAGAATACGGTCAGGGCGCATACGCAATGCGTTTACAAGCAAGTCAAGCATGCTCACTCCTCCCTTGCCTTCAGGATTTGGTTCTCTGGTGGTTAGAGGCACCCAGTGAAGGAACTCCGGTAGCTGAACCTCTCTCGTGTCTTCAATGGATAGAATTCTCTGGCTTGGAGGTATGAAAGGCATCAAAACGTTAAGCATCGATGTTTTACCTGCTCCTGTACCTCCGGAAACCAGCACGTTCATCTCGTACTGCATACATAACCAAAGGAAGGCTGCGACCTCTTTCGATACTGTTCCGTTTTCCACAAAGTCAGTGATTGTCCATGGGTCGCGTGCGAACTTTCTGATTGTTATAGTGTTGCCTTGCGTTGAAATCGGGTAAAGAGTTGCGTTCGTACGGTCTCCGCTCGGCAGATGTGCGTCGAGCAATGGATGAAGTGAGGAAATGTTTTTCCCCACGCGGCGCCCGATATCGCTCGCGTAGTTTTTGATTTCATCGTCGTCTTTGAACTCTACATCGCTTTTCAGCCAGCCTTCTTCCTTGTGGTAGACCCAGACAGGTTCATCAGCACTGTTAATTACAATTTCCTCTAGATTCTCGTCGTTAAGCAGTATTTCGATGTCTCCGAGGCCAAGCATTTCGTGGATCAGGTTTCCAATAAGTATTTTTTTGGCCTGCTCGTTTGTCTCCGGTAGCTCATCTTCCAGTAGCTCCAGAGCTTGATCGCGGAACTTCTGCCGGACGGTCTCAATTTCACGGGAGTTTACGAACTCTTCGGTCGAAAGATCGACTTTACGGACGATTTGTTCTTTCAAATCCTTCAAAACTGCTTCTGTCGCCGTTTTAATTTCCGGACGGTTCACCTCATATCTTAGAACGAATGACTCGGGTTCCTCTTTAAGCTGGATGTGTGCTGGCACTCCGTCCGCATTGACCTTGTATTCATCTACCTTAGACATTATAATTTCCTAGAAAATGTTGTTGAGCTTTGATTTAAGGTTTTCAAACGTCTTTTCCAGTTTCTTCGAGTCTTGATCTAGCTCCTTTAGCTTGTCCTTTGTCTGTTCGGCCTTCTCGGAGTGAGTCTTCATCTTATCAAGCGCCTTGATCTTTTTCTCGATCGCGTCTTTTTCGTCTTCGAACTCCTCGGCCTTGCTTTCGGCTTCATCAATGTTTTCCATCGTTGAATCAATCTTCGAGATAAGCTTCACGGTTTTCTCATGGGTCTTTTCCTCTTCTGACCTGTACTCTTCCAGTCTCTGCTCTATCTCGTCTTCAAGCTCCTTTAGTTCCTCTAAGTTGTTTCTTACCTCGGTTTCTTTCTCATGGTTCTTTTTCAGATTCTCCTGTAGCTCTTCAAGTTTCTGTTTAGCATCTGAGACTGTTTCCTGCTTGGAGTTCATGTGTTCTTCGAGCTGCTTTTCCTTCTCGTTGACCTTTTCTTCCAGCTCGCTGATCTTTTCCTTGGTGTTTTCATGGGACTTCTCGGAGTAGATCAGAACCATTCCTCTGCGCGCAGAGTATTTTTTCTCCACGAATCCATCTTCCTCCAAGGCATTAGCCCAGGTCTTAATCCGGCTCTTCGATACTCCTAGTTCATCGGATATCTCGGATACAGGCGCCTTACGTTCTTCCGCCAGGTAGTTGAGAAGTGTATCGACCCCGGTCTCTATAACAAGGTCCTCCCATTCATCGCTCATCTTATAGAGGAACTTTTAATCTGACGGATTATAAAGACTGTTTATGTTAATCGCTGTATCCCATCTGATCTGTTTCTTATCCCTTTCAATAGGCTCTGTATACGACTTGCTGACCACGGAGGTGCCGGATCAGATACCAGCGATCGCAGTCCTATCAGGAATACTTTTACACGGCGCGGCTTCCTACTTCAACGGATCTCTAATGCCGTTAAAATGGTCTCTTGCCGCAGGCGCAGTTTTCTCCATCTACGGATGGGGAATGTACTTTGCCGGGATGTGGGGTGGAGCAGACGCCTTCAGCGTAAGCGCCCTCGGATTCGCAGCTCCTTACGGCCTCGCAGGATTCGGACTGATGCATTCAGTCAACTTGTTTGTTAACATGATGTTGATCGGATTCGGATACACGCTGCTCTATGCGTTCTACAAGGCCGCCCGGACAGGAGGAGTCTTATCCGGAACAATTGAGGAAATCAAGTCCGATAGAAAACAGTTTGTCTTAGAGATTCTCGCTGCCGGAGCGTTCGGAACAGTTGCCTACTTCGTGTTCTCGGCCAACTACCTCTACGTTCTGAGTGCGTTAACAATGGTCGTACTTTACAGATTCCTCAAACAGCTGGAAGATGATGTAATGGTAAGTGAGGTCGCGGTAGAAGACCTTGAAGAAGGAGAGGTTGTAGTAAGTGGAGAAGTCGGCCAACAGGTAAAAGGTATAACTCGGGAGGAAATAGACGGGCTTGAAGTCGATAAGGTAACTGTAAAAACCGGAGTAAGGTTTGTACCGGTCTTCCCGCTCGCCTTGCTTGTAACAGATCTCTACGGCGGAGGAATAAGTTTCCTCATGGTTCTTTTCAGCTTATAATCGTGATGTCGTCGTTCGAACTACCGGAGGAGCTAGGTTTCTCCGTGTTTTTCACTTTCTTAGATTCTTGTTCTAGGTCGTGAATCCGCTCTTGGTTGGTTATAACGTGTTCTGCTAGGTTATCGATCTTTTCCTCGATCCTTCTGAGCTTATCGTCGTCTCGATCCGCTGGGCTTTCCTGTGTTTTCTGCTCTGGCTGTGGCATCGAAGCATTCCTCTCCAGTACATCGAGATTGTCCGGTAGCTCTTCTACTTTCTCCTCGAGTTTCTCTATCTTCTCATCAATGTTTACTATCTCGTTTTGGCTTAGCTCTTGTTTCTTATCGGCTTCTTTCTCAACGTTTCGAATCCTGTGCCGTAGCCGTTCTAGACGGGAATCAAGGTTCTGATCGACCTGACGGACTTGTTTCTGTATCTTCGATTCTTTTTTCTCGAAGCTTTCCTTAGAGTTCTCTACCTTGTCTTCAACCCGCTCCATCATCTCACGGTTGTCCTCTATCATCTTGGTGACGGTATCGATCCGGTCCTCTAGATCCATTTCCGTCGAGGAAAGTCGATCCAGCACATCGCTTTTTACAGCCTGTTCGACGGATTCAAGCCGCTCGTCTCCACGATCAATCGCTCTCTCGACCTCTGATTCGAGCTTCCGGATCTGGTTACCGAGGTAATCTTCCATGTCTTCGACTTCTTTCTCAACGTCTTCGTGAGTTACTTTCTGCTCGTCCAGCCGATCAATGTCTTCTTCCAGTCTTTCAACCTCTCCGCGCAGCTCATCGTACTTTTCAGGTCGCTCAGCTTTTTTCTCAGCTCGCTTAACTCTCTTACGCAGCTCTCTGATCTGTGTCTGGTCGAGAGACGTACTTGTTTTCTTTTTCTCAAGAGCCTCAATACGGGATTTTATAGCATCCAAGTCGAACCGTACAGAGTCCATTCCCTGTGAGTCAACCTCGATCTTCGAGCTACCTGCGCCTGATTCCAACTGTTTCAGCCGGTTTTCAAGCTCCTCTACCTTCTCGGTAGAATTTTCACTGGAGCTGTTTTTCAGTCTTTCAACTTCTGCTTCAAGCCGTTTGATCTGGCTGAAGTTAGAGTCCGCACCGGAATCTGTCGAGCTGTTTTCTATCTCATCTCTTAGCTCCTTCAGCTCTTGTTCGCTGACTTTACGGTCTATCTTTGTCTCAAGTTTCTTCTTGCCTTTCTGTATATCTTCTTCCAGTCTGGACAGATGTGCTTTTAGATCTGAGTGATCGCCTTCGAAACCGGTGTTATCGACGTCTAAGCTCTCGAGTCTTCTTTTCAAGTCCTCGATCTCAGATTTTTCGGCTTTCGATTCAAGCCTGTTTTTCAGGCTCTTTACAGCTTCCAAGCTGTGATCTGCTGTATCTGTAACTGAATCGTTGTTTACGCTTTTCTGGATTGATTCCAGGTTTTCTCTTAGCTTCCTTACTTTTTCGCTGCCGGCGTCGTCTCCTTCGTCGCTTAGCTTGGTCTCAAGCTGTTTGAGATCATGTTTTAACTTGCCTATCTGCTTTGAGTTTTTCTTTACCTTGTTTTCTATATGTGATACGTCTTTGCTTGATCCTTCGCCAACATCGCTTACCTTCTCCTCAAGCTCCTTGAGGCGTTGTGCCACGCTTGATTCGATCTCCGCATCGTCGGGTACCTCTCCGGACTCCATCTGCTGGCGCATGTCCTTGATCTGCTGGTAGAGGTACTCCAGTTTCTCATGAACCTTTCCTTCCTGGTACTCTTCTTTGATCTGCTCGACCATGTTCAGCCGTCTTTCCAGCTCCTCTTTGTCCATGTGATTAAGAAGCTCCTCGACCTCCTGGACTTCTTCCTCGAAGCTCATTGACTCGAGTTGAGCCATCATATCGCGGTCTTCCAAGTCCTTTACACGTCCGCGTAGACTTCCAATTGCGTCCTCTATGCTCTGTAGCTCGTTCTCGAGTGTTTCACGGTCCACTTCATCGGAGATTCCATCGGCCATAGAGTTGAGTTAGAAAAGCTTGAATAAAAATAATGTGAAAGAAATCCGACCAGAGTTCCTGGTCGAATTTACGGTGTGTACTCGTCTGTAACTGAGCTACATCTCGTTGAAGCTACTGAGACACTTTCCAATGCGGAGCCACTGCTGCCTGAACTATCCGTGTCGAAACCTCTCGTCGTAGAGATATTCAGATAGCCTTGCTCGGGTGGTGTTCCATCAGAGTAACTGTATCTGACGGAAACGTTGCCTACCGGTTCATCTCCTCTCACTTGCTCGACAGTTACGTTTGCCGCGTTGGCGTCTGTAATATCGATCCCTAGCTGGTTACAGCTCAGGGTCTGTTCTCTCTGCTGGTCAACGTCCTCCTGGGACTGTGCTTGGGTTTGTTGGATCCAGCCAGAGAAAAGAGAGGCAATAGCCATTGTAAAGGCAATCATTAGGACCGCAGCAATCAGTGGCGAAATCCCTTTTCTTTTCATAACGAAGTCTTAAGCTACGCTGTATATAAAGGTTAGCAAGTTCTTAGCCGGTTTTTACCAGCTTTTTACGGACATCTAGGTCTTTAACGTGGTAGATCCAGTATCCGAGAACTACAGCGGTCAGCCCCCAGCGCCAGAGGAAACCATGAACCAGATCGAAGGACGCGATTCCCGAATAATCCAGATAGATTATGGTGACAATTCTCAGAAGGTTCGCTCCTGCTATCAGTAACACGCCTTTTCCCCAGAAACTTTTTGTCCAGGTCTTTGATGCTATTGAGATTCCTGTAAGCGCAGCAATTGATTTCCAGCCGGTACAGTCACGGGTTACACGGAACCATTCTCCGGCCATGATGTCGATCCCCGAGCGGGATACCTCAGGTATGAGAAACTCCAGTAAGAATGTGCTGGCGGCAGCAAAAGCCTTCTGTAGAGGGATCATCGTAGGCACGAGAAAGATTATGGCTCTGAAAACAACTCCGAGAACCAGCAGTCGGAAAAGAAACTTGGAGGCAGCCAGAAGCTTTTCCTGTCTCTCGGTCTCAACCTCGAAATCCATAAACTGAGTTATTTCTCCGGATTGAAATCCGTGTTGATCAAATTTTTGTCCTGTGACGGGTTTTTTCAGCTGTATTCTTCCTCAATTATCGAACGTATCGACTTCGAGGTCTTTTCTCCGATACCTTTAACTTCCTTCAGCTCCTCTTCTGATGCGTTAAACACTTCTTCGATCGAACCGAACTCTTCGAGAAGCCTGCGAGCAATCTTCGTGTTAATATCCGGTATTCCTGCTACAACGAACTCCTGTAGTTCTCTGCGGGTTTTCGGAGACTTTTCTCCTCTAACTGATATCTCTCGGTTTTTCTCCTCTTGTTCTCTTTTCGCCAGAGACTCAAGTAACTCTGCGGTTTCTTTTTCACCGTCGCTCCAGAGAATCGGTATGTTGTAATCGACGGTGATCGATGCGAGTGCGCCACGGATCGCATCAGGGTGAACGTCTCGGTGACTGTACAGTTCCTTTCCTTCAACGATTATCACGGGCTGTTCGAACTGTGTGATCTCATTTAACTGGTTGAAAAGCCGGTTGTCCAGTATAGAATCAACTAAATCTTCTGCGGCCTTTCTCTCGATAGCCGTACGGTCCGAGACCAGGAAATCTCCTACATCAAGCCTCTGTTTGTTTACAATAACGTCTTTCCGGGAGAGATGTTTTGCCACTGCGTTTTCCCGGTCATCGGCGTAAATCTCAAGCTTATCTTTCTCATCTTCATCTTTGTCTTTCTTGTTGCTGCCGTTGAACTCATCCAGACTCCGATTTTTACTTTCCTGCTCTAAGGTCTCGTTTTTCAGCTCCTGTAGAACGCGGTTCATCTTCTTTTTCTTGTGGTGTGCGCTCCAGTAGCTTCCCTCATCCCGCGTGTTTTCCGCCATTAAAACGATTACTGCTCCTTCCTCCTGTCTACCGGTTCTACCGCTTCTCTGAATGTCTCGGATGCCAGAAGCGACCGGTTCGTAGAATACCACGTAGTCAACGGCAGGTATATCCAGTCCTTCCTCTCCCACGCTGGTTGAGACCAAGACCTGGTACTCTCCTTGATCGAACTGGCTCAAAACATCGATTTGCTCGGTCTGACTCATCCCTTCCTCGCCTTGCTGGCCTATAAAACGTGTGGCATCGATTCCTTTCTCTCCTAGTTTCTCAGCTATCTTCTTAGCGCTCGCACGGTACTCTGTAAACACGATAGCTTTCTCATCTTCCTCTATCTCCAGTATTTTCTTTAACTCTCCGAGCTTCGGGTGTTCTATGTCTTTTTTCATCAGGTACTCGATCATCGCCTTTCCCTCCATGAAGTTCTTATCGTTTAACGCTCGAGAGGCGGCTTTAGAGTCATCGCTTTCCAAACCTTGAACGTACTCATAGCACTGACTTACTCCCTGAGTTTCAAGCAGTTCGATTGCCTGAGAAATCTTCAAACAGGCGGCTACAACAGATATTGCCTTGTAAAGTTTTGGATCGTCTTTCTTCGACATCTCCGCACTTATCTGCCCTCTGAGTTTCAGTAAGTCTCCTTTGTGGACGTTCGAGACCGAATTGATCTGTCCCAGCTTCTTGAGTTTTTTCAGCTGGGTTCGTTTAGCTTCCTCGAAGTCGTTTTTGGCCTTCTGGAACCGGTCGTCAAGCTCGACTTTCCGCCATTCGACCTCCTTGTCCTGTATGTACGGCTCTACGTCCGGATCGTCCTCTGTTCGGACCTCGAAGTTCTCTATCTCCAGGTTTTCAGCTACCTCCATGATCTTTTCCTTACTTCCGCCCGGTGAAGCCGTCAAAGCCAGTTTTTGGCAGCTGAACTTCTCGCTGATGAAGTTATACGAGTAGTCTCCGGATGCCCGGTGTGCCTCGTCGAATATTACAAGTGAAAACTCATCTAACGGAACTTTACCTGATATTAGGTCGTTTTCAACCACCTGAGGGGTTCCGAAGAACACTCGGTCGGTCTCCCACATCTCGTATCTTTTATCCGGCCGGGTCTTGCCTGTCATTATAGACATCTCCTCTTCCGGCACTTTCAGGAAGCTGTTGAAGCTCTTGAGATGTTGTTCGACCAGTGGACGGGTCGGCGCCATGAAAAGAACTTTTCCTTCCTCTAGCTTCATCGAGGCAACCATTGCTGCGATAACTGTCTTTCCCAGGCCCGTTGGCAGCACGACAAGCGTGTTCGAACTTGAGGCTGATGCTGCTATAACTTCCTGGTAGGTTCTTGATTCTATCTTATCGGTTTTCAGAAGCCCTGGCACAGTGAAAATGGGCGCTGAAACTTGATAAATCCGAACCGCCGGCTAGTTGAAATTCATGTTCAATCCGTCGTTTGCCGGTGTCTCGAAAGCCCTCAGAATTCTGAAACCTACAATGGTCAGCAAAACAAATACTCCGCCTGCCTTCAAAGTCACATCATCTACCGGTATACCTGTCTTTACCACGACAACTGTAACATGCCCCAGTGGATAGATTACATCTGCGCTGGAAAGTCTGAACGCCCAGCTCTCGCTCCATTTGTGGAAAAAGTTCATATAACCCATGAAGCTTCCTACGCCCAGAACTACGAGTGTTGCGAGTCTTTCCAGTTCGGTATCGAGTGCGCCGGTCAGATAAAGGTTTAATCCGGTTGAAATCCAGATAACTGCGTTCCCGACCGAGGTGTTCCATCCTAGTTCTTCGTTCGTGTGTTTCCCGAAGTAAAGCTCTATTACGAATGCGCCGAGTATAAGCGGTAATAGTGAAGAAAGTAGCTCCGGATTGTTTAAGGGTGCTGTAGCGAACTCTATTATCCGTGATTCGACGGTTGGGTTCTGGAAAGCCATCAGTCTTCGAATGCGTCCGGTGTTCCGCCTGCGTGCCAGGATTTTCTAGGTCTCATCTGTATAGGATAGATTCGCTCGGAGTTATCGTCAAGTAAAAGCCCGACTCCTTTCTTATCTGGTAATGCGTCGATGTAATGCTGTATGTCATGGCGCATGTAGGTATGCATGATGTTTCCAAGCGAGTCGATGTCTTCCTTCGAGGTCAGCCGGTGGGAAAGAATTACATCGCACTGTGAGAGCGCATCAGGGTTTAATTTAGCGGGCTGTTGGGTGGCCAAAGCTAAGGATACGCCGGGTTCACGGCCGATCTTAACCCAACGCATCAACGGATGGGAGGCAGCGGTCTGTCCGTCGGCCGGGAGGAACTCGTGGGCCTCATCTATCATCATCCAGACGATAGGCATCTCGTTTTCGTTTAGACCCTCCATTTCATCGATTTCCTCGATACGACGGGCGGTCATACGTCTTCTAAGTATTCTTTTAGCAAGTAAACCGACTACAAGCGAGCGCACGCTCCATCCATCACCCATCTCTCCGAAAACCGAGACATCGATTATCGAGAGCTGCCCGCGGTTGGTAAACTCTTCAAGCGAGGATTTTTCCCCGAACACGCCCCACTCTTTCGCGCTCATAAACCGGTTCTGTAAGCGGTTTTTCACATCATCCGGGAAATCGAACCGTTCTATTACCTCGAGTATCCGGTCTATATCATAGTCCTCGAAGTTCTCGCTCATCTTCGATATAACTCTCTCGAGCAGTATTCCGGTCTCCGAGTTCATCTCGAAGCCGAAAGCCATCGCCCATTCGTCGGCGGTCAGATTGCTCGGCTTCAACGTAAAGGTGTCGTCGTAGGTCATCTCTCCTTTCTCGAACTCTCCGACCTTACCCTTTGGTATGTACACGTTCGCATCGAAGGCATCCGGGTTCAAACCCCAGTCTTCCAAAAGCGATGCCGCACGGTCGTTTGGACGTTTCATCGACCAGTAGATCCCCATGGGATCGATTATAATTGTCGAAAGGTTATCCGAGATGTCAGATGTCTGTAATTCCTCCGCTAAGGTGCCTAGTGAGTAGCTATTGTGGCAGAGTATTCCTCCGGAACCGGCAGTAAAGGAGTGATCTTCCTGAACTGTCAGATCGTATACCCATCCGGAGTACTCGACTTTCCTTATTTCTTCTATTTCATCCCAGAATATATCGGAGTTTGCCAGCGCTTTCAGTTCCTTGAGCTTTTCTCTTGCCTCAGCTAAGTCGTGATCCCTGTGGACGAGCTTTAATGCTGGAGCGGTCAGCTTTTCCGGTTTTTTTTGGAACTTTTTGTACGAGAGGAATCGACGATCCGATCTTGAGTAACCTAGCTCTTCGTTAAGATCTTTCCATTTGATACCTGATTTTTCCACAAGCTCTTCGAGTTTATCTACCCTTGGCTGGTCTTCGACTGCGGACTTAAGCTCGGTCAGCTCTTGTAAGTGCTTATCAAGGTTTCTAACGATTTGATTCAGTTTCTGTCTGCTTGGTTGATATTTGCCGTCTTCATAGGCTTTGAGCGACTGTTTGTGTTTAGCGACCTGCGTTCTATCTGCTCCCATCAGGTTTCTACACTTCCTTATTTTCTCCCCGCAGGGTATGGTATCGATGTTTGTATTCTCCTCCTTTATCGCTGAATCCAGGCTTTCCTTCTTGTATCTGATTGAGAATCCTATCTGGTCTCTGAACTTCTGGAGTGATTTGCTGCCTGATACAGTTACTTGGTGGTACTTCCGGACTTTCTGTTCTTCAGTGTTGGCAGCATACTTGTGCTTTTCATTAGTTCTTCCAATTATCCCAAATCTCAGCAACATGTAATTGAGAGCGCTAGCTATCTCTTCACTAGCAGTCATCAGATCAATCTGTTGGTCGGTTACATTTGCCTCGCAGTCAAAATACTTCTGTAAGAACTTGGAAGCAGTCTCTCTGCCTGAACTGATTATGAAATCAGGGATCTCTTTGTTGAAAGAGTTCTGTCCGGTGATATATCCGTTTTCCTCTAAAAACTTTTCGAGAGCTTTGGAGTTGGCGTAAAGCGTGCTTTGATCCATCTGTTTTATATCAAGGTCGAAGAAGTCTTCGCCCAGCTGTTTGAAACGATCCAGGAACTCCTGGTTGTTGTTTGTGAAAAGTATTCTATAGTTTCCGTCCGTGACTTTCTGCTCATGTCCTTCGGCTATCAGGTATGCTAAGAACTCTCCAAGCTCAGGTGATACTGTCTCAGGTGCCTCAATCGGTTTTGCCTTTCCAAACCGGTAATGGCTGTCCGTCTTGACTTGTTCGAGAAGCTTCTGACCTTTCTCAGTTGTGCTTATGGTTCTACCTTTCCTCGTTATCAATCCTTTTTCATCGGCTCTATCTACCATCGAATGAAAAGAGCCTGAACCGTCCGAAGCTGAGGGAATCTCTGTGCTCTCATGTTCCAGAAGTCTGGCCTCTCGTCTGTTCAGAGAAGAGTAATTTGCTTTTTGGAATGCTTTGGGTACCGAAAGCTCACTGTCTTTGAAATCCAGATCGATCTTTCTAGGTATGCCTATTTTCTCGCCTTCAGATAGTCTATCTGTGTTTTCCCAGCCGTTGACAGTTAGAAGAGGGTGCTCTCCTGTGACGGTGATTTTCCGCCCCGATCTTGTCTTAAGTTTGAAAAGCGTTTCATCGACTTTTTTCCGGTAACCTGCCTCAATTCTATTTTTTGAAATCTTATGCTCGTTTACTGACTGAACGGTACCGCCCTCGAACCTGAAAAGCTGTTCGCCGTCGTCGTCGATCTCCGTAGAGTCGTTCTCTCGCTGGTTGAAAATCTCTCTTATTTCTTTTAGGCCGGTTTCAGTTAGAACCTTCTCATCAGGTAGGAGGCATTTTCCCGTTCCTCGTTTTCCGAAGACACCCATGACGTGAGGTTTGGCGAGATCGAAATGTATCGGGTTGGCTTTGTGCGCCTCCTCGTTTTCCCCTACAAGGTGTTTTCCGATCACTCCTGTGCCTTTCAGGCCGTGTTCCTCGAAATCTTCATCGCTTCTTCCAACGGATATCTTCGGCATAAACTAGTTTTCCCGGTCCGTGAATAAAATGGTTTTACAGTGGAAGCGCTAGACCAAGGATTCCGAACGCGATGAAACCAACCCAGGCAAAACCGGAGTGTATCAAGATATGTGCGCCGTCAAGATCGCCGTCGATCAGCGGAGTCTCTTTCAACGGAATCAGCTGGAAAAGTACGAACAAGCTGATCGATTTCGAAATCATGAAAGCGCCTAGACTGTAGGTGATGAATGCTGTAGAAAGCATGGCGATCATTCCCATTGATGCGATCCAGTAGCGTCTTTTGGTCCATACAACGTCGATGTCGCGGCCCCAGCTCTCGTAACGATCGTTAGAATAACTGTTGAAAACCGGTAATATTAATGCCAGCGGATAGCTGCTGAAAAAACCGGCTACAGCGCCTAGGAGTGTGAGTGCGAGACCTGGTTTCGAAAGCTCTACATCTACCTTGGCTCTTATCTGCTGGGCTACCGAACGCTGTCCTAGTTCGCGCGCTCCGAGTGCTAGGAAGCCTGCGAGAAAACCGTTGGTTACTGATGAAAAATTGAAACTTCCTTGAAGCCCGATGAATGCGGCTGTGAGTGCGAATATGCCTATACCTAAGTTGATCAAATCCTCTTTATCTGGTTCTGCGCTCACATTTACAGAATTGAATTTGCTGGTTAAAAACTTCTAGATCGAGAGATTCTGACACATCTCGGCAACCGAGTAACTCTGGGAATCCCGTAAAATCTCCGGGTAATCTTTGATCTCATCGAGGTGTAAACCTGGCTCACCGTTTTCATAGCGTTCTCGGACTTCTTCCCAGGGAACCATGTATGCTTTGCGCGGTCGGCCGACTCCTCGTTTGAATTCGACGGCCAAGAAACCGGTGCGTCCGCTTCTATCAAGGAAATCGGAGATCCGTGCGACCTGGTGGCCGCCTTTGGACTCGGAAAAGTGCTGGGAAAAATACAGTTTGTTCGTACTGGATGTCTTTACCGACTTGTTTTCTATAGCAAGGTAGAACATATCGTGTTCGGAATCGACCAGTACATCGCACAGCTGGCTTGAAAACCGGTGTTGTTTTTTCCGGTGGGCGATTCCGTTGATCTCTTCGTCTTCGAAGAACTCGTTGAACGCGTTGACCAGCGCTCTCTCAAAGTCGGTCATCAAAGCTTAATGGGCAGACGCAGGATAAAAGAGTACTAGTTGAACTGGTCAAGTCCTTTCTGCTCTGCCGGTATCACACATTTCCCTGAGGAAAGCGCCAGACAGATCGAACCGTTCGAAACAATCTGACCCTGAACATTTCTGATCGGAGAAGGAAAACGGCCTTTCCGCACGACCTTCGAGCATTTCAAAGGCTTCGATACTTCCTGGACCTCTCCTTTCAGATCCAGTTTTTCCATCAGCTTCGATAACTTCTCTTTGGAGCCGCCGGTCTTGCTTTCCTTCCGAATCCGCTCGGAAACTCCGTTAGAACTGATCTCCTTTTCCTTCGCTAGAGCCTCATCAGCGCTAAGACCTGAAAATATCTCGGCAGCATAGTTCGCACCCTGTTCTCTCCATCGGGTCGTCAAACGCGAGCCTTTAGTCACACCTACCTTGGCCTTTGTCCCGCACTGAGCTAGATACACTGAGTACTCGGCGTCAAGACCTTTACCGGAGTTCCCGCGCCGGTAATCCGTGTAAATATCTTTTCCACGGCATTCTCCGCACTGATCGCCGGAACTGATCTCTCTGAACTCCGGGCAGGGGGCGTGGTTCCCGGGCTTGCTGTGGAAACCGGTACAACGTCTTTTATCGACTACTTCGAGATCAAGTTCCCGTCCTTCGGAAAGCGTGATGTGTTCGAAACCCTCTTCTGTAGCCAGCTTCAACTCAGGGACTTTTCCGTGCCAGGAAACTTTAACTACTGCTTTCATCAGCTTTTCCTGCGTTGAAATCCATGATGCTTCTCTGCGTCCTGTTTTGCTCTAAAAGCGAGCGTACGCTTTCCTTGTGTCCTGCGCCTACGAAAGCAACGATTTCCGCCTCCGGATTATCCAGCTGTAGCTGTTGGAGCGATGCGGCCATGTAACTGTCGCGTTCTGCGACTAAAACGTTGTATATCTCCGGGAACTTGTCCTTTGTTTCTTCAAGTATTTTTCCTATCTGTCCGTCCTCCGGTATCTCGCTGAAATCAAACTTCGAGGTCGCAAGCCCGCCGAAAATAAGAGATAAACCTGCTTTAACTTTCTCCTTTCGTTTTACCTGTTTCAGGCGGCTGAATGTGACTTCTATGTTCTGATCGATCAAAGCCACATCGGCATCGATTTCTCCGGCCTTCATGTATCCGTGTTTCATTTCTTCGCCGGGCATAACGCCGGTCTTTTTCCCAATGTGTTGCTGGAACTTTTTCAGTAAGTCGAGGAAGATCGAGCCTGATGATTGGTCTTCATCGGTTAAGAGTGCCTGTAGGCGCCGTGGATCAAGCTCCAGAGCTATAATGTCGGGTTCGTGCTGGCGGACTTTCTCATTGATTAGCTCAATACTTTCATTCGATACATGTGAGGTTCCATAGACGTGTATCAAGGTTGCTCAACAATGTCTTGGCGCCAAAAAGATGTAAAGCTGGTTAACGGAAAAAGTTCTCATTGAGTGTTGGCTAGCTTTTTCGGGTTTTCCATCAGTATGTACGCGTTGTCGGTTCTGTGCCATCCTGGATCTGTCCTGAATCCTCTGACCTCAATGTCGTCTTTTTCATGGTAGTCTAACCATCCAGCGCCTTCCCAGTCTTGTTCGTGATGCTCGTTTTGAACCGAATAATAAGGTACTGTATCTCCGACTTTCCTGTACTCTATGGATTTTCTTGTGTTTCCGTAGTTTTCTCTAGGCCCAAATCTTATTCTCGCATCCTTCCCTGCTATATAATCGACATCCAGATTTACCAGGAAATGAGGTGCTGCGCCTAACACGCCGGCTGTAATAACATCTGACTTCTCCGAGAAATCTTTTTCAACATCCTCCATGTTGAGTCCGCCTGATTTCGGGATTTCGATGGTGTCAATTCCGGCGAAGTAGTCTCCTCTAGAGTCTTCCAGTATGAAACTTCTCATGTATCCCTCTATCTCCCCGTTCTTACAGAGACCGTGATGGAAGGTACCTGAATCCTCGTGCCACATCCAGAAGGCTTCCTCGAACGGATGCTCGTTGTAAAACTCCTCTGGGTCTTCCTTGCCGTATTTTCCTGGATCTGGGAACAAACAGCTGCCGGTGTTTTCCATTGCTAACTTCAGACCTTCTTTTGTCTCCAGCGGAGGGATGTTGTAAACTGAATCGTCTTCAAGCAGGATATCGGGTTCTGGGTTTGCACGTGAGAAGAAAAGCTCAAAATTCCTACATATTTCGGTATACTCTTCTTGGTTATCCTTGTTCAGTGCTTTGCCTTGTAGAGTCTTCACTAGGTCCAAAGCTAGGGACTTGGTGGCCATTGAACCTTCGCTGAGGTCTTCATTTTTTATTTCGTCCCAGTATTCGTTTAGAAATGCTTTAGAAGGTTCTAGTTCGTCTAAAGGTCCTCCTGTTGTTCCGTCGTCATACCTTTCCAGCACCGATGAACATGTTCTGCTGTCATTGTTTAGAGAAAGCTTCAAGACATCCGGTTGGAAAACCTTTGAATCTTCCAAGTGTCTGGATCCGAATTGCGCCAGCTCTCTGACGGCTCTATTATACATTTCTCGTCCGAAATCCCAGTCGTAGCCTTCCTCATCCAAATCTGTTGCGAATGTGCTGTGTAGAATCGATCCGTCTATCTCTCTTACTTCAAGCCCTTCTTGCTCCAGAGCAGCTAACTGAGATCGGTTGCCCTTGATATCAGAGATACCTAGGTAAAAATCTGTTTCGGACGCACTCACCCAGTCATCGTGCTTTTCCTCTTTTTCTCCCGAGGTGTCAATCTCGAGTTCTTGTTCACACTCCAATAGCTCTCGCTCCCGTGCGGTGAGTTCATCCGACATATCTCTTCGTTGTCACTGTTCAGTCAGTGAATTTATTTAACGTAGATGGGGAAAAATAGTGGTTCCCGGAGGTGGACGCCGGTTCAACGCCGAGAACTCCCGAGACCTGTCTCAGATCCGCCACCCTCCGAACATGCCGAGGACTGCTTAGGGCTGCTCCCGTCAAGGCCTGACCCGGTTCACAGCCCCCAACATCCCGGAGGACGGATCGTCAACAACAGGTTTCAGGGCTCGAACGCCGAACGACAGCGTCGCCCTCTGGTTGACGGCTCCGGCATTAACTGAGGATTTCCGGAAAGAGGCGACCCCGAGCCGCCCGGCCTACCAAGTTAGTATCTGAAGAAAGAAGTGATAAATGGAGGCGTAGATCGAGTCAGTTCACGGTATTATTCAGATAGTCAATGAACGATTCTAGGTACTGAATCGGTAGAAGCCCTAATGTTATCAACAGCCCCAAAGAAATCGATTCTAGATATCCGGTGCTTCCTATAACATGTCCAGAAATTCCGCTGACGCCTATGCCTATAGAGAATCCGCAAATAGCTAATACAGAGTCTCCTTTGAAAGCGTTTCCTCGCGACTCGAGTCGCATTATTGAGAGGTAGCCTATCGCTGAAACAATAACCATGGCTGCGAAGTTGGCGATAGAGGCAGTTTTCGCTCCGAAAACAAGAAGAATTGAAGTTATTATAAGAAGGGACTCTAAAAGTCTGAGACGGATCTCCGCCTCATTCATAGATCGAATTCCATGTCCATAACCGCGACACCGAATCCGTTTTCTTCCAGCTCCTTCCGTTCATCCGAGTCTTCTCTTAGCGCTGGGTTGGTGTGGTTGAGGTGGGTGAAGTAGATTTCGGTATCGTAGTTCTTGAACCGTACCATGGATTCTTCGATCGTCGGGTGAGGTACTTCGTTGTACCTATCGATCTCGTCTTCGTTCCAGAAGGTGCCGTCGATTATCGCTATATCGGCTTCTTCGATCTCCTTGAGCTGTCTTTCAGTCCATTCGTTTGTATCTGGTAGATAGAAAACCGTCTTGTTTTCGCCAATTATCTTGTAGGCGGTGGCTTTGTGTCCGAGGTGTGGGTGTTCGTAGGTCAGGGCTTTTATCTGAGTTCCCTGTAGCCGTACGCTGTCTCCGTCGTCGAATCCCTGGATCTCGATGTTTCCACGGTCAACCATTCGACGGTAAGGATCGTTGTTCATCAGGTAGTGTTCGACATCGCTGTTACAGTAAGTTGTCAGCATGTTCGCATCCAGTCCTTCTTCGCCGAAGAACTCGAATCCTCCGATCGGCCCGAGCTTTGCGTGAGGCAAGAAAACTCCGTCAAGGAACTCGCCGGTGATCTGTAACCGGATGTCTGGGGTGGCCTCGATCAAGTATTTGGCCGAATCTTCATCATCATTTTCTTTCAGTAGCAGAGAGCTGATAAGACCGGGTAAGCTTGGGTCTTCCCTTGTTTTCTCGCATACATCGCACGTACAGCCTAGGTGCGGTGCGCCTCCATCTTGAACGCTCCCTAATACTTCTAGTATCATAGTTTCGAATCGCAGATGAAACGTTTTAAATCAGGTCTTTCCATGGCCTATGTTATAAGATTCCGTGTGTCTCGTAGTATACGTAAGGACGGAAACACTCCGTGTCACAGAGTCCTGGAGGGCGCCGGGATGGCAGAGTAGTTATGCATCCGCCTGCAGACGTAAACCGAGGGAGTTTGCTCGTGAAGAGAAATCCATTCGGTTTCGGCTTAAAGCGGACGACCAGGGTGCAAATCCCTGTCCCGGCTCTTCTACTCGCTGAATTCTTTACAGAGAACGGTTCCTGTGTTTCAGTTCTTTATCTTGCTGGAGGAGTAATCTCCTTTACCGGAGATCCGTTTTACCTTTACGTCGTGTTCTGTCGCATCCTCGGCCAGCTTTTGAACTTCCTCGGTTTCGTGGCTCTGATCGTATCCAACTGTTATCACGTTCGGATCGATCTCCTTTACCGTTGAGTAAATATCGCCTTCACTGCCGAGGACAGCTCTGTCAACGGTTTCCAATGCGTTCAGAATTTCGACGCGTTCGTCTTCGTTGAACGCCAGCTTTTTCCGGTCTCCGACCCGTGAATCCCGGGCAACCACGACCACGAGTTCATCGCCCAAATCCGCTGATTTTTCCAGGTAGTGGAGATGTCCGGGATGGATTACATCGAAACATCCCTGTGCCATTACTCGTTTCATGTTGTAGGTAATCCGTTGAACGTTAAACTTGCTTGCCTACCGGTACGCTCAGAAAAACTCATCGATCTCGTTCCACGGCGCACGCGTACTTTTCAACGTGTAACCTGGCGGGAAAACCTTCCTGTAGTTACTCCAGCCGTAACGTTTGTCCATATAAACTATTACTCCTTTATCGTCCTTCGATCTAATACAACGGCCTGCTGCCTGGATCGCTCTGTTCATAGCGGGATAGCTGTAACCATAGTCCCAGCCTTTCCCGAATCTGTGATCGTAGAAATCGATAAGGGATTTTGTCTCGAGATCCGGTCTTTGTAGCGGCAGACCGATCACGAAAACGGCTTTCATAACATCTCCGGGGAAATCAACTCCTTCGCCGAAGGATCCAGCGGCTACGCCAAGCAGGGCTGCTCCTTCGTCTTTCTTCGAGGCATATTCGTTTAACATCGCCTGTTTTTCGTCCTTGTTCATGTCCTGGCGTTCCATGAATATCTCATAGTCTGTGCGGTCTTTCAGCAGCTCTTTGACCTTTATCATCATAGAATAGCTAGGGAAAAACGCCGCACAGTTTCCGGGAACCGATTCAAACGATTTGGCGAGGTACCATGCGTATTTTTGTCTCATAGAATCGTCCCGTTCCTTGTACTTGGTTGTAACTGTTGGAACCATCAGTAGCTCGCGGTTTTCCTCTGGGAACGGTGATTCAAAGGCAACCTCGTTGTTTTTACTTTCGTTAAGTCCCAGTAGATCGGTATACATTGACTGAGGGGTTAGAGTCCCGGACATCATTATGGATGCGTGGGCATCGTTCAACGGGGTCTTGGTTGAGACCTGCGGGTCGAGACACGAGTACTGTACTTCGATGTAGCGGTTGCCTGATGAGCTTCTACGTCTTCTGATTCCTCTGAAAAATCCTTCATCGCTTCCCTCCCACTCTTCTAGGAACTCTGCGATACCTCCACAGTAGGATTTTTCCTTATCCTCACGTACTTCTTCGGCAACTTCTTCCAGTTCAACGATCAGATCCTCATAGTCCTTGAAGTTCGAAATTGAGTCCTCTAAGTCTTTTTTCTCTATTTTTTCCTCGTGGCTTCCCTGCGTGAACTTTTCGGCGGCCAGGGATACAAGCACGTTCCGGAGTCTTTCGAGGTAGCCCTCGATGTCATAGAACCCGTACTTTTCGGCCTCGGTCTCTCCACGCTCAAGCTGTGGCACTGAGAGAGTATCCGAGAACAACGAACGTGTTCTGGACGGTAGGTTGTGTGCCTCATCGACGATGATAATCGAGTCCTCTAAACTGGTATCGGCATTCTCCATTATCGATTCACGAACGCCGGGATGGAACATATGGAAGTAATCAGCGATAATCAAATCGCTCCGTCGTGAAAGCTCCATCATCATATAATAAGGGCAGAAGGTTCCGACAGCGGATTTGAACTCGTCAGAGTGTAAAGCGCTTCCTTCAAGATCGTCTAGCCGTTCTTTGGCTTTTTTCAGAACCTTGTTTTCCTCATCTCCGTACATAGAAGAGTAAAAATCACATCTGCCGTCGTCGCGCAAAGATTTACAGTAATCGGAAAAGTCTCCGCTGGCCATACTCTCAACTCCTTCGATGTTACACAGCCATTTTTTCCCGAGAAGATCGATAACCGTTAACTCGACATCGTGCCGGTCTTGCATCTTCTTTACGGTATCGACAGCGATCTTGTGCTGGGAGTGTCGTGGTGTCAGGAAGAAAACGGTCTTGTTAGTATTTTTTGCGTACTCAAGGGCTGGCGTCAATGACGCGGCGGTTTTACCCAGTCCGGTCGGGGCGTGTGCTACAAGCGAGCCTCCTTCGGCTATAGCTTCCTCTGCGGCCTCCATTAGTTCATCCTGTTTTTCTCTGACATCCGGGAATGGAAATAGGTCCACGGTTTCAAAACTCCCTGAATCAATAAAAGCAGGGTTGTAACCGGCCGAACAAATCAACTGGGATCGTAGTAACTCAGAGACTGCTGGCGTGAACCCATTAGCTTCGAGCAGTTTTCAATCCGTGAGTACAGAAAACGGAAGTTATCCGAGATACTCTGTTTTACATCTCTCATGCTCTCGAGTTCACGGTAGTCTCCGAACGCATCCCGGACGGCCTCACGTATCACCCAGACTCCTAGCGGCGCCCAGTACTCCGGGGTCACGTCCCTGACGATTAAGACCTTTGCCCTCCGGTTGATCCGGTTGAGATACTCCAGTGCCGAGAGCCGGGAAGCATAATACGCTCCGGCGGTTTCCTCCGCATAGTTTTTCCGTCCGGTCGCCGGCTCGTAGTTCTGTGCGATATACGTGTTTTTCATCGAGTTCCAGACCGAACCGGACTTTTTCAACTCGATTAACTCGAACTCCCAGTTTCCGGGAATCAAAAACACATGGAAGTTGTTCCCAACGTAACTGCTCTGGAAGTAACGTATCTCGCCCAGCTCCTGGTTGGTTCTAACCGAATCCCGCAGCTGCTTTGAGATCATATCATCGGTCGCTGTAATACTCCAGCGGGTTGGGACCAGCTTCCGGTTCTGTTCCTCGCCCAGCATTCCCACTGAGAAACTCTGCTGGATGTCGTAGTTGGAAACTCCGCTGGAGTAAAGTTCCTCTACTGCGGTCTCGGATTTCGCATCGGTATCGTAGAACATATCCTCCAGTTTACGTTCAACCGAAGGATTCTCTCCCAACGTCAGTTTCTTTACATCGCCTGAGGCACTTACCGGTTTAGCCCGTCCACCGGTGATGCTTTGACCGGGTTTTTTCTCAAGACTTACCTCGAGATCGACGGGTTTGCGGGCCATAGCGACTTCTTTAGTATCGTCTAAGAAGGAATCAGCTTCCTTTACCTTGAACTGTTTTTTCGAGTTAACCAGAGAGGTCCGCAGCGAGGCAATCCTCTCGATACTGTAGTTACTCTTTTTCCACTGTCCTGGTGAGTCGAAAAGCCGGGAGTCTCCGGGGTGCTGAGGTGAAAGAATTCCCGCACTTACCTTCGGGTACCCATGGCTTCCAACGAAAACGCTTGGAGGCGAGGCCCCGTTGAAGTCTTTCGCCCGGTCAGAGGCCGGCATCACCTTCTGAAGCTTCATCCGCGCTTCCTTTTCTGATATTCCTTTCGCGAGTTTTCCGTAGCTCATAGAAATTAGAGTGAGTGTAACTGTCTAAAGTATTAGCCCAGTTTCCAGCGCGGATCCTTCGAGTCCTGGATTTCCACAATTTTCTCTAAAACATTCTTCTCGTGCCGGCTGAGAAGGTCTTCAAGCCGGTTCAAACGTTTGTAGTCATCGCCTGTAAGCGATGTGTAAAGCACTTCTCCTTCCTCAAAGTCCCGGCCAACTGTTGCTCCTGAGATAGAGGCTGCTACCTGTGAGCCTTTCTCTGCGGCATCTATTGACTCGTTTTGCTCCTGTACTGCTTTCACACGGCCGATGCGTTCTCCATCAGCGTTCATCAGGCTGGCTCCTGGATTCAGTACTCCTTCCTCAATTTTGACGCCGACGACTGCTGGCTTCGATTTCCTGAACACGTGATCTTCCAGCACGCGGATCTTTGCCGGACGAGTGGTTGCCTCCAGGGCGGTTTCTCTCTGTTTTTCCGCCAGCTCCTTTTTCCACTCTGTGTACCCATCGATTATTTCGTATATTACCTGTCCCTGGAAGACTTTGATTCCTTTATCTATTACAGCCTGCTTTCCCTGTTCCGTATAATCTACGTTGAATGCGAAGATCGAGCGGTTTTCCGGCTCTTCCTTTCCTACATCGATCGCATCCGCTTTCGTGATGTCTCCTACCTCTGCTCTCTGTACAGGTATCTCGTTTTCCTCCATCTCCTGCATGATTGCTTCAAGTGATCCTAGAGAGTCTGCTTTGATTACAATTCCGTGTTCCTGGGTTTCGAACTCTACGGCTTCCAGCTCTTCAGCTACCTCTTTTTTAGCTTCCTCTAAGTCCTGTTCGTGGGCTGTTCGTACCGGCGCTCCTGAAACTACTCCTTCAAGTGATTTGCCTACGAGTTTGACTCCGCCTGCAGGTTTCGAGGTATCTATTCTATCGTATTTTTTATCGACCCTGATTTCCTTCAGCGGCTTCGGTTTCAAGATCGCTCTGATATCTGTTACCTGTACTCCGTCCGATGTACCGTAGACAAGCTTCTGATCTTTCTCTATAATTCCATCGTAGTGTATTACATCGATTGTTGTGCCTAATCCTTCTTCCTTCGATACTTCTAGAACCGTGCCTTTACCCATTCCTTCGTGTACTTCCAGTCGGTCACCTAGATATCTTTGGGCGAGTCCTGATACAACCATCAGTAGCTCTGGGATTCCTTCACCTGTCTTCGCGCTTATTGGTACGACTCCGATCTTTTTCCTGAAGTTATCGACTCGGTCGAATCTATCGACTACTAGGTCGAACTCGTTGATTTCACCCATCAGCTCGTAGATCTCTTCGTCTACTTTCTGCTGGACTTTATCGCTCTGTTTTCTGATCGATTTCATGAACGATTTGTCCTCAGATCTCCAGCCATGAACCTTATCGATCTTGTTCAAGGCTATTACGAAAGGAGTCTGGTTCTGCTTGAGAATTCTGATCGCTTCCTCTGTCTGTGGCTGTACGCCGTCATCTACATCTACTACAACGATTGCGATATCGCTTATTGATCCTCCGCGTTTCCGTAGCGATGAGAAAGCTGCGTGTCCAGGCGTGTCAATGAATAGAACGCCAGGAATAGTTAGTTCGGTATCAAGCTGGTTTAGAAGATCTCCGCAAGTGGTTTCAAGGGTTTCAAGCGGTACCTCGGTCGCACCGATCATCTGTGTGATGCCGCCGGATTCTCCCTCTACGATACGTGATTCTCGTATGTTGTCGAGAAGAGTAGTTTTGCCGGCGTCAATGTGGCCTAGAACTGAGATAATTGGTTGACGCGGCATTTTTATTCGCCTCTAAGGCTCTACTCCTGTTTCCTGTGGGTGTGCTTTCTTTTGTTCTTCCAGTTCTTCTCGCAGCTTCCGCTACAGAAGAACTTTTTGTCTCCCGAGTTGAGAACTAGCAGTTTGCCCTGTGTCTTCCGTGCTTCGTCTCCGCAGTAATCACATTCCATTATTCGAAAACACCTCGTGTTTTCTTGAATGCCAGAAAATTGTTAATTTTCGTCATTTTATCCCTCCATCTGTGTTTCTTTGATGTGGACTACGTCGTCTTCACGAATAGGTCCTCGGGTGTTTCTGACTAGGATCTTTCCTTCTTCGTCGCCTTCAAGGATTCTACATCGGATCTTCCGGACTGTCCGGTGTCCCTGGTCTCCGATTACTTCAACGACTTTCGCTAAAACCATCTTTATTCTTCTTCTGCTTCACGCAGCTCATTGGATTTTTGTACAATATCCTGAACTTCGTCTTCTGCGCTTCCCGGGGTTGTGATCGCTACTGCTGCTGTCTGAACGTTGATGCCTGCTGCCATTCCTAGCTCTTCCTTCTCAGGAACAAAGGTGAAAGCAATGTCTCTTTCATCTGCTAGTGCTGGGATGTGCATTACGATCTCTTCAGGGGAAACGTCTCCTGCGACTACGACGAGAGCTGCTTCGTTTCTCTCAATCGCTTTGGTTACTTCGTTAGTACCTTTTCTAATGTTCTGTGCGTTTTCTACTGCGTTGTAAGTCTTTTCTGCGAGTGAATCGCTGACGTCGAATTCTGTGTAAGTTGCCATTGTTGAGTTTACCTCTCTTGAGTCATCAAGGTGAAAGGTTGTATTGATAGAAAACGGTTGGAACTTTTTTAAACAAGTCGTATAACTTCAGCTTCGCTCCGGGTCAAACTCGGAAAGCTTCTCCGATTCGATGTAATCAAGCTCCTCTTCGATCTCCCTAACCATCATGTTCAAGCCGTGTTCCTGCCTGTCAGTTGAGACATCCCAGCCTTCCATCTCCTCGATCAGTTTATCTTTCAGCAACTTGAGAAGCTTGCGCTCGGAGTGACTATCACGGTACTCGTTCAAAACTTCGATTACTTCTTTCTCTTCCATAGTTATCCTACTGCTCCGCGAACTGTTTTATTTCGGCGAGATAATGCTTTCAACGTCTTTCCGGTCCTGTTCGAACTCGTTTAGAATTGTCTGAACCTGCTGTTCCATATCCCGGTCGCGTTTGATATCCTGTTCCATGCCTTGAACTGTTGATTCAATCTCCTGTGAGAGACTTCTCATCTCGTAGATCAGACGGGTCGCGGTCTCGAACTTGCGCCTTGTAATGAAAAGAGGTCCTTTCTCAACTTCTGGAATGTCAAGCTCACGTGTTTTCGCTGGCTCTGGAATATCTGCGTTCATCGACCGGTTTTCACTTGATTCTCCGCTTCCTCCGCTTTTACCACGTCCATCATGTTTATTTATTGGCTGCTGACGTGTTCTCGATCTCTCTTGAGGTCTTTCTGTTCTTCCAGAGGCTTGCTGTCTGTTCTGGTCTTCGTTCGAGGTTTCGTTCTCGGATTCGAACTTCTCGATTTCTTCTTGAAGCATCTGTTCGGTTCCCTGACTGTCGTCCTCGGGTTCGCCAGTGTTTCTCTCGGGCTGGTCGAAGCTTTCCGATGAAAAACTGTTAGAGCTGCTTGGCTCCGAGCTGAAGCTGTCTTGGAAGTCTTGGTCTGGTTCAGGCTCCTTTGCCTCGGAGTTTTCTGTCTCTCCGTCAACCATCTGTTTGATTTCTTCCATGTTTTCCTCCAGCTTAGATTTGTTGCTGTCTCCTAGCCCGAACATAAACTAGTTTTACTGGCCGAGTGGTTTAAAACTAGTGGCTCAAAGCACGGAAAAACTCTTGAACTGAACTTTTGGATAGAAAAATAGGATAGGAGATATGTGAGAGGTAGGTGAGAGGAGGTTACTCCTCGTCTTCTTCGTCTTCTGTCTCCTCTGGTAGGAAGTCTTCAAGCTCGTAATCGAAGTCTTCTCCACGTGCGCCTGTGATCTCTCTTGCGAGTAGGAACGAGACTACGCCGATGGATTTCTCCGACTTGTTGTTGGCCGGGATAGCTAGGTCGATGTCGTCTAGCTCGTCTCCAGAGTCAGCGATCGAGATTACGGTGGTGTTGGTCTGAGCAGCTTCCTTGATGACCTGTGAGTCTTCCTCAGGGTCTACTACGAATACGGCCTCAGGCTCCATGAAGTCATCGGACTGCGGGTTGGTAAGTGTTCCCGGCATGAAACGTCCGATCTTAGTATTGATGTTTGTTGCTTCTGCTAGAAGCTCTAGTCCTCTTCGTGCCTCAGGCTTGCGGCCTGCTGCCAGTACTTCGCTAGGCTTGAAGCCTGCTAGAAGCTCTGCGGCTTCTCTGATCTGCTTGTCGGTGTCTTCGAGGTTAAGAATTGCGAGCTGATTGTCCTTTACTCTGAAAATGTATTTGTCCATGTCGATGTGCTGGGACCGTGTCCCGATGTGTACTCCGTTTGCCAGATATTGCTCGCGTTCAATTAGCAGTTCTTCTTCAGTCATACCTACCGGTTCTATCTAAACTATTAAAAACCGATTCCCAAATCCGGCGGAATAAAAAACCGGGGCAGAATCAGAGGTCTGCCAGCTTCGGATCCTCGACCTCATCCCAGGTCCTGATCAGTTCGTTCAGCTTCGCAACCCTGATATCTGCTATACCGGCCTTAATGACAGGACAGTCCCATTCAAGTGCCAGACGTGAGATAGTCGAATCACAGGTCTCACCGCTTCTATGGGAGATAACGGGTACGTAACCGTTTTCATGGGCTAGCTCTACAGTTTCCTTCGCATCGGTTACCGTTCCAATCTGGTTAGGTTTGACGATAAGCGAGTTAGCGGATTCCAGATCTATGCCGTGTTGAAGTCTTTCCTTGTCTGTCGTGAAAAGGTCGTCTCCGCAGATCAGCACGTCGTTACCACGGTTTTCCTTCAACAGCTCTTCGTGTTTTACAAAATCGTCTTGGTCGAAAGGATCTTCGACGTAGATCAGGTTGAACTTCTCGATCAAGTGCTGGATGAACTTGAGATGCTCGTCGGCGGTGAAGGTCCGACTCATCGAGGAAAGCTTGTACTCATCGTTTTCGTAAAACTCGCTTGCGGCCACATCCAGGCCGATCCGTGCGCCGTGTTCATCAGCTACCTTTTTCAACGCCTTCAGGGTTTGTTCATCGTCCATCGAGGTGATTAAAGCCCCTTCATCGTTGATTCCTCTGATCTTCTGCGGGTATTTTTCCTTTAGCTCTTGGTAGATCTTTGCGTTCGTCTTTACAGCTTCCGGGAAGCTTTCGGCCTCTACTGGCAGAACAAGGAACTCCTGGATCGAGGTGTTTCCGCCGTGTTCTCCGCCACCTATTACGTTACTGAGTGGTAGAGGGAAGTTTTTCCCGAACTTGAATCCGGAGGCGTTTTTGAACGCAAAGCTCGATGCGATTCCTACTGCTCCAATGTTTGAGAGTTTGTTCGTCCCATCGTAGTCTCTGAGTTTTTCGTCGAACTCTTTTTGCGTGAATTTCTTTCCTTCGAGCTGTTCTTTCAGCTCGTTTTCTATCTCTTCGAGGTTTTCCGGTACGAAACATTCTGCTTCGTGTTTTCCTGTGGATGCTCCGGAAGGTGCTTTTCCGCTGAATCCGTTTACCTCGGCTTCGACGGTGGGTTTGGTTCTTGAGTCAATTATTTCTCTTAGCTCGAAGGATTCTATCTTCATGTCCAGAACTGGGCGCTGACAGGCTTTAAGCTTTAGCCTGTCGAGGGTACAGTACCGGATACATTGATTTAAAATCTCAGAACAACTTTGTGGTATGGCGCGTCTAAGCACAGGCACCGACGGTCTCGATGAATTCTTGGAAGGAGGTTTCCTTGAAGGCTCTGTAAATCTCGTTACCGGTGGACCGGGATCGGGAAAGACAACTATGTGTTCTCAGTACATTAGAGCGGGACTGGAAAATGATGAAAAATGCCTGTATATTACCACAGGTCAGCGACCGTCCGATGTTCGGCAGGACGCAAAATCCTTTGGAATAGAGCTTGATATAACAGACGATAATCTGTCTATGGCCCACGTCTCTCCATCTGAAAACGTAGCTGAGGATATCAAGGAGAGAATCGCCGACTCGTCTTTTGAACGGATTGTCCTGGATTCAATCAGCGTATTCGAGATGAACTGGGGTCAGAAAGAACAGATCAGGAAGTATGTCAACCGGTTGATGGAGCATTTCCGGGATATCAGTGCCACGGTCTTGGTGACTTCGGAAAGACCGGAGTCTGAATCAGGGAAGCTCTCACGTTTCGGGGTAGCAGAGTTCATAGTTGACGGTGTGATTCTTCTAAACGGTTACGCGCTCGGTGAGACAACTTACCGGTCTGCGAGAGTTATCAAGATGCGTAGAACCAATATCAGTGGAGAAATACTTAACGTCGAGCTGGATGGAGACGGGTTATCGATTTCACCGGCTGAACGACTCTAGGATCGGATAGTTTACTGGTTGAACTGGGAGTTGTATGAGTCTTCGAAGGCTATACGGTTTGTTTTCGCACCTTCTTCGATAATTTCGGGTCTGCCGTCACTATCTCTAGGGATTTCGTATTCTTCAAGCATCTCTTCGAGTTCGTCCCGGGAGCTGTAGCTTTTTGCTTCTATCGGCATTGATCCTGACTGGTACCAGTCGCCGAATACCTTGTTCTGCTCGGCTAGTTGATCGACTATCTCCTCAGAACGCCAGTTACCAGGTGTGAAAAAGTTCAGTTTGACGAATCCGTCGTTTTCAGAAACTACAAGCTTGTAATCATCTCCTATCGCATTGTTGATTTCTTCGGGATATACGTTCGCCCCGGAAAACATTATTACGTCATCTTCCCGACCCTTAAACTTCATCTCTGGTGCTTCTTCTGTACCTGTTACCTCCCAGACGTCTCCGATCCTGTATCTTATCAATGGCTGTTGTTCCCGCAGCGGCATCGTGGCAAGTAAAGGGCCTGTGACGGTCTCTCCAGGGCTGAGTTCTTCAAGGCGGTAAACGTCTTGCTCTGAGACTTCTCCGGTCTCAGAGTCCATTTCAGCGTCTTCATCAAGTAGTTCAAGTATCAGGTTTGGATTCGTTGGCTTGTAAACTCCGTCTTCGATTTCCGCGGCCGCTCCACCGATCTCGGTGCCGGCATAGAAGTTCCGGGACTTGATTCCGTAGTTGGTCTCGATCCAGTCTCTTAATTCTTCAGGCATTATGTCTCCAGCGGTTATGGAGTGTTCAAGGTTCGGGAAGGTTTCTTTGAGATCTCCGAACTCTTCTTGGATCTGTTCTCCGGAGGATTTCAGCATTCTTGGAAGTGAGAGCAGAGCGGTAACCTCTTCCCAGCGGTCTCTGTAGTCTTCGAAGTCTTCTGCGTTGGACTCGTTTACGGTTTCTGCGCCGATTATTTCCGTTCCTTTCTCGTAGACCCACTGGGACATGTGGTCTTTTTCCTTCGGCGCACCCCAGTTGATGGCTACATCGTCCGGTCTCAGACCTGCTTCTCTCAATGTCTCGGCGTATCCTTCAAGTACCAGTCTCTGGTCTTCCGGGCTTAAAACCACTCTTTTCGATCCGCCGGAGCTGTAAAACTCTCTGACGTCTTCGCTGTATTCTCTGTTATTGCTTACTTTTGCGAAAAGCTCTTGGGTGAGTACCGGCCAGCCCTCGGTGGAAAACTCTTCGATACCTGATAGATCTTCCATAAAGCCAAGTAAACGTTGCTTGAATAAATTACTGTTTGCCCTTTGAGACAAAACGGCAGTAAGCATCGCCCTGGAAACGACAGTGCGTTTCTCTGGTCTCGACGGTATCTGCGTTCAGAACTCTCTGTGAAACTCTGTGGAACATGCCTCTCTGAAGTTCGTCTATAGGTCTGTCCAGATCCCTTAGAGCTTCAGATTTTTCGAACTGCTCTTTGAACGGCGAGTTATCGATACGGTATGCTATAACCTGCTCTTCTAGGTCGATCCGCTCTAACTTGAACTCTCCTAGTCCCAGGGCATCGGCGGTGTATATTGTCTGCTCGATGAACTGTTTTTTTGGAACGCCGTGAGCTTTCCCTATATCATCTATAGCCATCTGTCCGTGAGTCTTCCCTGCTTGGAAAAGAACTTCGAAAGCTTCCTCACCTATGCGCTCGTAAATATTTTCAAACAGACTGGTAAGGGTCTGTATAGGCAACATTCCCATCCTGAAATCGAATAAATGGATTTCACCGTCGGAAAGATTCAGTTGATTCGTATTAACCATCTTCCTCATGTTATCGCCGGAGACACCCATCAGCTAGAGACCCCGTCTTCCATCTTCATAACTCCGTAATCGTACAGAAGGTTAATATCATCATCCATGGTCTGGGCGTCTACGCCTATACTTTTCGCTATCTCAGGTATAGAGCTGGTATCGGCCCGGATTTTCCCGCATTCAACTTCTTCCATGCCCTGTTTTTCAAGCTCTGACCTGTAGTCCTCGTAGGGTCTTGGCTGCTGAACTATAGGAACCTCGACTCCGAGATCATCAATACGTACTTTGTCAGTGTGTATCTGCTTTCTACCGTTCTCTCCGGGTTTCACAAAGTTTTTGTCGTCTGGAGCTTTCTCTTCCAAGTCTTCAAATACATCTACAAGTCCGTAAATTGAGTTGAAAACTAGTATGCCGTCTTGTTTCAAGCTACCGGTGATTCCGTTGGCCAGTGTTTCGAAATCATCGAACTCCTGGAATGCATCTATTGCGTATATTAGATCCGCAGAGTCTTGCTTGGAGTGTAGGAAGTCATCAGCGCTCTGTTGTAGGACTTCGAACTCTTCGTTTCCTGTTTCAACTTTGTGGGCGTAGGCAGGAGGTGCTAGATCAATGCCTTTGATTTTTAAGCTGTTTGATCCGTCTTTTTCCTTGTTTTCTTGTATGAGGCTTTCACTAAGTATTCCGTTTCCGCAGCACAGATCGTAAACAGTGTAGTTTTCTCCGTCAGGTTCGTAGTTTTTGTCTCCGATTGTGTGTTTATACCCGGTTCCGGCAAGTTGCTGGACTGATTCCGGGATGCCGAGCGGGCTTATCCATCCCATGCTGGTTTCCGGATTGGAAAGGTATTTTGTAACCTCTTCGAGGTCAGAATCTGTCATAGAATATGCTTGGTCTTCTTAGATATTAACGGTTTGTCCGGCAGCTCCTAGAAAAAGGAAAGGTAAAAATGAAGGAAATGACAGCTTTTATTCTGCGACTGTTATAGGAAGCTTTCCCTCTGTCATCTCTTCACGTGCGATCTCTATCGGTCGCTTGCTCTGTGATTCGACGAAAGTCGGTGCGCCCATTGCGATCTGTAGGCTTCTGGCGCCGATGATTCTGGCTCTTTCGTACCGTGTGTAGCTCATAGTATTTTTCCCTCCTTTATCCAATATAGCCTAGATCCGAGTTTTGCTGATCCTGATCCTGGCTCTGTTGATTTTGTATATTCTGAAGTTTTTTAAGTACGTCCTGGCTTTCCTGAACTTTCTCGTCTAACTCGCTGTAATCCAAGTCCAGTTCAAGCATGGACTCTAAGGTGTTTAACACGGCCTCAGTTGCTTTCGGATCGCTTAGAAGGAAGCCCGGTGTCTCTCCCAGAAGGCAGATTCCTTCATAGCCTCGGTCTTTACCTATTCCCAGGATAAGTCCGGAGGCTCCTACGATCTGATCTACATCGTGTTCGAACTCTATGTCAGCGCTCTCGTATTCTTCCTGGATGCTATCGCTGGATGTGACTCCGAACACGCTTGGGTCTTCAACTACTTCTCCGGTGCCGTATCCTCCGATCGTGACTATTCTTTCCGGTTCAGTTTCTTCGACTAACTCTATGATCTTTTCGGCGACTTCGAAATGCCCTTCAGGTGTGGAGGCTTGAGCATTTCCTTCTATAAGCACGATGTCTGCTTTATCATCTCTTTTAATCTGGTAGATGTCGTTTTTCAAAAGTTCGACTGTTTTTTCGTCCGTTACTATTGTGTAAGGCGGGAAGTGGTGTGAGTAAAGCTCTCCGACTTTTTCAGCGCCCAGATGATCGGCTAGGTATGCTACGGAGGTCTTTCCGACATGACCTATTCCGGCAAGTCCTTCGATAAAAATCGGTTTTTCAACATCCAGTTCCTGTTCAAGCTCAATTCGTGTAGTTTCCATTCAAAGATTCACCATGTTAGTAGCTTCGTCCTCACTACTTTTTGATCTAACTGAAGACAGACAGCTCCTATTTGCCGGTCTCCATGTTTATTGGACGTCAGCTTAGCTTTAAACCTTTACATTAAAAACAGAGCGTATCCTATCGCGCCGATAACTCCTACCATTAAAACTGCTGCGAAAACCATGCTTATCAGGAAAGTATTCTGCTCTTTCCATAGAACAAGGCTGTGGCGTTTTTCCTCGATCTTCCCCGGTATTTCGGCTTTCTTAGCATCTATACGCGCCCGAATCCGATCTATACGGGTTGGAGGATCAGGTATCTTTGCTACGGCATTCCGGTAGCATCTTGGACAGTCTTCAGGTAGTTCGCCGTTTTCACTGTATTTTTCCGACCACCATCTGTAGCCGCATCTGTGGCATTCAACGTTGTTGTAGTCCTTCATTACGGTTTTGTGTCTGCTGTGCGACCTTCAGAATCATTTCTGAAAGATCTTCTACTTTTTGTCTAAGCTCTTGGACTTCCGAACTGTTAGTGCCAGCTTCCGGTGTGCTGCCCTGTTCAAGTCTTCTTACACGTTCTTCGAGATTTGAGTTTTTCGCACTGCTGTAGCTTTCTATAACGTTTTTCAGGTTCTCCTCGTCACGCATCGAATCTTCAAGCTGAGATATTTTCTGCTCTAATCCATTAACTCGGTCTCGTAAATCAGATTCGTCCTGGTTCAGAGTGTTTTTTAGATCGCTTACTTCGTCTTTGACATCTTCAAGTTCATTTCGCGCTCTTTGAGTGTCTTTAAGCTCTTCTTTTAATCGATCATCTAGCTTGTCTTCTGTGATGAGATTCTCAACGTCTTTTTCCTCGTCTTCCATGATTTCCTGTAGTTTCTCTGATAAGTTATCCTCGTCCAGTTTGTCGTCTACCTTCATTCCGACCTTGTCAACGTCTTTTACAAGGTCTTCGAGCATTTCATCGTGCGCACGGGTCTTTGACTGTACGGAATCAAGTTCCGGAAGTCTTTCTTCAAGCTCTCCGAACATCGCCTCGACTTTTGATTCTTTCTTGTTGATCTCTCTTTTCAGGTTTTCAACGCGGTCTACTTTTTTCTGAAGTTCTTCATGCATCTCCGCAAGGTTATCGAAGTCATCAAGATCCTCGATACTGTCTTCTAACTTGTTCGCTCTTTCCTTCAGGTTGTCCAGAAACTCCTTGTTCTGCTCGGATTGGGCTTCGACGGCGTCTATATTCCCTTTCTGTTTTTCGAAACGTTTCGTGATCTTCTCCGGTTCGATCTCGTTGTATATGTCCTCTATCTTCCGGTAGCCCTGTTTTATCTCATCGACTTCCTTTTCCTGTTCCAGAACCATTGACCGGACTTCCCCAATCTTCTCCGAGATATTGCTTATACGCTCCCCGATCTGATCCTGGAAGGCATCAACTGACTCGAAACGTCCTTCGAGCTTCTCGGTTTTCTGCATTAAGTCCTGTAACTCTATAGAATCTTTCTCTTCAGACTCTTCCTCGTAATCTTCGGCCTCATAATCTATATCCTGATCTTCTCTAGCAATGGAACCCACGGTTTGAGGCTCATCGTCCTCCTCTCCGTCTTCTGAACTTTCCTCCTTATTCTCCGATTCCTCTGATCTTTCTGTCTCCGTTGGATCTGACTGTTCTGAAGAATTTCCGTCCTTCGCGGACTCATCTTCTTCTTCTAAGACCTCAGAATCTGTTTCGGAGCTGTCTTCAGTATTTTCCTCTGATTCTTTTCCAGTTTTGCCTTCAGAACTGGTGTCTTTGGAGCTGGGTTCTCCGGTTTTCTCGCTGCCTTCGGATTCACTGTCTTCAGAGTCTTTCATTTTCTCGATCTCTTTCTTGAGTTGTTCTTCACTGGTCTCGTCCGTCTCTTCAGACTGGCCGGAATCTCCTGCGTTTTCTTTTCTAGAGATTTTGTCTATTAAGCCCATACGCCCTCTACAACTCTTTTTCACTTGCTAGTATTTAATGTCTGTTAAGATATGTCCAATTCGTCTTTTAGGCTGTTGATGTACATTGTTGCCATTTTGAATCTTCCTTCCTTCAACTTGTTCTCCGCGAGGTTAAGCTCCAGCTGTTTGTCCTTGATGTTTCCACCTTCATCCTCCAGTTTTGAAAGCGCGTCTTTGACTTCATCCAGCTCCTTTGAGAGCTTGTGGTATTTTTTGAGTTCTGTGTCTGGTATTTTGTGTGGGTTGTGGTATGTTGGTCTGAAGTCGACGAACCATGGTTCTCCGTCGTTGTAATTTGAGTTCTGAATCATACCTGTTCCTACGTCTTCGCTGCTGATTCTTTTAGAAAACTGTTCTCCGTATTTTTTCTCTACTCTTTCGATGTCTTCCATGGATTTGGTTTGCATTTGTATTTCTGTCATGATGTTTCCGGATACTGCTTGTTTGAAGTCTGCTGTGACTTGTGAACACATCATTAGGCCGATTCCCCATTTTCTGAACTCTCTCGCCCCTTTTTCGAGTGCGTGGTATCCTCCTTGGCCGCCGTAGTCTTCTAGCAGTCGGTGTACTTCGTCGAATACGATGAACATTTCTAGGGTTGGACTTTCTTCCCATTCTTTTTCGAATATTTGGTCGATGATGGTTCTTACTGCTTGGTCGAATTCTTCTGTGGTTAATTGGTTTAGTGTGAATACTGTGATTTCTCCCTCGTTTTTCAACTCCTCAAAGTCAATATCGGGGTTCTCGGAATCGATCTCCTTAATCACGCCTCTGTATGGATGTGGGTCTGAACTGCTGTCCATGTCGAACCGGTCGTAGTGTTCGAGCAGGTTATCGTCTTTTAGTTCTTTGACGAATCCGGTCCATTGTGCTGTTGGGTCGAATACTACGACGGGTATGTCGTTTTCTAGTGCTTCTTCTGCTATTACGTTTGCTGTTACTGATTTACCCGACCCAGTCGAACCTGCTACGATAGCGTGAGTGGTGAGGTCTTTAGGATTGATGTATGCTGTTTTTTCTGTTTCTGCGACCTTGCCAACTTCGAATAAGTCCTCTCTTTCCGGGAGCTTGCTGTAATCTACGGGGAAAACGTATCTTGCTTCATCCTTTCGTCGCTGGTGGTACCATCTGAAAGTGTAGACTCCTCCGCCGATTATAGCAGAAACTGCGATGAGAAGTATTCCGGCCCTGATTCTTGTAGGTGTCCAGAAGGGATTTACAACTGTTAAAGTGTCTGTTGAGGTAACGGTCCGGTTGCCATTGGTGATCGATCCCTGGACATAGTACTCTCCTACTGTCAGGTTATCAGGATTCAGACTGTGTTTGTAGGATTTTATGCCGTTGAAGTTTACGGTCCGTGAGGTCTCAACCTGTCTCTGTCCATCGCTGGAGCTTCTTATCTCATAACTTATAGAAGTATTTACTCTTTCATCTTGGCTGGTTGAGACTACGGAAAGCACTGTCAGGTTCTGATCAGGTCTGATGGTCTCTGCGGTGGTCTGAATATCCAGTTTGACATCTGCGATATTCCGGTCTATGACTCGTACTCCGAGAGGTATGCTCTGTTCTTGGCTGTCGGTTCTGACTGACAATCTGCCTATGTAAAGACCTACGTCAGTGTTGTTAGACGGGTTCAGCTCCACAAGCACGTTTGTCGAACCGTCGGCTGGAACTGAAGCTGTAGGCTGGATGTCTACAACGTCCCTTATATCGCCCTGAGGTCTCAGTCTGACATCTTCGGACTCATTTCCGTTGTTCAAAATCTCTAAAGTGTATACCTGTGTTTCTCCACTGAAAACAACGTTCAAAGAAGGTATCTCCTCATTCGCAGATATGTCTGCTGTAGTCGCCCCTGTAAACAAAATCAGTGCTGCTAGTAACGCTGTCTTCTTCATTCAATATTCAACTCGTCTTTTAGGCTGTTGATGTACATTGTTGCCATTTTGAACCGTCCTTCCTTCAACTTGTTCTCCGCAAGCTGGAATTCCAGCTGCATATCTCTAATATCTTCTCCCTGCTCTTCAAGCTTCTCCAGTTCATCCCTTAACTCTTCAACCTCTCCGGAAAGCTTGTGGTATTTCTTCAGCTCTGTGTCTGGTATTTTGTGTGGGTTGTGGTATGTTGGTCTGAAGTCGACGAACCATGGTTCTCCGTCGTTGTAGTTGCTGTTTTGGATCATGCCTGTACCAACATCCTCCTGACTGATCCGCTTGGCAAACTCCTCGCCATACTTTTTCTCTACTCTTTCGATGTCTTCCATGGATTTGGTTTGCATTTGTATTTCTGTCATGATGTTTCCGGATACTGCTTGTTTGAAGTCTGCTGTGACTTGTGAACACATCATTAGGCCGATTCCCCATTTTCTGAACTCTCTCGCCCCTTTCTCCAGAGCATGATAACCGCCCTGACCTCCATACTCTTCCAGAAGCCGGTGAACTTCATCGAATACCACAAGCATCTCCAGATTAGGGCTTTCTTCCCATTCTTTTTCGAAAATCTGATCAATAATAGCTCTTACCGCCTGATCGAACTCCTCGGTGGTCAACTGATCTAACGTGAATACTGTGATTTCGCCTTCGTTTTTGAGTTCTTCGAAGTTGATGTCTGGGTTTTCCGAGTCAATCTCCTTGATCACTCCGCGGTAAGGATGGGCATCGTTCTGTACATCCAGATCAAATCTGGAGTAATGGTCTCCGAGATCGTCGTCTTTTAGTTCTTTGACGAATCCGGTCCATTGTGCTGTTGGGTCGAATACTACGACGGGTATGTCGTTTTCTAGTGCTTCTTCTGCTATTACGTTTGCTGTTACTGATTTACCCGACCCAGTCGAACCTGAGACAATTGCGTGAGTTGTAAGATCATCGGGATCGATGAAAGCTGATTTTTCAGTCTCTGCTACGTCTCCAACCCAGAAGTTGTCCTCTGATTCTGCCGGTAGCTTGTTGTAATCGACAGGTGCGACGTACCGCTCGTTTTCCTCCCGTTTCTTCCAGTATTCTTGGTAGCCTTTCCATCCGCCGACCGCTAGAACTGCTCCGAGGATAAGCAAGATAGCGATCCGTGTTCTAAGCGGAGTCCAGAAACTATCTGAGACTGTGAAGGTTCCTGCGTCCACTACTGTTGTTTTCCTTCCGTTTACAACTGCCTGAATGTAGTAACTTCCGGTTCCGACGCCGGATGTGTCAAAGGAGTTCCTGTACGAGACCGGCTGGCTTATATTCATCGACTGGTTTATCTCTGCGATTATTCTATCGGTCTCACTTTCCCGGAAGTAGTATGTCGCAGTCACGTTTATCGGAGTCTCAAGATCTATCTCGTCGATCTCCGTCGAGAACGTTACGTTATTACCTGGCTCAACGGACCTCGCCAGCGGCTCTACGTTCAGAGTCATTCCTTCTATACCCTCTCTTGCTATAAGGATTTGCTGAGGGCTTCTCGTGGTCTCATTTCCATAGGTCGCGGTTATAATGCCGTTATAGCTCTTTATTGTGGCGTTTTCTGGCACGGAAGCTGTCATTCTTGTGATAACTGATGAGTTAGGTGGTATTGTCACGCTGCTGTTTTCTATTTCAAGTATTCTTGTCAGCTCTCCGGTTACATTCAACTCAAGGTCGATTGAGGAATTCTTGTTGTTATCTATTTCTAGGAGGAACGTGCGTTCTTCCCCTCTAAACATTATTGGCTGGAAGATTCTTGGAGAAATAATGAAAGGCTCTTCTCCTATAGAATCGTCTTCATCGGTTCCGTTAAGAGTGTCATTCTCCGGTGTCAGGCCTCCTAATCCGCCGCCTCCGCTACTTGCTCCGGAGCCTCCACCGCTTGAGGATGAACCTCCGCCGCTGTTTGAATCCTCTTCTGTGTTCTCGTTTTCATTCTCGTTGTTGTCAGTGTTGTTGTTCTGGCCTGGTGAGAAGTATCTCTCAATGATGTAGCTCGAAGTTGTTGTTGTTCTGGCTGAAACAAGGTTGTCTGACGTGTTTACTTCCTCTGTGATGTTGTTCCAGTCCGTTGAACTACAACGGCTGATATTATCGTAGCCACACTTATAGAGCTGTAGTCCGTCTTCCTCGCCTTCATCGAAGTCCTCTGTAAGACTGTAGTTGAGAGTTACGACAGCCTCCTGGAAGCTCATGTTGCTGGAAATACTGATCGCAGCAAATGACTTGTTCGTCGTATTCTTGGGGTGACTGTAGTTTACAGCATCTCCAATATCCGGAGAGGAAAGCCTGATTGGATTGGTCTGGTTTTCCCCGATGCTGGAGTTTCTGAACTCAAGACTGTGTCTCTGATCACCCTCGTTGTTTGTGACCTCTGCGCCTATCTCAACGTCATATGTCCGGTTCTGAACCGACATGTTGTAACTTGAATCGTTTGACTCGGCGGTTGCCAACGTATCGTTCGACCCAGGTCTCTTGAAAGTAAACTCCGGCCTAACGTTTTCCATCTCTCCCTGGAAGCTTACTATCGGGAAGACTGATAGAGGCATACGTATCGTCCGCGTATAGTTGTTTACATCTTCAATCGTCACGTTCACATCGTAATCGCCTTCATAGACGGTCTGGGTGGCGTTCGCAGCATAGAAACCGTCATCGTATTTGAACGAGAGGTTTTCCAGTTTCGTGTTGTTCTCCAGATAGATTAGCGCTCCTGTGACGTTAGCTATCTTTACGTTATCCTCTGCCTTAATCTTCAGGGCGGCTTTACTGTTCTGCTCTACGTTCTCACTTTCCCTGGAGACTACCTTCGGCGGCGTGACATCCCTGTACTTTACCGCACGTGAATCTCTGATCTCGTAGTTAGAGGTCGTAGCTTCCAGCTCCAATGTATTGTTGATAGGGTTGCCTGTGATCTCTGGAGCTGTACATGAAATACTCCATAGCCCTGTCTGGTTGCTGTAAGTTGCGTTGGAGCTTCCACACGCGGTATCGCCGGCTGTAACTCTCCAGGAAGAGGTGTTGACCGGTTGACTATCCAAAGTAAGGTTAGCTGTCAGGTTCAGCTTGTCGCCTGCGGTAACATTTTCTCTACCTTCTTCCGCGCTAACTGACAGTATCTCCATCTGTACCGGTCTGACATCCAAGGTGATATTCACATCAATCGTCTCATTCGTTGCCGGACGGAACACTGTCAAAGTGGAGTTATAGCTTCCGGTACTAGAAGTGTTAAACCCGATTTCAACGTCTCTCTGTCCATCAGCTGGAAGGTTTATCTGGTCTTTCACCTTGAGGAGCTGTGCGTTCTCAGTCTCACTCAGGTTAATCTCTAGGTTCTGATCATTGAAGCTATTGGAGACTGTTATGTTCCCAAGTACGCCGTAAGTTTCGGCAGCCACTGTCTCATTGAATCTCTTCGGATTTACATCGAAGGACGTGGCGTTTATGCCTTCGCTCGGTGCGTTTTCATCTTCTTCATTGTTGCTTGTTCCCTCGCCTCCGGTTTCAGGGGTTGAACCTCCTCCGCCGGATTTAAGCTCGATTTTCTTGAACGCTACGCGCTGGCTTGTGTTGTAATAAGTCGTGTTCTCAATCTCCAGCTTAAAGTAGTGGTCTCCGGTCTCCTCAGGCAGCCACTGAAGTGGTTTTTCGCCGTCGGCCTCCGTCGTAGCTGTCTTAAGCCGGTTGAACTCATCGAGTCCGACCTCTGTTGACAGGTTATCTTCTAACGTGTTCTCGAAGTCAAGCTGGATTGATTCGACGTTGCGGTTACATGAGGTCAGGTAACCGGATAGATTGATCTGCTTAAGTCTCCACTGTTCGGTGGCTGAAATACGTTCTGTGTAGCTACAGCCGGAGCTGTCGTTTATCCGAAGCGTTGCGTTCAAAGGACTGTTCATCCAAAAGCTAAGTGCTTCATAGTCGCTGAAATCCGAGCCACCGAAAGCCTCGTAATGCCGGATAACTGAGAAGCTCTGGTTCATACTCATTTCTGATATGTTCGCGGTTAGGCCTTCCGAGCCGAAGACGCCGTCATCTTTGAGACCTTCAACGCTGTCGCTGTAACCTGGCTCTTCGCCTACGTAAGTGCTGTTGAAGTTACAGGAGCCGTCGTTGGCGCACGCAAGGTAATCATTTCTAATCTCGGCCTTCTCGAAGTCACCGTCATCGTACTCGAAGGCGTTCTCTCCAAGCATCTCAGCTACCATAAGCTCCTTCCGGTCTCCAAGATCTGTGTCTTTGAAAACCATGCTCTCTATGACTGCTGATCCGTTTGTCTCAAGTCGGACTTCTGTAATGTTTACGTCTGCGAATGAAATGTTCCGGGTTCCATTTTCCTTCAGCTCCGCTAGCTGTCTCCAGCCCGAAGCGTTCACACTAACGTTTAGATTACCTGTCAGGTTATTGACTTCCAGAGAAAGCTCTTCTCTGTCGTCGATATCAACTGTTCTGTTTAAAACAGTCTGGTTGATGTAAAGTCCGTTTACCGCATCAAGACTGGTTCCTGTTCCATTATTCGACCAGTCTTCTGAGTCAAGGCTTACGTTGTAATCTTCCTTCAAATCCCCGTAACCTAGATTGAAGCTGTAATCTTCTACTCCTCGGTCGGTAAAGGTCTCCAGTATCCGCGGTCTCAAGGTCACTCCGTCTTTCTCCGAGAAGTTATACGCTCGTACCTCTTCGCTGTCGTTCCAACTTGGCTCGACAGCCGTCCGTACTTCAATCGAACGGTTGACTTCAGCCGCATCAAAGTAGTTTTCAGCACCTGTCTCGAATACCACGTTAACATCGCCAATAGAGGTGTTCTGATCAGGATTCCACGTGTAGTTACAGTTACCCTCTGTATCAGTCCTACAGTCTCCAAGATCTTCGCCGTCGGCAGTTATATTGACGGTCGCATTTTCCACAGCTCCGAACCTATCGGCTACACTAAGTTCGAAAGTAGTCTCTTCCGCCCCAGCGTATCCATCCCGGAAAACCGTGTCTTCTGAGACAGATTCAACGTTGGTATAGAGCGTTCCGCCGACGAAAACCTGCTGTGTTATATTCGAGGTTGTTGCGTTGTAATAAACGTTTTCGCTGTCGCCTATCGCAGCTTTAATATTGTAATTGCCTGTTGTGGTATTTGTGGTGTTCCAAGTTGTGTTGTAATAGCCTTCGGCTGTCGTGCCGTTCTTCCAAAGTGTTTTCGTACCGTTAAACTCTCTGTACAGTTTGACGGAGTAGTTACTGATTCCTTCAGTCGTGTTAGTATCTTCTACGCGGACTGAAAGGTTCACGGTGTCTGTCTTCCGGTAGCTGTTCGATAGATTGAAGCTATGCTGGCTGTATCCATATACAGTGAAGTTAGAGGTGTCGTTGCCAGAACTGTAGTTCGTACTGCTGGCTTCCACGGTTATACTGGTCTCTCCGAGCGTTATTCCTGACGTGTTCCAGTAGGCGGTCTGTCCTGTTGTGATAACGGCGTCATTGTAGATCCACTTAACGTCTGCGTTGAAATCGCCGTAAAGATTCTCTACAACAGCCTCCAGGCTTTCGTTTCCGTATCTGTGGACTATTCCTTCTGGTTGGATGGCTGTTACGTTGAGCTGCTCTTTTACCTCTACCTGGAACTGTTCTCCTGAGTTCTCAACCGGTAAGTACCATTCGCTACCTCGCTCCTCTGAGATACCTACTCTGAGCTGATGGTTCCCGACGTGATCGTCCTTGTCAACTGTCCATTCAACTGTACAGTTCCCACTAGGGTCTGTTGTCGAGGTGTTGACCAGTGTGTCTCCATCGTAGAGCTTACACGTGTAGCCTTCGATCGGAGAACCGGTACGGGTGTTTTCCACATAGGCCTCGAAACTTAAGGTGTTGTTTCTAGCAGTGTTTTCCGCCGGACTGGATGTCAAACTGATGTTCGCCGGATCGTAGACACTGATATTTACCGTGTCTGCGGTGTTAGCTTCTGTACTTTCAGCTGTAGCATTCAAAACGTGGTTTCCATAGGCAATACTTGAGTTGACGTCCCACTGGATCTGTTTGGACTGTCCGAGAAGCAGACTTCCCGAGGAGCTGTTGATCGTCCAGTTAAGACTGCTTGGAGTTACCTCCTCTCCGTCCGCATTCTTCACAGAGGAGTTGAGCAGCTGTGTCGTGCCTCTAACTACATCGAGATCTTCGTCTCTTCCGCTATTTTCCTCAGGAGTCACTATGTCCACTGAGAAACCTCCAAGTATCTCAACTATGTCCGTGAAGGTTCCTGATGGATCGAAGTAGTTTTTGGTCGTGTTAACTCGTACCTGAGCTGTCGTCGGCTGGGCGATATCTGTGTTCCAGACAACCTCGCATCTGCCGGCTCCATTTGTTATACAGGTCTCTGTCTGCTCGAAGCTGCCGGTGGCGTTTGTGTAAAGATGGATCTCTGTACCTCCCACGGGGTTGTTGTTCCGGTCTTCCAGAGTGTAGTTCAAGCTTACGTTGTGGTTTTCATGGGTGTCGTACCAGTACATCTGATTGTCGCTTAACGAAGTGCTGAGGTTGAGCGAGTCGTTCAAGGTAAGCTCTATGCTGTCTTCCGGCCGGAATGCTCTGTAGTATCTTGATTCATCGTCCCAGATCCTAACCGATATATTGTGCGGACCGACCTCCTCGCTTTCCGTATCCCAGTCGATAGTTGCGATACCTTCCGGACCTGTTGAGACGTTTTCAATCAAGCTCCCGTTGTCGTAGAACCCTACTGTGTAGTCTTCTATACCTTCGTCTTCCTCATTCGATACATTTGCCTGGAGCCGGACTGGATCGGTCTGCCGGTAGATCGTACGGGAGCTGTTTTCAATCCCAACATCCAGCTTCCTGAATACGTCCAAATCAACAGTCTTCGTGTCTGTACAGTTAGAGCCGCAGCTGGTTCCTGTGGCGTTGACGAGGAATCTCGTGGTGTAGTTGCCTTTGCTGTCTACTCTGAGATTCATCGTCGAGTTCTGACGCTTTCCTTCCTCAACATCGAATCCGTTCGGATCGAAACTGAAGAAACGTCCCTGTAAGAACAGAGAGCTGTTCAGTCTGCCGGTCTGTCTCGTAACACTTACATCTTGAAGCTCGGTGTTTCCGAAGCTGTAAACACTGAAATTCGTTAAGTTCACCGTCTCGTTCCACCAACTCTCTCTGTATACCTCGCCACCGGTCTCTCTCAGTACCGGGTTCTCTGCGTTGTAGACGAACGTCGTATTTGACTCCGAGTCTGAACTGCCATCCGGGTTCTCCCAACCCACGGCTGCGAACAGAGTCCTGTTACCTGTCGGCGCATCAGAGCTGACGTTTATCCGCACAGTACTTGTACAGCTCGAGCCGTTCAGAACTTCTCCACATGATACTGGGGTACTGTTCGTACTGATTCCCTGTGGAGTAGATAGTCTTCCAATCTCTGTATCATACGACGTTGTCATACCTGTGTTTGTGAAATTGACTGTTGCGACGTAAGAGCCAGTGTAGTTCTGTGTGATGTTTTCAAATGAAACAGTCTTCGGATCTATCACCGTCTGACCGGTTGTGGTTCCTATCGCATCCATGAAACGTGGGAACTCTTCTATATTGATCTCGTTTGTACCGTCCTCGGCCTCTACGGTTGCGTTGTAAGGCCCTGAGCTTACAGGAGTGAAACTGATGTTGTATATTCCGCCGGTCAGGTTCTCGCCGTTTTTGTTTTCCTCAGGAAGACTCATAGTTCTCAGCTCGCTTCCGCCGTTCCACGAAATATTCATCGTTACATTCCTAATGCTGTTTGTATCCGAAACGTTAGCGGTTATCTCGTACTCGCTGTTTACCTCCGGTGTTGAATCCTCTGAGCGCACCCATTCGATTGTCGGCGGCTGGGCGCTGATATCAAGTGTGACCGCCGAACGGTTGATGTTACCTGCTTCATCGGTAACTCTTCCGATAAAATCGAATGTGCCGTTAGTAGCATTGAAGTAATCGGACTGTTCTATGAGTCTGAATGTTTCACCGTCAACTGAGTCCATAACCGAGATGTTTCCTAGAGGAGAGGCTGTACTGTTTTCCGCAAACATTGTTGCTGTCAAATTGGTGTTATCCGTTGCGTTTAGCTCCCATTCAAGGTACCATTCTCCTTTCGCAGTCTCTGGATCTCCTTCCGTCGCGTTCAATACCTCGAACCCGGAGAGGCTTGGAGCTGTATCGTCTATGCTCAGATTGTAAGTTGTCGAGTTGCTCCAGCCTGCGTTATCCGTAGCTGTAACGTTTAGAACACAGTATGGTTCGGAACATGAAAACTCTGAAGGCTCTGTAACCAGGCTCCACGTGTCGTTACCTAACGCCATCATCTCCTGGTCTTCAAGCACGACTTCCGAGACGTTGTACTTATCCGAGGCGTTAACCGTGAAGTTCAAGGTCTGGTTGCTTCTCTCAATATCATTTGTCGAGTTAGTATCCAGGTCGCTGATCGATGGGTTTGTATCGTCAACGAAGTATGTTTCTGTGCTGTTAACTGCGGTGTTGTTCGCCTGATCTGTCGCAGTCACGTTGATATAGCCATCATTGTCAATAGCGGTACTTAATTCCCAGGTCGAGCGGTTTCCATCACTTGAGCTGTAATTGAGCGTTTCATTTTCAAGCGTTTGATCGATTAAGGTGCTGTTGGTCTCATCTGCGAATACTACTGTGAAATTCAGTACTTGTCCTGGTCTGTAGACTCTATCCGAGTCATTGGCGGTTATAGACTCGTACTCTGGAGCTACATCATCAACCGTCAGATTGTAATCGGTCTTGTTTACGTTATCCGCTCTGTCAACAGCTGTGACTTCAAGATTACATACCTCTCTGTTCACTTCTGTCGAACACCCAAGGGATGCTGGCTCGGCAAGTATCGAGAAAACACCTGAGCTATTCGTCAATACTTCGCTCTCCCCGGATGTCTGGTTGTAGACTGTTGCATTCCGGAGATTTGGCTCAGATACTTCGAGACTGAAGTTCACGGTGTGGTTGCTTCTGGATACATCAAACGACGCATTCGATCCGAAACCTGTTAGTCCGGGCGCAGTATCGTCGACAATGTATCCAGCGGTGCTGTTAACGCCGGTGTTTGCCGCATGATCCGTAGCTGTAACATTGACGATTCCATCGTTATCTACAGTTATGTTGCCTGTCCAATGGCTTCCATTCCAGTTTATTCTCTGGCTTTCAGCTTTTACGTGTTCAATGCTGGTGTTAGACTCTCCTGAAACATTTACTGATACGTGGACAGAAGAGTTAGACTGTACAATAGTATCATTCAACTCGACGCGGTTTACAACAGGAGTTTCATCATCTATCTTCAGCTCGTAAGATGAGTAATCGGTGTTTTCGGCCTTATCGGTCGCTGTCGCGTTCAGCAGGCAGTCTGCTGTGGTATCTGAGTCACATCCCAAGTTCTGCGGTGTTGTAACGACACTCCAGTGGTCTTCATCTAGCTCGGTCATCGCTGTCCCGTTCAGATCCACGTTATCTAGGTAAGTCTCGTTCACCTCTACCGTGAAGTTCAATGTATGGTTGCTTCTCGATACATCGAACGACGCATTCGAGCTTAAATTCTCCAAAACAGGCGGAGTATCGTCTACAGTGATGTTAATTGAACTACCGTTGTTGATATTGCTTGCTTTATCCTGTACGTTGAAAGTATAGTTGCCGGTGGCGTTGATTTTACCGGCACATCTATAGAAGTTAGGTGCTGCTACAAGCGACATCTCACAGATCTCCTGCTCTGAGTTCGAGACCGTGGCATTCTGGAAGTAATCGTCTCTTAGATCTGCTCTGAACTCGACTAACGTACCTGACTGAACGAAGTTATTCGAGTTATTCGTTGCCGGTGTGAAAACCCGTGGAGGTCTGTCATCGATTGTCAAGGTGATGTTGTCGGTCGCGGTGTTTTCGGCTTCGTCCGTCGCAGACAGTTCAAACGTACAGTTACGGCCTTCCACCATGCTCGGACAGCCTGAGTCCGCAGGCACCTTGATTATTTCCCATAGAGAGCGGTTGTCCATCGAAGAACCGTTGAAACTCACATCTCGGAGATGCCGATCAGTGATATTCGACTGGAAAAGCAATGACACATTGCTTCTCGAAGTGTTGAAACTGGCGTTAACTGACAGACTGCTTACTGATGGAGCGGTATCATCGAGAGTATAGTCCGCGCTTATATTCTGCCCTATGTTGCCGGCCTTATCTACTACAGTGATATTTACCGGGTTCTGGCTCGTGTTATCGACTGTAATATTCGCATACCAATGTTCGCCGATTTTAGACATCGTCCGGCCATTGGCGGTCACATTCTCTAGATTGTTTCCGTCAACAGTTGCGTTAACTCTTATCGAGCTACCTGACTGGATAATGGTGTCGTTCAGGCTTACGTTACTGATATCTGCTGCCGAGTTATCTATCTCAAACTGGTAGTGATCGTATGCGGTGTTTTCAGCCTCGTCAACTGATTTAACTGAAATATTGTAGTCGCCCTCGCCGTTTATACCGATCTGCTCCGGTCTAAGCACCTTGCTGTAGAGATCTCCGGATACCGAACTCATATTCACCCAGCTTGAATCCGATCTGTTCTCTAACATTATCTCTCTGAAATGCGTATCAGAGGTTCTGGCCGTGAAGTTCAACGTGGTGTTTTTCCTCGTAATGTTGAACGTCGAGTTGGTCTTGAAACCTGAGACTGACGGAGCGGTATTATCAATGGTATAATCCGTGGAGCTGTTAGTTCCCTGGTTGCCGGCTCTATCTGTAAACACCAGATCTATGGTTTCATCCGGCGCTCCTTCCGTGATACCTGTCCAGTAGCTTCCGTTGTAAGTCAGATTGTTCCCGTCCGCCGATACCGAGACCACTCCTGTCCGGTCCGATACCGAAGCCGCCAGCTCTATCTCTGCCCCGGTTTGGACGATACTGTCGTTTACAGAGATATTTTCCACGCTCGGAGCGGTTTTATCTAGGAAGAACCACTCTGCTGTCGTATAAGAACTTACCTCATTGCCTGCTAGGTCTTGTGCTGATACCTCGAACGTGTAGTTTCCTTCGGACTCCGAGAACGGATCCCATGAGGCACCACACTCGTAACTGTTCTCTGAATCTGTAGCACAGGTCTCTCCTACATCTGCTCTTAAATTCCCGTTCGTGACATTTACTACGGTTATATCGGTAGCCGAACTGTTGAAATGCTGGTCGGAAACCATTGCTGTGAAGTTCACAGGAGGATCTTCGTTGATGTATGAATCATTTATCTTGAAACCTGAGATCGAAGGCGCAATATTATCAAGTACGAAGCTTTCCGGGTCAGAACTGGTCTGTGTGTTACCTGCTAGGTCTTGTGCTGATATCTCGAATGTGTAGTTTCCTGACTCCGAGTTATCTCCTGAGGTCCCGTCCCATGAAGCACTACAGTTGTAGAAGGTGTTATTCACCTGTGAACAGGTCTCTTCCACGTTGTTTTCTAGGTTCGACGAGCTGACGTCTTTAACCCAGATATCGGTCAGTGAGACATTCAGGTTTCTCTCTTCTACAAGTACGGAGAATTCGTTGACGTCTCCGCTGGCCATATAGCTACTGTTCCGACTGAAACCTGTGAAAACAGGGTCTGTGCCGTCTACAGTGTAGCTCACTGATTCATTAAGTTTGATGTTGCCTGCGTTGTCCTGTACGCTGACGTTAACGTAACTGTCGCCGTCCTCTCTTGCTGAAACAGTTCCGGTCCAAAGGTCTCCGCTGTCGTGAGTTAGATCTATGCCATCGGCAGTTACTTCCTGTAGGTCTGATGGCTGATCGCTTGGAATCGTTACGTTCACTCTAATCGCCGAGGACGGTTTGACAACGGAGTTGTTGATGCTTACCTCACTTGGATTTGGCGCGGTCGTATCGTAGATGACGTACTCGGAGGTGGAGTAAGCCGACGCAGTGTTCTTTGAACGGTCCGTTGACTGAACACGGAACGTGTATTTCCCTTCCCCTATGCTCTCCGGATTCCATTCTGCGCTACATTCTCCGCTCTCCGTACAGCTTTCCGATACATCGGTCACGAAATCTCCGCTCCCGGCGTTGACCACCGTAACGTTTGTATCGGATGCGTTGAACGTATCGTCGGTTACTGAACTCGTAAACCCTACGGTCTGTGAGTCATTTATGTAGGTGTCGTTGACGGAAAGCTCTGAAAACTCCGGATCTGTGTTGTCAACGTAGAAACCTTCACCGAACTCAGTGGTTGCGGTGTTTTCTGCCTCATCCGTCGCTATTACCTGGAAACTGTAGTTCCCATCGGATACGTTCAAACCAAGACTTCTTCCATTCCAGTCAGCCCAGTATTCTGTATTTCCGTCGTCCAGAACAGAGTACTCTTCTGAGATGTCCTCAACCTCTGAGCTATCTGAGTTATCGATTATAGACATTGAGACATCGCCCGATCCTACATCAAGGTTTGTCTCGTTCACTCTGACGGAGAGATTGACTTTTTCGAATGATTGTATGTAACTGTCGTTAGTTGAAAGCTGCTGGAGCCGTGGTTCGTCGTTGTCCACAGTGTAGCTAACTGAACTATCGCTCTCTACGTTTCCTGCCAGATCTACAGCGGTTACATCTATATTTGTGTCTCCGTCAACGTATCCTTCCGTTGTACCTTCCCAGATTTCGTCCTGTGAATCATAAGTCAGGTTTGTTTCTCCGTCAACGTCTATGTAATCAAGTGTCTGGTCCGAGTCACCTGGTGTCGAGAGATTCAATGCTATTGCCTGACCTGTCTGTACTACCGTGTCATTCAGCTGTATGTCGGAGACTGTCGGTGCAGTATCATCGTACAAAACCCATTCGGAGGCGACATATTTCTCACGTGAGTTGCCCGCAAGATCGGTTGAACTGACCTTGAACGTGTAGTTTCCTTCCGGTTCACTTGAGGGACTCCAAGTGGTCTGACAGTTACCGGAACCATCACAGCTCTCCGAGACATCTGTTTCAAATGAGCCATCTGAAACATTGACCAGTGTGATGTTGACGCTGTTCTGGTCGAATGTGTAATCATTGATCTCGACGTTGAATCCTACCGTCGCTTCACTGTTAATATACCGGTCGCCGACCGAAAAACCGCTGTCAGGCATACTTGGGGCTGTATTATCTACTACAAACTCTGTGCTGTACTCTTCAGTCCTGTTGTTGTCGGCTTCATCTTCCGCATACACCTGGAAGCTGTAGTTTCCTTCGTTTCCGCCTTGTGGATTTGAACCGTCCCAAGAGGCGGTACAGTTGTACGAGCCTTCCTCATATAGGCTACACGCACCGGTGTCATCCAGATCTTCTATCAGGTTCTGGCTGCCGTCCATCACCGTAAAGTTAGTCCGATCCGGTCGTAGTTCCTGGTCATCTATATCGGCTGAGAACCTGATTTCCTGACCTGTCTGTATGTAAGTGTCGTTCTGTGATAGTTCCACGAACACCGGTGCCTGGTCGTCGACCGTGTAAGTCACGGAGTTGTTTTCCCCGGTGTTGTCTGCCAGATCTCTTGCGATCACGTTTACAGTTTCATCTTCCTGGCCTGTCGTAGTACCTTTCCAGATACTGTTTTCTGAATCGTACGTCAGACGGCTTCCATCGACCTCTACGTACTTGAGGTCTTCATCGGATTCTCCGGATACGGTCACGTTTACATCAACCACCTGACCGGTCTGTAACACCCCGTCATCGTCGCTGTAACTCACTGAATCGACAACAGGATCGGTGTTATCGTATTCAACCCACTGACCTAGTTTATAAGCGGATGCGGTGTTTCCAGCATCGTCCGTCGCTTCTATCTTGAACGTGTAGTTTCCTTCTGGTTGGTTTGTTGGGTTCCACGTTGTTTGGCAGTTACCGGAACCATCACAGCTTTCCGGAAGATCTCTGACGAAAGACTGATCGGATGCGTCTATAAGCGTAATATTGACCTTGTTCGAGTTGTAAAGAGTGTCTGATACATCAGCGCTGAACTCGACGGTGGCCTGGCTGTTAATGTAGCTATCGTTGACGTTAAGTGAGGAAAGTGTTGGATCGCTGTTATCAACGACAAACTGTTCTGAGTAAAGCGTGTTAGTGTTGTCGGCTCTGTCCTCTGTATAGATCTGGAACTGGTAGTTGCCTTCGTTTTCTCCCTGCGGATTCGAACCATCCCAGGTACCTGTACAGTTGTAAGTGTTTGAGCTGTAAGACGGGCAGTCCTGATCAATGTATTCGACAGGGTTCTGTGCGCTATTGACGATGCTGAAGTTCACACTGCTTTCTCTGAGATGTTCGTCTTTAAGATCAACGTCAAACTCTATTATCTCACCGGTCTGAATGTATGATTCGTTCAGCGAATCGCCTGTGAACTGAGGTGCCTGATTATCGATTATGTAGCTCACGGAGCTATTGTATCCGTTGTTCCCGGCGATGTCGGTTGCCTGTACTTCTATAATATTGTTGTTGTTTTCACCGGCCTGTGTAGCTCCCTGCCAGGTGTTTCCGCTCTGATAACTGATAGTGTTAGTGTCATCGACGAGAACCTGGCTTATCCGGGAGTCATCTTCGCCCAGTGTCGCTGTAACTTCTATTGCCTGGCCGTCGTGGACGATGCTGTCGTTTACACTTACTGTTTCAACTGACGGCTCTCTGTTGTCTACGTATACACTCACAGACCCTTGTGTCTGCTGATCGAAAGTGTCATTCGCCCGCACACTGAAACTGTATACGCCTTCACCTGTCTCAACACTGGTCGTATTGAACTCACATGCGTAAGAACTGTCTGACCCGCTCATAGCTCTCCAACCGAGTGAACCCAGGCTACACTCGTAACTGGACGGATCATCGTTACCCATAGTGTCGTTTATCTCTGCCTGTACAGTAACGTTCTGTCTTACATTCTCTCCTGAACCAGGGTTTGTTATAGTTACTGAAGGCGCGGAGTTATCGAATTCAACGTCTATATTCTGTGTTATGCTGTTCTCCGAGTTGTCCTCTGCGTGTACGTAGAATTCATAGGCATCATCCGAGTAGCTCGAGGTATCTATTTGAGCGTAATAACTGTCTCCGCTCTCGCTGGTCAGCCCGCTCCAATCTATTTCCTCCGCTCCGTTTTTACGTACAAGCCGGTACTCGTAGCTTGAAGGATTTCCGTTACCGGAAGAATCAGTTATTGAAACATCGAAACTGGTTGTATCTGATACTGCCTGACCGTCTGTCGGTGAATCAAAGCTAATCTCCGGTGCGGTGTTGTCTATCTCAATTCCGTCAACGGAGACAGTGTTTGCGTTCTCTGCCTGATCTTCTGCGACTACGTAAACCGTATAGACGCCTTGTGCGTAGTTAGAGGTATCGAAGGTATGGACCCAGTTGTCATCGCTACCGCTGTCCGGGTTATACGTACTGTTTTCCGTTGAATTACCTATCTTGAACTCAAGGCTTCCGGTATCAAGATTTTCATCGGTAACTGTTGCGTTCACTGTGTAATCACCGTTTATCAGCTCTGAAGGCTGCGGTGTATTTACGGAGATAGCTGGCGCGCTATCATCTACGGTGATTTCCAGAGTTGTTGATGCTGTATTACCTAGAGTGTCATTACCGTAGATCGTAAACGTTCTATCCGAACTCACCGTGATGGAACATTCGAAGTTGCCGTCGTCGTTGCTGTCGGCAAACTCTGAGTTCGTACAGCGCGTTGACTCGCTGTCTTCAATCCATGTGGAATCAAGATTTCCTTCAGCATCCGCTATGTCCGCTGAGACATCGACCGTTGTGCCGCTTTGAACTATGCTGTCCGAGATCTGCTCGTCTGTTATCTGAGGCGGATTTCCATCGACCTGTATCTGAACTGACTCGGTGTCATTGAGATGTCCTGCTGAGTCATTGGCATAGACCGTGTACTGATGGCTGCCTGTGGAGCTAGGTGCCTGGATGTTACATGCGTAAGTCTCTCCGGACTGGCGGACAAACGTCGAGTTATCGCACTTAGTAGCTCCTCCTCTGCGGGCGGTTGTGCTGTCAAGATAGTTGTCGGTGATATTCGCAAGGATACGGAACTCTTCGTCAGGACCTACGGCTGAGATGTTCGAACGTACGTCCTTAACCTGAGGTGTTGTAGTATCGACCGTGTATGTCGCCGAGCTTTTATCGGAATAACCCGCTATCTCGTATGCTTCCACTGTCACAGTGGTGTTACTTGCGTTCGCCGAGAGCGTGGTCTGCCATCCGCCTACACTGGAATCATAGGTGACTGTGTTGCCATTAATCAAGACCTGTTCAACAGTATTCGGCCTTGGATCAGGGTTATCGATGTTTGAAAGGTTGGCTATGACCTCAAAGTTCTCCCCGTCTCTAAGCGGTCTATCAGGTACGTCAATTGAGCTTACGGTCACGGCATTCGAATCCTGTAAAATCTGGATTTCCTGACTTGCGTTCGTGTATCCGGTAGTGTCGTTGGCGTAAATCCGGAAAGTGTTCGAAGTTGATAGGGTTAGATCGGCCGAGTAAGTACAGCCATTCGAACAGTCTCCGGAAGTAGTACTCATCAGCTGTTCAAAAGTATCGTCTCCGCCGACGTTCGTCAGATTCACCCGGTCAATGTTGTCGTTTGCGTCGGTTACCTCTGCGGAAATTGTTAAGTCCGTTCCCCCGGGCTGAACGTAAGACTTTGTGGTCTGGGCGCCGGATACGCTCGGAGGCTCCTCTATGTTAAAGAAGTCCGGACAGTAATCGCTGTCCTCGTAAGTCGTATTCTGGCTGCCATCGTAGTTACATCCTCCCGCACCATCCACAGGGTAAGAGGAGTGATCCTCGTAGTAGGATACATCGGACTCGAAGCTCGCAGCCGAGCTGTTGTTAAACTGGTTGTACTGTGTCTGGTTTACCTGCTGGTCGGCTGTTTCATTCACCCAGAACTCTTCAGGCAGGTTATCGTAACCACATTCGGACGGACAGACCTCGACGTTCTCACCTTCACTTGGCTCACATATGTTGTTGAGGTTACAGGCACCTGAACCACTTCCAACATTCTGATAAACTGACAAAGTCTTCGTAGTAGCGTTGTAAGGCGATTCTCCTACGTAGTCATCGTCCAAAGGCTCAGCCCAGACTTTGATACTGTAATTGGCGCCGTAATCCTCGTTACTGAAGTTAAACTGGAACTGTGCGTCCTCCCTTGACTGGTATTCGCCTTCTCGTTGAGGTCCCAGGTTCTTATTCTGCGGATCTGTACAGTTTAGACAGGTCGCATAGTAGTTGCCTTCAAAGTCTCCGGGAACAGTCTCCGTAGTGTTGTACTCGAAGAATCTCGCTGAAACATTCAGTATTTCCTCACTGTTTGTCCCAACAGTTGTCTGAGCTGGTGCGTTCCAGACGGCCTCTACACGGGCTTTAACGTCGTGGATCTGTCCTACACGGTCTTCTCTGTCTCCTTCGAACTCGTTGTTCGTAGATCCTAGATTGTCCTCCCACTGGCGGTGTACTGCCGAACATCCTGTGAAGCTTCTGCGGTACTCTGTCCGTGTGACCTCGAAGTACCTTTTCTCAGCGTTAAGCCATGCCATTTCGCCGCCGTCAATGTTGTAATTACCGGTGTTACCCATAACAATCCATGTTGAAAGAGTGTCGGCTCTTCCTCCATTTGCTATGGCGCCTCCCCAGTTCATTACCGCACCACCCCATCCTCCTCCATTATCTCCTGTGTTGGCACATCCGTCCTCTTCCAGCGTCCAGTATGCCTCATCCAGTTCCTGTACTGTGAACTCTTCTCCGTTCCAGTCAGTTACCGTGGCCTCAAGACTCAGATTCTCCATCTGGAAGGTTTCCCGGTTTTCGGTAGGTTGATCGATAGTGATGTTTAAGATGCCTCTTACCTCGACCGGTACGTTTTCTACCGGTGTGGCGCTCCATCCTTCCTCTGGGTGCGAGGCGTTTATCTTGAGATCGTACTCTCCGTAAGGGAAATCTGGTCTTGGATTCCATTCAGTGTGACAGAGGTAATCATCCCACCAGGTATCCTGGTTGTCGTCCTGGGCGTTGCTGTACTCCGTCAAGTTAACCGTACAGCTCGCTATCCGTTCATTTACCTCTGTTCCATCCGCACTTGTGCCGTTCAACCAGAAGTATGCTGTGGAGTTCCCGACATCGTACTGTGTGCCTTCAGATACGAACGGCGTTGTAACATTTGCCGCAAGCTTGAGTTCATCCGGCTCCTTCCACGGACCAGGATTCCTGTAAACAACTCTGTCCGGGAGGTTGTTGTAGTTATCGCCGTCCTCATCGTCCGCGGTCTTCGTACCTAGAACGGCCTCGTTGTTGTCCCGCCAGTAAGCTGAGACGTTAAGAACTTCTGGTAGAACAACCGTTTTGTTCTGTCTGTAAGGCGGTTCAACCTCGAAGTACTTTTCAGAGCTATTCTGAAGTATTACACCGGTCTTGTGCGCTCCTTTTGTAAGCTTGGTGGTGTTAAGCCGGTTGACGGCCTTCCCTGAGCTATCTGTCAACTCAGTGAAGTTATTCGAGTAGTTGTTGACCCAAAAAGTTACCTCGTAACCGGAGACGTTCTCCAAGCCCTGTACATCCACTGTCGTTGAAATATTTGTTGTGCCGGCCGGCGGCAGGTAACGATCCGGATCGTAGCTATCAATACTTACCTTTCTTTTACCTTCCGTACTCCTGACCTCTGTATCCTCCACTATGTAATCGTTGTCCGCTGTCAAGCTAAGTGTGCCTGAGCCGTAGATATAGCTTGGAACGTTGAAACTCGAGTTCTGAGATGAACTTATTGTAATAGGCAGGTTATCGTCATCTTTGTAACTCCATGTGTACGCTATATCCAGTTCGTCCGCAGCATTCGTCGAAGTACTTATAACAGAGCCTAGAGGGACTTCTTCCGCATAAAAAAGATCTAAATCCGTCGGCTCGAGTACAGTGACGTTCGCTACATCCACCAAGTCGATTTCAGCTGTCTGATTCTGCCTTAAGATAGTTGTATTAACAGCAGACGTATTTTCCAACCGGGCTTTGACCGAGTGCTGACCTGGGCTGTAGCTCGCTCCAAGATCCAGTACGGTCTCGACGGTTCCGCTGCTGTCTGCGGAAAGCTCTCTTATCTTCTGTCCATCTACATACCATGAAACGTTGAAATCGCTCCAGGTCTCGTTTATATCAGATTCGTTGGCTCTCAAGCCGTCTCCAGTTACCACATCAGCCTGGAAACTGTAACTGTGGTTCTCACCGTAGTCTCTAATCTTATCGCTGTCGCCCTCTGATATGTTGACGTTGATCACTCTCTCAACCAGTAGGTCATGGGTCTCGAACCCATCTTGGTAGTACTCGAAGTTATCGATGTATGCCGTAAGATCCACGTCCCCGGAGATATAATCCGGTACGGTCCATGTCCGTGATTCTCCGTTACCGATCAAGTCGTTGGCAGTATCCCGGTCGCTGACATTCCAGATTAGATCGTAGTCAATCGAGGAATCCGGGCTGCCACAGCTATCGGCCAGGCTGGCTTCAAGTGATACATCATCGCCTTGGTTGTAGTTCGTACCGCCCTCATCAATATCCTGTGGGCTGGTGATATCGACAGTCAAGTTATCGTAGACGCCGACAGTGCCAGAATCCTCGGACTGGAATACCTCGTAGACCGAACTGGAACTGGAGATGTTCACATCTACGCTGTATGCGCCAGGGAGATCGCTACAGACAGTGTTCCAACTGTAGACCGACCTTCCGTTGTTAGCAGATACAGCTGTCTCGAAACCGTTGTTGATGCTGTAACCTACCTCGAACTCCGAACTATCGACCTTTGTCCCGGAAGGTGTAACTATCTCGGCTTCCAGATCTCCGGTGCCTTTCCTGGAGATCTCGGCGCTGTCGGAGACGAACTCCGGTCTGACCACGTTCTTCAGAACAAAGCTGCTGTTGCCGGCGGAACCGGGTTCGTAATCCGATCTTGTTGCCGAAACACTCCAGTTATGTGATCCAACGGAAGCTAAAATATTCGGGTCATAACTACATTCGTATACGCCGCCACCGATCTCAGTTTCACTACAGCTACCTGAAGGCGTGCTGTAAGAGACTGAGGCGCCTGTAACCGGGTTGCCAAGCATGTCGGTGATGTTAGCTCTTAGATCTGTCGTCAGGTCATAATCTCCGCTGAAAGTCTCGGAGTTGTTCCGGAAAACAGGATCAGCCTCCTGAGCTGAAATATTCAAGCTTCCTCTAACAGCTCTTTGTGCCGTGTTATCGAAAGCCCGGTAGTCTCCTTTCTCAAGTACAACTCTGAAAGCGGTACTTCCCAGTTCTTGTTCATCCGGTATGTCAAATGAGTTTTCAAATCCGGTGCTGTCCGTTGTCCCGCTATCAACTATGTTCCCATCCCAGTAAACACTGTAATCGACGTTTTCCAGAGGACCGGATCCGTCTGTAATCTCTGAGAGGTTATACGTTAACTCCGTTCTACCGGATGCTGCGTCGTAACGGTACAAAGGCCCGGAAGATACGTTAAGATCTGCTGAGATCGGTGTTCGGACTTTGAAGCTGCTGTTGATTTCCTGCTCGTATCTGTAACTATCCTTAGACGCTGTAACGTTCCAATTATACTCTCCTGCGTTCAGTGAGTTGCCTGGATTGAACTCGCAGATGTACTGGCTGCTTTCCTGGTAACGGGCCTCGCAGTTTCCGTTTGGAGTGTTAAATTGGATGTTTGCGTTGTTTATTTCGTTTCCTAGTCGGTCTGTGACTTCTGCGGTAAGATTGATGCGGTCACCTGAGGCATAAACTACAGGTTCGGAACTCAACGTGGTATTAAGAGTACCTTCGACTTCCACAGTTCTCGTAACGTTGTAAGGCCGGTACTCATCTTTAGTTAGCTCAACCCTGAGAGCTGTTTCTCCAACCGATTCTTCATCCGGTACATCGAAGCTTCCAGCGATACCTGACGAATCAGTTGTCCCTGTTCTCACCGATTCCTCGCTCCAATAAACGCGGTAATCGACACTTTCCAGATCGGCATCGCCATCAGTAATATTTGAGAGGCTGTATGAAACTGAAGTATTTCCGGACGAGCCGTTATAGCGGTACACGATACCGGAACTACTCGTTAAATCTGCTGAGATCGGTGTTCGGACTTTGAAGCTGCTGTTGATTTCCTGCTCGTAGCTATATGAGTCTTCCGATGCGTTTACACTCCAGTTGTATTTTCCTGCGTTCAGTGAGTTGCTTGGGTTGAACTCACAGATGTAGCTGCTGTCAACGTGGTAGCTGGTTTCACAGGTTCCGGAAGGAGTGTTGAAAATAACTGTCGCATTTTCTACAGGGTTCCCGAGCTTATCCGTTAAGTTTGCGGTAAGATTGATGCTGTCGTTGGAGGCATATACAATCTCTGGCGATCCCAGGGTTGCGTTCAGATTGCCTTTGACGTTAATTCTCTTCGAGTAGTTGAGAGGCCTGTAGTTTCCGTTAGCCAGGGAGAGGTTCAGCCATGACTCGCCTAGAGCCTCCGTGTCCGGAACGTTAAACTCTGCGCTACTTCCTTCTGAATCAACCGTTCCCGTATCGAAAACACTGCCGGACCAGTAAACCGTGTAATCACTGCTGTTCAGATCTCTGCTTCCATCAGTGATATTTGAAACATTGTAAGCTATCGAAGTACGTCTGCTTGAACTGTTGAATCTGTAAACCGGGCTTTCGGTTACAGAAATATGCGCAGAGATCGGAGTACGGACCACAAGACTGCCTTCTGTTTTCTGCTCGTGTTCATAGAGTTCTTTGGTCACCGTAGTGTTCCATTCGTATTCTCCTGCGTCCAGTGAGTTGCTTGGATCGAATTCGCAGATGTACTGGTTCCCGTCTCTGTAGCTTGTATCGCACGTACCTGAAGGCGTGTTAAACTGAGTGTTTGCGTTGTTTATTTCGTTTCCTAGTCGGTCTGTGACTTCTGCGGTAAGATTGACGGAATCATTTGATACATATACGAATCCTTCGGTATTCAGGGAAGTATTTACGTTGCCCTCCACGTTAAGAGTTTCTGTAAGGTTGTAAGGCCGGTAATCTCCTTTTTCGATGCTAACTGTCAGGTTTGTCTCTCCAACTGTCTCGGTATCCGGCACATCGAAGCTTCCGCTGAAACCGGTACTGTTCGCAGCTCCGGTCTTAAACCGGTTTCCGCTCCAGTAAACTGTGTAGTTCAAGTTCGCTAGTCTCTGAGCGCCGTCAGTGATATTTGAAACATTGTAACTTACCGAAGTAGTCGCTGAAGAACCGTTGTATCTCCTGACAACGCCTTGAGTTGTCGTCGTATCTGCTGAGATCGGTGTCCGGACTTTAATCGATGCGTTCTCGTCTTCCTCGTAGACATAGAACTCCTTGGATATATCAACGCTCCAGTTGTATTTTCCTGCGTTCAGTGAGTTGCTCGGATTGAACTCGCAGGTATAACTGTTTCCATTACGGTAGTTGTTGACACATTCGCCTCCAGGTGTCTCGAAGGCTACTGTCGCATCAGTTATCTCATCGCCGTACTTGTTCGTCACGTTCGCTGTGAGATTGATGCTGTCGTTGGAAGCATAGACAATGCTCTGTGAACCAAGGTCGGTCTCTAAAACTCCTTTAACAGTTAGAAGCGTATTCACGCTTTCCGAGTTGAAGTTACTATCTGTCAACGTGAAATTCAGCCATCTGTTTCCAAGTGGCTCGTCATCAACAAGATCGAAGCTACCGGCTTCCTCCGAGCCGGAAACCTCACCGTTACCTATCACAGAACCATCCCAGCTGAGTGTGTAAGACGGGTTAACCGGGTTGCCAAGCAAGTCCTTGATTCCCGAGTAGTTGTAGACTACGCTGCTGTCACTGTGACCGTCCGGCCGGTAAACCACTTCAGATTCAAAGCTAGTGTTCTCAACTGTGAAGTTCCCATTTAGTATAAACTGTCTTGAAACACTGCTTCCCACAAAATAATCGTTTGAATCAAACTCGATACTCCAGTTATGCTGGCCTACAGGTTCCGAGAAATCCTGGAGGCTGAAACTACAGTGACCGGTGCTGTTCGGCTGTCCGAAATCCAGACTACCTCCATCTACTTTAACCCTACAGATAACATCCTCAGAAACATAACCTCCTGTAACATTATCCATTAGACGTGCTTCGAATACCGCATCCTCTCCTCTCCGATCAACTGTTTGCCCATCCCCGGAAACATACTCTGCGACAGTCTCATGTCTCTCAACGTCAATGCTCTCCACGGAGCTGTTTTGAGCGTTATGTAACTCCTCTAGACTTGAGTTAACGTCTTGGAACTCGTAAAGATAAGAGACTCCTTCCGTCCAGTTCATGTAGGATTCGATCTCAAAGCTGGTGTTTTCCGAGATCGTCTTAGTTGATCTCTGAACCCAGTCCGTCCCTACCTGTGTCCAAAGTGTCACGTTGACCTGGTCGGATTCGGTATCGTTGAACGAGCCGTTGAAGCTGAAACTTTCTCCCCAGTAGTCCGGAGCGCTCGTGTTCCGAGAGGTCAGCTCAGGTGCGAAGTTCGTTGAACCTCCGACACGGTACTCTGTCGAGCTATGTGTATCCCCGCTCGCCCCTACTCTCGGCTGAATCCAGTTGAAGCTATCGACCTGACCGTTTCCATCCTCATCTTCCATACAGACGTAGAAAGCAGTCTCATCTACGTTCCTGCTTTCCCACTCGGAACAACCCATAGAGTCTGGAGTAATATCTGTGAAAGAACCGTTGTTGTTCCAATCAACTTCCAGGAAGTTGTTACCTGAAACCTCTGAATCATTGACAGTTAGATCGACTGTTACATTCACGAACTCGGAATCCGTCCGACTAGTATTCCGGAAAACAGTTACGTTTCTAGATACAGTTGAACCCTCGCTGACCGGAGTTGTAGAAACGGCCACCGGCGCAGCTCTCTGACTGTTATTATACCATAAGTAATCGTTTTCTCTTGAACCTGAACCGAACATCCAGTAACTTAGATCTGTCGGCAGATCGATGTAAGGCGTTGAAATATTGAACCTTCTGTCGTTCAGAACTATCTCGCTTGTACCCTGGTTGCTGAGAACGTTACTTATCTCAGTCGAAGTTATGTCTTCAACTCTTACCGGTACCGCAGGATTCGTAGGATAAGCTATCTCCAACGCCCGGTACATTATCTGCTCTCCTGCTGTAATATCTCTTCTCTCTGCCCAACGCGTAACTCCTTCCGTACTGGAAACTGTCTGGGAAACATTGTAGCTGTATTCGACGCTTGGATCTGAAACACGGAAACGCCCGTCCGAATCAGATTCAAACCTTAAACTCACGTTACAGGACAAACTGTTACAGGAAGAAAGCTCGTTGTTGAAAGCGTTCACGAAGTCGGCGCCGGAAACTGTCTCCGACCCGGTGAAAACACCGTTCTCAACCCATTCAGCGTTCCCGTCGGCTCTGATATCTGCGGAAAGATTTACCGGCAGATAATACAGATTGAATATCATGCTGTCCGAGGTCGAGACCCCTACCTCGTCTCCCGTCAAATCACGTATGTCTCCTGATTCAAGGCTTTCAATCCCGGAGTTCTGCTCGTAAGTATTTTCCACGCCTCCCGTCGAGTTCAGTACTACAAGCCGTCCGTCATCTAGGCCTGCGAGAATTTCAGGTCCATCCTGTCTGGAAAGATTCCCGGTCTCCAAGCTCATCACCTTGCTTCCAACATCAGTCTCCCAGTACGTGCCTGTCGAATTAAAAGCCATCACTCTGCCCGAATCTGTGCCTGCGATGACTTCGTTCCGTGAATCTCCGGCTACATCTAGAACGTCTACTGCACGGAACCACTCCGAACCTGAACTTGGGTGCTGAGATACTAGGTCTCCTGCGGAATCAAGTACGACAACCCTGTCCTTCGTACCTGCGATGACTTCGTTACCGGTATTGTTCGAAACATCTCCTACAGCGAGATCATAGGTCCGTTTTTCAGTCGAATAATTCCAGATTTCAACTGAAGAACTGTTTAAAGCAGATATAACCGATGGGAACTTGGATGCTATAACCTCTTGGCCCTGGTTGGAACCGAAGGAATCAACCCTTACCATGTATCCCTGGGAAATATTTTCAAAACCGTTTTCATAAACGAAAGAATCCGAGGAAGAACCATCATCAAGCATCAAGTTGAAAGCAGGGCTTTCACAGTCTGAACAAGTTATAGTAACGTTCTGATTTTCTGAAATATCGTTGCTGTCAACCTCCGTTCTAACCCAGTCATATGCGAGACTGGTGTTGCTCCATACGCGGACAGAGCCACCCATGTCTTTCAAGAGACTGTTTCCGTCTTTTCTACTGTATGTGTTTTGATCTGAGCTAGAATCAAGTCCGATAAACATTGATCGGCGGCCGCAGCCGTCACAGGAGAGTGTTATGTCCTCTGCGTTTTTTACATCGGAGTTGTTGATCTCTATTTTGGTCCAGGATGTGTTAATAGGTCTTTTTTCTACTTCAACATGGTATTCGCCGGAAAGAAGGGAGCTGTTGTGATATGATTCTCCGGATACAGTGTCATCGTAGAGTATATTGTAGCCTGAGCTACATGAACGGCAGCTAAAGCTTACGTTTGTGTCCTCTCCGAGAGCTGATGAGTTAACGCGGGTGTAGGCCCATGAATGGTTCAGTGACTTGTTTGTCCAGGTCCGAACCATGTAGTCCTCAGAAACCACGGATTCCGAGCTACCGTTCCTGTAGAACGAGTGGTTGCCGGTGCTGGAATCCTGCATCAAACGATAGAACTGGCTTCCGTTACAGCTGTCACAGCCGAAGCTAACGTTTTCTCCCTGCGCTATGTCTTCTTTCTCCACACGGGTTTCAACCCAGCTGTAATCCAGAGATGAATTGGTCGAAAGATTAACCATGTAATCGAACCCGAGATCGGTATCGTAGTTTGTACCGGAACCGAGGTAATACTGGGAGTTTGCCCCGGATGTAGAGTTATCTCCTTTCAACCTGTAATGACTGGACGAATTACACTCTCTACAGTTGTAGAATACGAACTCTTCCTGTAAGTTACCTGTATCTACAGGTGTTGTAACCCATTCTGCGCCCGAACTACATGCGGGAATCTCCGATACGTTTACATCGTACTCAGTGTTGCTCAAACCATTGCCCTTGAGTACCAGATCATCCACTCGCGAACCTGTATAACACATAGGTGCTGAAACGTATGTTTTTTCAGCTCTGAAACTTGAAAGATCAAAGGCAGAAAGATCGAATAAGGTATGCGGAGGATTTGTGTCATCTTCACACCCTATACAGCTTTCGTTTTCCCATGAACCATCGTTTATGCTGAAGTTACGTTTACTTGCCGCCGAGATCTCCGATCGGTCTATATCGTAACGAGAGCCGTTTACAGTAAGGTAGGGCTGTCCAGATTTGTTCCCGAAATAGGAAAGCGCCGACTTGATGTAAATATCTTCCGAGTTCAAATCATCCGGTATGTCGTACCAGAGATTGAACGTCGAGTTCTCTCCATTAAGAACTTTTGAATCATCCGCTACGCTGTCGTCAGCTTTGAAGCTTTTCTCGCTGTCCGCCTTAATTTTCTCGGATGCTATAGTATAGTTTGAATCTCCTACGGAAACAGTTATGTCTCCGTTCTCTCCGTTAATCCTGTTGAAAGCTGCTCCAATGTAAACTGAGTTGTTCTGACCGGGATCAAAGCCTCCTGTATAGACTGTAGAGTCCTGTATACTGGCCACAGATCTGAAATCCGAGGCGTTGGATGCTTCAATAATCGGAGAGGAACTAGCATTAACACTTGACCTGTTTAAACTGTAGGTATTGCCGTTGACTTCCAGACTGAGGTTTCCTGTGCCTGAAGGGTTACGTGCGAGAGGCAACTTAAGGTAAACGCTTTTTGACTCGAAATCTTCTTGAGGTAGTTCTAAGGTTAGATCGTTCTCTCCCAGAGACGCCATGTCCTCGAAAGAACCGTCATCGGATTTTTTCTCAAAAACCGCGCTACTATCTACAAGCTCTTCGTTTATATCGTAAGTCGTCCCGTTCAATATTAGCTCTAAGTCCTGACTCTTATTGTAGTAGTTAAGCGCAGTTCTGATGTATAGTCCGTCTTCACCTCTGCTGATCTCGTAAGGTAGTGTGAAGCGCGAGGAGTTCGTATCGCAGCCCAGGCAAGTGAAATTCTCTGGTTCTCCATCGTCATTGCTGTAGAAGGCACTCTCTGAGGAAAGTTCGCCGGCGGCTACATCGTAGTACTCGAAACCGTCAATGCTTCTTATCTCCGTACCGTTCGGATAAAGATACTCCAGACTGTTTTCGGTTGCTACAAACACTTCATCCTCCGAGGATAAGACCTCGCTGTCACCTGACTCGATACTATTTACGCTGTTCGACGCAGTGTAGTTCCAGAGACTGCTTCCATTGGATTTAAACGCTTTCACCGTCGAATCCTCGAATACAAGAATCTCTCTTCGATCATCGGCGGAAAGCTCAGCGAACTCAATTCCCTGTCCGGTTATATTCATTAATGACTCGCTCTCCAAGCTCTGGAGCTGGATTGAGAAGCTATCAACGTTTGAATTCCCCGGTAACTCGAAACTTCTCTCCTCTGATCCGTCAATATCAATTACCTCGCCATTGTAACCTGGATCAGCGGTTTCACCATCACTTGACGGATCACAGCTCCAGAAATTCGAATTAAAGGCACATAGCTCATACTGTATAATGGGATTGTCTAGATTAAGCTGGAAAGAGCTTTGCTCATGTTTTCCGGAGCTATAAACGGTTCGGGAAGAGTTTCCGATTGAAATATTTGCGCCGTAAGATCCAAAACTGTTTACATCGTAGATAATCCGTCCGTAGGAATTTTGACTTCCCGTCCAGTCCGATCTAACCGTGTCTCCTGAAACCTCGGCCGGGTTTTCTACCCATGAACCGCTCTCTCGGTATTCTAACCGGTTGAAAGACAGGCTATCGCTGTTTTCTACAAGCTCGAATATGATGTTACCGTCCTGAGTTGTGTTGAAGTAGACGGTCCAGTTGCCGTCAGAGCTGCTGTCTTGTACGTACAGGTCGGCCACGGAGTCAGCTACATTCAATCCTGTCTGCCCGGAAACAGATCCTATAAGCAGAACGGCGAATGTGAGTCCAGCGGCCAAATGTATGTAATTTGAGGTTTTCAGGTTTTCAAAACTGTGAGGACTCACTATGGTTTCAACTTCGGTCTCCCGGTATAAAAAACCTCCATGGCTAATGAGGTCTAGACTGTTTTTGAACGGTCAGAATTGTTTTAAGGAGTATTGTAAATTATTAAACCTCTCTCAGAATTGTTTAACTGTAGGTCGTTGATGAAAATTCGCTATAACTGCTTAAAAACAGCCCGAAGTATTTACTGTATCACAATATTGGTGTTGCTGGTCGGGACTGCTTCTGCCAGCGAGCTGGCAAACCCGTCTACAGACGGAGACTACCGTGTAAACCAAGCTGTCAACTTTTCAGTTCAGAACAAGACTTCGCTTACCAATATGTCTTTACAGCTAGCCGCACCAGAGTCGGGGTGGAAGTCCTTTGAAATGAGTTACGAAGACGGTGGGTATGGTGTAACGGTCCCGGGCAGCTATTTCTCTAGTAAAGGAATCTACCGGTATCGGTTTACGAATGGCTCGGTAAGCTTTCCCTCAGGTAGCTTCCGGCTCTCTATTTCCGCACATAACCAAACATTTAGATCTAGGGCGTTGAACCTGACTGAAAATGTTTCTGAAAGCCAGGACTGTCCATACAATACGACTGACAGCAGCTGCGGTTATGAAACCTTCCAGGCGGAGATGATGCTTTCGAACCTTGAAGCATATGTTCAGACTGACAACCAGACCTTTCTAAACCGTTCTCTTGATTACGCTCTTTCAAGCTATGATGATACTGGCGGACTCTTGGGAACTTGTAACCATGCGGAAAACGATTTTAGCTGTAATGATGATGGTAACGATGATGAGTTGGAAGTATCTGCGGGTTTAAGACAGGGATCGCTTGTAAACGCACTCTGGAGGGTTTATGGTGCCACAAACAACAGCGCTGTTAGAGCGCTTGCGGAAAACTATTCCAGGGGTTCTGCGGAGGGCTGTGACGTCTGGTCCGATGACTTCAAGTGTAATACCTCTACCGGTCAGGGAGAGATGATACAAGGTTATTGGAGGGCTTATACAGTTACAGGAAATCGGAGCTACAAGTCGATAGCTAAGAATCTCTCAGCCACAAACTATTCTTCTCCTTCCGTCGCCGAAGCTCTGTTCGATGCTTACAAACTCACAGGTAATAATTACTACAGTGACCGTGCTAAAAATATTTCCAAGACCTTATTGAGTTCTTACCGGAACGAAAGCACAAATGTTTCTGAGAGAACGCATTTACGGAGTTTGTTAGCTTTCTGGAATGGTTACGAAGCCACAGAAAACTATGGGTACTATTTCCATGCGTCAAATCTTACCTCCTACTCTGAGAATTATTCTTGTAATCCTTCTAACGCCAGTTACCGGTGTAGTTTCCCGGATACGCAGGGTCTTCACTCAAGAGTATACTGGGACGGTTTAAAATACAGGAAAGATGAGGAACGCGGTTTCTCGGACCCGCAGTTTGGACAGGAAACTGTATTCGGCATAAATCTTAGCTTGAAACCTCAGATGCGCGGTGATATGCGTGATCCAGAAATCCTCTACCGTATGCGAGGTAATAAAAACTGGAGTTCGTGTGACATCAATCTTCTTGACGGATGTACTCTGCCGGCGTCTAACGTCTCAAATCAGACCGTCTACAGTTACAAGTTCAGAGATGGAAATCTCAGCTTCCCGGAGAACGGAAGCTTCCGGTTCAGTATCTCTCTAGGAAGTGAGGAGCTTGAAATCGAGGCAGAAAACTTTTCCTCGGCGAACCCGGAACAGTACTGTCAGCCTTGGAGCGGCGATTTTTCCTGTGAGGATTCTTTTTACCAGGCGGAGATGATCGACGGTTTCAGCACCGCGTTTTTACATAATACTATTGAAAGTTACAGGGAGGGGCTGGTCAGCTTTATTGAATCGCCGTTCCGAACTCAGGCAGGATCGACCCCGGCCTGTAGCCCTGAAAAAGACGATTTTAACTGTAACACTTCAAGCGTTGTCGAAGATCTTGAGGGAAGCTTGAGGCAGGGACGTCTGATACAAACCACTCTTGAATCCTACAGAAGTACCGGAAATTACTCGTTGTATGAGACCTCTCTGAAGTTCGTGAAGGGTTCGGCAGAGGACTGTGATGTCTGGAGACAAGACTTTAACTGTGGAAGCTCCGAAGGACAGGCTGCGATGATTGACGGATACTGGGAAGCATACAAAGTTACAGGTAATGAAACCTACAAAGAGGTCGCTTTAAACCTTAGTCGGCAGGCACAGGGTAAAAATGCGACGGAGCGTTTAGGTTCTGCTCTTTGGCGGACCTATAGTTATACAAACAACAGCTCTTACAGCGAACAAGCTTCAAATATCACAGATTCTTCTCAGACAGGGTGTGGTGCGAACTGTGGTCCTGAAAGCTACGGTCTGGGTATCCGGCTGTTTGAAAACGCCTATGTTTACGGAGATAACAACACATATCTTCCTGAGTATAGGTCTCTGCTTGGGAATACCACTTCTTCCGGTTGCGGTCCTTTCAAAGGAAATTACAGCTGTGAGACGCCTGAACAGCAGGGGCTGATGGTTTCCGGTCTTTACACGGCTGCTTATACGGTTCCTTTGAACTATAATACTTCTGAAAGTTTTGAGGTGCCGGAGACTGTACAGGCAGACAGCGGTTTTGAAGCCACCTGTGCGGTCACCAACAGGCTTCAGAGTGCTAATCTCTCCGATGTACAGCTGGAGCTTGTACTTAATTCAGGGCTTTCAACCCAAAACTCCACTTACTCTGCTAGTTCGCGGCTTCCATACGGTAACTCGACTTCGAATACCTGGTCTGTGACAGCTGGATCCGGCGGCCAGCAGGATCTGAGCTGTGTGATAACGTCTTCAAGCGGTTTAAGAGAAACGCTTTCAGCTACGGTAACTGTTCAGGAAGAAGAGGAATCTGATTCCGGAGGTGGTGGTTCAGGGGGTTCGTCAGGCGGAGGGATACCGTCAGGTGCTTTTGACGAGGAACCGGAACTACCTGAAAATATAACTTTGAACTACAGCTATGTGGGAAACTACAGCTGGAACAGGACGCGTCTTGAACAGCTAGGGTTCGATCTTTCCAATAAGAACCTTAGCTTTAATGCCACCTGCCTTGCCGTTGAAAGACGACTTGGATACAATCAGTCCCGTTTAAAGCTGGAAAATACCTGTGGCGAAACCGACTTGCTTATAGCAGATCAACTCCCGTCTTCACAAGGTCGAAATATTAGAACCGCAGTGTTCGAAGACTTTAATGGCTCGAGAACGATCGAGTATGGTTTCCGCGGTCACAGAAACTGGTCTAGGCCTTCAATAGTTTTCTCAAGACAGCTTGAAGATTTACAGATACAGCACCAGCTGGAAGTTATCGGAGAGTACGGTATGCTGGACATAGATCTTAACCGAGAGAGCAGATGCGTTTTAACCCGTTCAGGACGCCAGCTCTACAATGGAACTAGTACATCCCTAAAGTTCAATATCAGCCTGGAAGAAGGCCAGAATATGATTCTCTTTGACTGTGAAACTGCTTCGGAGCGTTTTACGGCGTATAGAGAGTTTGAAGCTCAGGAAAATGATGGAGGTATCTTGCCGATCCTTGGAGCGGCTGTTCTGATGTTAATATTGTCTGGAGCAGTATATCAGAGAGATCAGGTTATTAGTTTCTCTAAAACTGCTGTTTACCGCTGGTATTTACACAGATTTGAGAAAGCAGTAGAGAACGGAGACGTGAAGAGGGCAATAGAGATTTACAAGTCTCTTGCTTCATTACTTGGCGTAAGCACCTCGAAGCGTTTGCTGGATTCGGATATAGAGTTGATGAGAGGTATTCGAATATACCTGGTTATGGATCTTGTTCAGTCAGGGATAGAAGAAGATATGGACTTGCCTATGGAAGATATAGAGCAGATAGTTTACCGTTACGTCGAGGGAACTGACAGTGAGGAGGTAAAGAAACTGGTAGTCGAGAAACTTGAGGAGGTAGTTGAAAACGAAAGCAAGTAAAAAAGAAGCCTTTTTTGCTTAATTCTGTCTTTTGGTCTTCCGACGGTACTCGCCGTACTTGTCAGGGTATGAGAACTTCGGAGGACGGGCCGTAACGGTTTTCTCTCCGTCGAGTTGTTCTTTCATAGTGTACCGTCCGTCCTTTGTTTTCCGTATCATACCTTGGAAAACTCGAATGTTCCTTCAAGCTCTTCGGCTTTCTCCCGGATTGAATCAACGGCTTCGTCCATGCGTTTTTTAGCCAGCTCCGGGTTCCGTCCCCATGCTGTGATCGCATACTTTGGAGCTGAGACATACTTTGCCTCGACTGCGTCTCCAAGGTCTTCGAAAGCTTCCCGGATTCTGCGGACTCCATCGCCCTGTTCGAACTCGAGTCTGATCTCTCCTTCGAACTTCTCCTGTTTCAAGTTGATGTTTTCACGGGCAACTTCTTGGATTGCCTCGACAGTTTTTTCGTCGAACATCTCGAGAAGTCTTTCCTCTTCGCCTACCGAGATCTCGAAACCTGTGAATGAAGTTCCGAACTCTTCTTGGAGCTTGAAACCTACTTCTTCGTAGATCTCATCGGTTGACATGTCTAGTTCGTCAGCTAGCTGTTCTAGGAACGTACTTGCTTTCTTTTCCTTGTTCCAGCGAGCCATTGCGTCTTTTTTCTGTTTTTCGTTAACTCTCTTTAGAGAAAGATTGATCGATCCGTCGCCGATTTCAATTACCTGTGCGACAGTTTTCTCGCCTTCGCTGAGTTCTTTAGTTACGTCCTGAATCCATGAACGAGCAACTTCTGAGATATGGATAAGTCCGCGTTGACCTTCGTACTCTTCAAGGTCTGCGTAAGCGGAGTTCTTATCGACGTCAGTGATGCTGACGACTACGTAGTCTCCTTCGTCGGGAGAGTCCTTGTACCACTTCATTCTGCTGCTAGTTCTTCGACCACGTCTGCTTTTATATCGGCTTTGCCGCCGGTTGGAACAAGCAGTGCTTCTCCGCAAACCATGCAGTCAACTTTGTTTGACGCACGGGAGTAGACTATCTGCTGGTTTCCGCATTCGTGGCATTCGATTCGTAGAAAGTTCTGTGCCATTAGTTGAGAACACCTGTGTGTTTTTGGCTATCCTGAAAATTTGTAATTTTCATTAGTATTTACCTCTCAATCTCTAGCTTCGCAGCTCTTAGCGGCTCGGAAGGTTTCCATGATTTACCACATTCGTTACATGTAAACTGTAGGTCCTTCTTCTCGCTTGTAGGATTCTTACGTCCTCTGGATCGGATTGCAGGGTTTTCATAAGGGAATGATCCATATCCGTGATCGATCTTTCTCTGCCGTTTCCTAAACTTCTTTTTGAACGGAGAGTCAGATCGGTTAGTAACTTCCTTCACCGTCTGATCGGTATGTTCATCACAGTTCGGGCAGTACCGTCTCTGTTCCTTTGGAATCTTTACCATAGGTATTGTCAGTCCACTAACCTTTAAAACAATCAACTTCTTGGAAACCGCTCAGTCCAAAACGACTGTGGTTCCATCCGCCTCACCGGGGTTCTCAATGTTTTCATTCGTTCCAAGGAAGAGCTTGGTCTCAATACTGGACCGTTCGATGATATCGACTGCGGTTCCATCGATCAGTTCGTGGCCGCCGGCTTCATTGTTCCCGGAGATCACTTTCCGCAATTCGTCCAGTCCGATCTCCTCGAACTTTTCAGCTCCTTCCTCGTCGGGATCTCGGTCGTAGACTCCGTCAATCCTTGTTGCGATGTAAAGATCTGCTTCAAGCAACTCTGCGGCGATCGCGGCTACAGCATCGGTCGAATGACCTGGTGTTAAACCTCCCATTACCACGTTCTTGCCTGTCGAGGCTGCTTCCCGGATCTCGTAGGCAGTCTCCGGAACCTTTGGGTACGCATCCATCGCAGTCATCAAGGTCTTTGCGTTCAAACGAGTGCCTGTGATTCCCACCAGGTCCTGTTCGCCCTGGTTCCCGAAGTTCCCGGCCGCATGAATGTATTCTTTCAGTCCGCCCGCTCCAGTAACAGCTATTACCTGTTCTTCATGGGATTCAAGTGCTTGTGCTAGCTCGCCTAGGTTTTCAAGGTTCTCCGTTACAAGTGATCCGCTTATTGCAAAAACTTTCGTCATCTCTTATTTCATCTCCGCGCTTCCACGGTTTACAAGTATCTCCGCGTTATCCTCCGGTATCTGAACTTCCTCGCCCTCATCGTAAGGACCATAACTTTCCAGATCGGTCCCCATGAACTCAGGGACCTCGGAAGTTATCTTCACCTTCGTGTAGCCGTCTTCAACTTCTTCAGCCTCCTGAATGTTTTCTTCTTCGGTTTCTTCCGTACTTTCCTGTCTTTCCGAAGTTGTCTGTTCCTCGAAGTCCTCTACATCATCGAAGTCGGTATCGCCACCTCTCCGTTCTTCCGCCCGTTCACGGTGATCGCTGAAAACAGTTTTCAGCTCCCGGAAAAGCTCGTTTTCGAAAGGCAACATGTTTGCCGGTGTAGATCCGCCGTCTGACTTCGCATTTATCTTCGCTGTCCGTACTATCTTATCTTCTCGTGTGGATATAATTTTCTCGAAGACTCTTTCCGCGTTACGGTACTCACGTTCCGCTCCGATCTCCTCTTTCTGCTTGAAATAATCAGAGACCTTTAACATGAAGTCATCGTCCAGATCGGTTAATTGCTGACTTCTCGACTCTTCTTTCTGTACCTTTCTCAACTCGCTGAAAGTAATGGCGTCTTCCATCTATAATCTAAACCGGATCGAAGAGTTTTTTATCTCCCACTTCAGTCCAAGCGTTTGATTTCTCCGTCGCCATCACACTGCCTGACGTGTTTTTTAAAGGACTTTTTCTGTTTGTACTCTTTCCCGCAGTAAGGACAGGCATACATGTCCGTTTCCTGCTCGTTGCCCCCTCCGGACTTTCTGAAAGCATACGTCACCGGGTTAGAGACCTGTTCTTCCAGGTTATCGCCCTCGTATACCTGCATGTCTTTGTAGTAGCCATTCGCATCGTAGTTCGGTGGCGGGACAACCTCGTCCTGCCGGCGATGCCAGTTCAGCTGTGATTTAACGTAAGATTCCCGCAGCGGTTCCTTGTTCTCATCGTTCCAGTTCCAGATCCGGGATTCAAGCTCCTCCCAGCCCATCCCGATCGTCCGGAAAAAGTTGATCAAGATCAAAAGCGCTCTCTTCCGGCCATCGGCCAGTCCGTCCAGGATGTTCATTATGGTTGGAGGCCAGTTTTCCTCCTCTATAACCTCATCGGGCGTATCGAACTCCTTGTTCAGGTTTCTTCTCTCCTCGATCTGTTCTTGCTGTTCTTCCAGAAAATCCATTGCCTGGACGACAAGTGTTTTCGCCTCATTTTCCTTGAAGCTATCCAGAAAACCTTTCTCGAAACTTACCTTGTCTATTTGGGCATCCGAGCGCTCGAAGCCTCCGATTTCATCCGGGGTGATTGGAAGGCTCACCAGCCAGCTTGAATCATGTAACGAGTACGGCATCCGGAACAGGTGGCGTTGACCCCAGTTGTTCTCGATATCGCTGACGCTGTAAGGGTCGTTGCCGTCATCGGTCTTCATTTCTTCCTCGAAGCCGTGATCTCGCACCTTTTCAACCATCCTGTCCTTCAAATCGTCTCTTATGTACTGTATTATTCCTCTTGGAAGCGCAGGATACATCTTAGCTACTTCCTTATCGTTTACTTTTTTCGGGAACGCTTCAGAGCGCACTCCTATGTGAAAGCCACGGTTCCCGGAGAACTTGACGCTGATTTCCTCTATGCCGTGCTGACGTAGCTCCTCGATGACTAGTTCGGCGGTGTCTTTCGCCAGCTCGAAGGATGGATCACAGTCAATATCTATTACAAGATCCCAGCCGGTACGAAGGTTCGAAAGATCGGATACATCATCTATCAGCAAAGGATTTTTCCATCTTTCAACCGATGAGTGGAAGGAAACCGCTCCATCGTCCACAAAGTTCAGGTAATCGCCGGGGAAGTTGATCGCATCAGGACGTCTGCCGTACCCGTTCGGGTATGTCGGGGCTATCTCCCGGTACTCGGCAGTTTCTAAAATGTGCTGTTTTACCTCGTCTTGTTCGTAGTACTGCCGGATCTTCCAGTCCTGTGGTTTTCGAGAATTTTCCTCGTCGCTCATGATAAATTTGGTTCTCTGAAGGTTCAAGTATTGCCAGTATCGAGTTAATCCGAGTAATCTACGTGGTCTAAAATGCTGCCGTAAACTTCTCTTGCCGATTCTTCATCTACTTTGTATATTACAGCTTCCTTGCCTTCGACTTCGTAAACAGCTCCTTTCCTCTTCATTCTGTTCAGAGTTCTTTTGGTTTCCGAACGTTCTCCCAGCAGGTTTTGAGCGTCTCCGAATGTAAACTCGGAAAGATGTCTGGCGACTGCGGCCTCATCCAGCCTTCGTTTTACTTCAGACATCTTTCCTTCTCACCTCTAAAGTTACTCTTCTTCAATTCTCGGAGCCAGTACGAAGCTCAAAAGTGCTTCATCCGGTACTTCGAACTCAAGTCTCATCGGGAAGTCATCGCCAATCGAGAGCTTGACAGTATCCGAAAGCTTCTTTGCCCCGGTCATGTCGTTTAGGTAATCAAGTGAGAACATTGACCGTGCGTTACCGCCGGAAAACTCCAGTACTCCTTCGGCATCGCCGTCGATCTCGAACTCGACGTTTGACTGATCTCCCTCAGCCTTGACGCGCAGACCTGCGTTATCGGACTCGATTACAACTGAGTCTCCGACAACAAGTGCGTCCTTTACAGCGGATTCGAGAACTTTTGTTTCAAGCTCTGCTGTGACCGCATACTCCAAGTCGTCGGTGGAGGGCATGTCGTCTTCCGAGAGGTTCAGGATTGGAAGTGAGAACTCTCTTACCGAGGAACTCTCCATTGTGATGTAGAACTTCGAGTCTCCACGGGTCTCCAGTATAATTTTATCATCGGAGTTAGCACGTCTCAAGATTGAGTAAAGGTTTTCCAAGTTTAGACCTACGTTTGTCTCCTCGTCGAGATCGTAGCTTTCGAAAACGTCTTTTTCGATCTTGAAATCGACCAGTGCGACCATCGCAGGGTCGGCTGCTACCAGTTTTACACCATCTTCGTTCAGCTGGAAAATCCCCTCGCTGATCAGATCGCTGATGGTTTTCATCGAGTCTTTCAGTAGTGAGACGTCCTCTAGCTCCGCTTTAAACATTTTGATTCACCTTGTTACTGCGTAGAGTTAACAACTTTTTTAACCCTGTCACGTAGTTCTTCATCGACGCCTTCGAAGTCCTGGACAGTCTCCGCCTGGATTTCAAACGAATCAGGTGTTGGCAGCACTCGGCCGAGAACACGGACACGCTGGTTTTCCTCAAGATCTTCCATCAGTTCTTCCTGCATGAATACCTCGACTGTTCCAGTCGAGTCATCTACGGTGATCGAGTCTTCGTCCTTTGAAATTATTGTTCCAACCACTCGGACGCGGATATCGTCCCGTGGATCGATTTCAGTTACGTCTTTAGGTACCGCTGGCGCTCTTCTCTGTTGCTCTGGCATAATCACCCAACTTCGATTAACTGTTTTAACCATTGTCGTAACGGAACCGACAGTAATTCAAACAACCCTCTACAATTCAAACCCATGGACCTGCTCGGAAAACAAGCAGAGGAAGCCAAACAGGGAGTTCAACAGGTATCGGATCAGATCGACCAGCTGGAATCACATCTCAACGCGGTTGATTCCGCATTACAGGATTACATGGAGAACTCGGGAGCGGTCCTGAACGCCGATCTGAAGGTCGAAGAATCCCAGACCAGTGAGATAGACCGGGAGAAAACTGAGATCCAGAGGCTTGAATCCAAGATTGATGAAATGTCCGAACAGATGAGCAGGATCCAGAAACACCAGCGAAAAAACACGGAGATGATAAAACAGATAACAGACTCTCAGCTGCTTGATACGATACAGAAGATCCGTAAACTGGTCAACACATCGAACAAACGGTTCTACAACCTTCAATCAGACTTCACCGATCTGGAAGACCGGCTGAACGAGCTGGAAAACGACTTTGTTATGGAGGTAAACTCACGGGAGTTCGACTTCGAGAAAAAACTGGACGCCCGGAAGTTCAAAGAAGAACGAAAAGAGGTTCGGGAAGAGCTAAGCAAGCTTAGAGCCTCGGTAAACTTCCTCGCAGATGACGAAGAGGAAGATGAGTTAAGAATAGACTAGAATAATCTAGTCGTATTCCTTGTGAACGTTCCCACACTCTGTACATTCATAGAAACGTGTCGGTGGCTCATCTGACGCTCTTGTCTGTTCCATCCACCATTCATGGTCTTTCTCATCGTCGTTGTTCTTGCTACATGCCGGACAGACCTTTTTTGTGGTGGCTCGAACAGTTTCCTTATCATCGCTTTTCGATACGTTCAACCGGTCCATCGGATCGTCTTCTTTCTCCTCGGTGATCTTCAAGGACTCTCCTTCAGCATCATGGATTTTACCGCAGTTCCTACATTTCATGACGGACTCTCCCTCGTGTTTCTCTGAGACGAGCATTCCGCCACAGCTTTCATCTTCGCAGAACTTCATATGAAGAAAAAATAGTCGGACGCAGCTTTTTAAACCAATTCATCAACCGGTCGAACCAGTTTTGAAGCTAACACTCGTCCAATAATATATGGATTTTAAGCAAAAGTACAGCGAGTTCTTCGAGAACCTCGATCCCAAGTATTTCAACGAGGAGCGTTTCGTACCGGCTGTCGGACCGGAAGACGCCAAGTTCGTCCTGATAGGTGAGGCTCCTGGCGCAAACGAGGTAGAGGAGGGAGAACCTTTCGTCGGACGCGCAGGAAACCGGATGGATGAGATTCTTCACAAGATCGGGGTCGACCGTGATGAACTATACATTACAAATCTGGTTAAGATCCGGCCGCCGGATAACCGAGATCCGAAAAAAGACGAGATAAAGGCGTGGGCGCCGCTACTGGAAAAGGAGCTGGAAAACATCGAGCCTGAAGCCATTGTAACACTTGGAAACTTCGCATCCAGAGAGATGCTCGATACCTCGAAAGGCATCAGCAAGATTCACGGCCGAACTTTCAGGAAAAACGGCTGGAAAATAATGCCGGTCTACCATCCCGCAGCCACTTTATACGATCGGAGCAAAGGCCCGGAGCTGGAAAAAGACCTGCGGAAAGCCTTCGGAAAACGAGATGCCGGACAGCAGAGCCTGAAAGACCTGTAAAAATTTAGAGGGTTATAGAAAACTTTCCAGACAGAGGGTTTCTATGGAGAGATACAAATCTATAATCGATGACTGGGAGGGTTTCAAACAGGCATGTGAGACCCACGCGGTCAACATTGCCAGAAGAAACCGGGTCAAGTCCTCCGATGATTTCTTAGAGAAGCTTTTCAAGGACTTCGATGTTATAGAAAAGCCTTCCTGGAATGAAAACATTCACAGGCTTTCGAACACCGAAGAGCCGGGCAAATCCTTGCTTCACTGGCGTGGAGACTACTACGTCCAGGAAGAATCAGCGGCCATACCGGTCCACGCGATGAACCCACAGGAAGGCGAGAAGATACTTGATATGTGTGCCTCGCCGGGCGGGAAAACAACACAGATAGCCTCCCGGATAGAAAACAACGGGGTCGTGATTGCCAACGATAAGACGGCTAAACGGCTTCAGAGCCTGACAGCGAATGCCTACCGGACCGGCAGCACTTGCGTTACAACTACCAACTACGATGGCCGGAACTTTCCTGGCCGAGAGGACTTTGACCGAGTCTTAGTTGATGCTCCATGTAGCGGAGAAGGAGATCGGGCGCGAAGAACCTTCGAGCCAGCGGAAAAAGAGGAAAGAGAAAGTCTCTCAGAGCTTCAGAAAAAGTTGATTGTTAGAGGCGCAGAACTTCTCATAGATGACGGTGTCTTAGTTTACTCTACATGTACTATCGCACCGGAGGAAAACGAAGAGGTTGTAAAACACGCCCTGGAAAACACAGAGCTTGAATTGGAGGGAATAGAGATCGATCTTCCGCACAGTAGCGGCCTCGAAGAGTTCGAAGACAGCAAATTCGGAGAGGAGCTTAGAAAAACCATCAGGATGTATCCACACCACTTTAACTCGGGTGTTATCTATGTCGCAAAGTTCAGAAAGTAAGGCATGGAACTTCTTGGAAGAACGGTTCGGTGTGGAAAGAGCCGACCTGCCGCATCTTGAGATTGAAAGACGGTCCGGCGACTACTGGCTTGTGCCTAAAGATTCCGTCGAAGAGTATGAAACGGAAGTCTCAGGTCTCCGGGCTTTGAGAGATCTGGATATCGGCTTGAAGCCAACGACTTACCTCATCCAGCTTCTCGGCGATAAGGTTCAGAAGAACCTAGTTGAGCTATCCCGAGAGGAGTTCCGGAAGCTGCTTGCGCGCGAGGAAATGATTCCAAGGGACTTAGAAGAGGAAGGTTATGTGGCTCTCAGGTACAGAGGTCTTGTGGTGGGCTGTGGTTACTTCAAGGGCGGTGTCGTCTCATCAAGAGTGCCAAAAGGCCGAAGCAACGAACTGCTCGATATTGTTTAATCGCTGCTGTCAACCATCGCGTTAACTATCTTTACGAAAATTAATCCTGCCGTGGCCTGGGCTGCCAGAATATCTATGCTTGGCGGCGGGAAGCTCGTTATCGAAGCACGACCAAATGTTCCGGCGGTCTGCTGTAGAAGATAAGCATCCAGTGCCAGCACTCCGATCACTATAACATCGAATATAACTGACTTATCCAGGAACTTCTTCAGAAAACCTCCATCGTCGTTTCCGACACTTATTCCTCCGCTCATCTATATACCCGAGTTCGCTGTTCTGCTTGAAAAAAGTTTCAGTTCGCGGCTTCCAACCCTTTATAAATTTTAACCCTGTTTGTAACCATACTGGCGGCCAAGGCGAGGGGGCAACACCCGTACCCATTCCGAACACGGAAGTAAAGTCCCTCAGCGATCTGGCTAGTACTGCCTTTCGGCGGGATCTCCAGGACGCTGCCAGACTATTTTTCCCTTAGTTATCTACTCGTTTACAATAATCTAGTTAAGTTTCCTGAGCTATATTGGCTTAGGTAAAAATGTATGAACTAGATGATCTGTGGTCCTCGGTCCAAGAATATGAGCCTAGCGATTCGGAGTACGCTCTCGATCCTTTAGAGGTCGAGACATGGTATGATCTAGAGGCGGATAGTTCATCTGTGTCCATTGAATATGCGCTTGAGTCTTCAGGCTTCGGCGACAATCCTTCCGGCCCTGAGCCTTACAAGGTCCCTACGGCAGGGCCGTCGATATCGGATTGTGGAGGCTATTCCGCACCGGGCGGATCTTCAATGCCCATGTACGGCGAGTAAACCATATATATTCTATAAGCTGTTTTGTTGTGTGTAGAAGGCTTTTTATCTAGTTATAAATCGATGGAAGGGTGGAACAAACGCCTTATTTAAAGAAACCTATTGTAAGGCTGTATGGTATCACTCCATAGCTTGCGACAGAGCAAGGTTGTGCTTTTTGTTTCGGTTTTATTGCTGAGCATAGCCATGACTGGCTCTGTGTCCGCACAATCAGAAACAAGAATCGTAGAAGGTCAGACGCATGAAAATGCTTTCAGATGCGAGCCAGGTAGTATTCCTGAGACCTCACTGCTTGAAGAGTTCAGAGAGGATGTACGACGAGTAGTTAACCCGGAATACGTCCAGAAATACCCAGATGACTGTATTTCATGGGCTAAAAACACTATGGTGGAAGCTAACGGTGAAACTCACAGCTACACTGTAAGCGTTGTCAAATACCAGGGTGAAAACCAGCCTGCTATGATCACAGTTCTCAGAGATGGCAGAGGACTTGGCTACGTCGATATGAGAGTTGACGGCCAGAATATTGGCAGCACCAACTCCGATGGCCGCGTCAGAGCCGAGCTTTCCGACGAGTTCGAACTCGTCGTCGAGACATCTGACGTTGATCTAACGCTCTACGGTTAAAACCTTCTTTCCGGGGGTCGAGGCCTTTAGAACTTTGTATGCGCGCCTATGACCGCGCCTTGAAGCTCTGAGTCCTCGATCTCTGTTTTCTTATCAATCAAGGAGCTTCGTATCTCCGAGTTCTTGACTTCTGCCTCTGGGAATACGATGCTGTTTTCGATTTCCACGTTCTCAAGACGAGCGCCTTCCATAACTACGACGTTCTCGCCGATCTCACAGTTTTCAGTGTCTCCGCTGATGACTGCTCTATCTATGACGGCTTCTGTTGCCTCAAGGTAGCCTTTACGGGTGCCTACATCGTGCCATTCGCCTGAGAAGCTGAAAGCATACATTTCCTCGCGTTCATGCGCCCATTCGATCAGACGGCCTGGTTCATCGAGGTACTGTTCGGCTGGAACATCCGTCTGCTTGAAATGGTCTTCGTACTGGTTGAAAAGCGATACGTTCCTTTTAGGGAAGTAATAGCAAGCAGTGGATGCCAAAGTGCTTGGAGGTTCCTCTGGTTTTTCCTCGAAGCCTACAATCCGATCCTCTTCCGTATCAACAATACCGAACTGTTTGGCGTGTTCGAAATCGTTGATGTCATATACTACGTTTACCGGGGCGTCTTTCTCCCGGCAAAAATCCAGTAAATCCGAGAAGCTGAATCCGAAGTAGTTATCGCCTCCGACAACCAGCAGATCGTCGTCCAAACCTTCTTTTTCGATCAGTTTGATGATTGCGCCGATTGTCCCTGGTTTTTCCTCTTCGCTGTCCTGCTGTTCGACTACGACGCGGGCGTTCCGGTCGTATTCTTCGATGTAGTCCTCGAAGTCTCCTGCGAACTTTGCGTTAGTTGAGATTATAGTTTCCTCGACTTCGTCATCGAGTTCTTCAAGCATGAAATCGATTATAGGTTTCTCTCCGAGCGGCAAAAGCGGTTTAGCCCGGTGCTTTGTAATCGGCCATAGCCGTGTTGCGTGTCCTCCAGCTAGCACAATAGCTTTCATAATACACTGTAATACTTCACGGTTTTTATCCGCACCGGATGGTTATCTAATCAGAACGAATATCTTCCAGCAGTTGACACTTCCGGCATACATCGTTGCTACAAGGTTCTCCGCATCTTTCACATTCCTGTATCTCATCGACGTTGTTCTCCCAGTCAATGCTTTCATCCACGATATCCGATAGATCTCGTCCGTGTGAGACAATCTTGTTTTTAGTTCCAGGCATCTGAGCCTCGAGCTTGTTCAAGAACGATTTGACCATCGGCCGCAGCGATCCTTCCTGGACGTGCGGACACCGATCGATCACGCCTAGATCATGTAGACGCGAATAAAGTGCGATCTCCTTTTCACGGACATCAAGCAATGGCTTGATTCTTGGAACAAACATTTCGTGGGTGTCCGAATCGCTCATCGCGCCCATGCGCGCCAGCTTCTGCATGTTGCCTTTCAAATGGTTCATCATGATTGCCTGGGCTTCATCGTCCAAGTTGTGGCCAATTGCGAGCTTGTTGGCATCGACTTCACGTGAGAGCTTGTTCAAGAGATCTCTGCGTATAATCCCGCAGTAAGTACAGTTTCCAAGCTCTCCGGTATCGGCCACATCATCCATCTTCAAATCGTAGTAGTCTTCATACCGGCCAACCTCCAGACGTACATCCAGCTGTTCGCACAGCTCTTCTGCGGCGCCGATCGATTCATCGCG